>JADKHK010000003.1:0-300000 GCA_016721845.1 Lysobacterales bacterium
GCCAGAAACAAGATGAACTTGTCGACTATGGGCTCTGGGTCACCACCGAAGAACCACTTCAGATTGAGCTTGGTTCGATCGCCCTC
The DNA here is from genome assembly GCA_016721845.1 of Lysobacterales bacterium. NCBI lineage: Bacteria > Pseudomonadati > Pseudomonadota > Gammaproteobacteria > Lysobacterales > Lysobacterales bacterium. Next base: position 87 of record JADKHK010000003.1, read on the forward strand.
TGTATCCAATCCGACCAGGAATTGCGCAAGAAGCATTGAATGCACATGCCGGGCAACAATACGGTCGGAGCTCAGAGTGACAGTTGGCGCGGCGATCTTGGTGACGAACGGCCACGTAGAATTCCGGAAGACGCGCATTTCCCGTGGGTTTGCCTTGCACAGGGTGTAGGCGATCGCGCGCGATTCCCGGCGCCGGCCGGCACGGCCTGCTCGCTGCAGATAGTTGGCAGGATGAGGAGGCACGTTGTTCATCACGACCGCTGTGACACCGCCGATGTCGACACCCATTTCCATGGTCGTTGAGCAGTTCAATGCATTGATGCGGCCGGTCTTGAACATCGCCTCGTACATCTGGAGCCGATTGGCCTCTTGCTGCGCGGAATGTTCTGCCGTGCGGTAGTAATAGCCACCCTCGGTCGTGCGATCGCAAAGATCGGTCCAGAGACCGTCGCGTCGGAGCGTCGCCACTGTCGGATCTGCGGAGACAAGTCTGCGCACCACGGTGGCGACGGACTCTGCTTCCCCGACGGGGCAAAGCGTACGGTATTGGGCAGGGATACCAGGCTGCAGCGGTAGGCTTCGACGTCGAACTTTGACGGCAGGTAGGCGTTACGCCCCGCAGAGTCGTGTCGATCAATCGGCGGGTCACAGGACATAGCCATGCCCGAGTTGGCAGGGAAAACGTCAGGACATCGCGATCCAGTGCGTAGGTGCCTTCGGATGACACCAGAATCCTGGCGTTGACCAACGCAGTCAGGCCGCCTGCAACCACCCGTCAATCAAGTCAGCTTGGTCGCGTTGCTTTCGATCAAGATCTGCCGCACCTCCAGAATCTTGATCAGGCGTGAAGCTTGCCCGAGTTTTACATGGGGCCATTTCTTGACCGTGCTGCTTTCAAGCATCGGCCGTCGGCGGCATCAGCTTTTTCGGCATAAACCGTGAGCCCATCCAATCGCGCATCGCCGGTAGCACGCTAACGAACGAGTTCTCGCGCACGTGGGAAATCAGCGCAACTTTCAGGAAGTCTCGCCAATCGGCGACATCCAGTGGCCGCCGGTTACCAGCCGCATCAGCAGCAGTTCGCGATGTCCAACTGGCCGGCGCATGTTGAATATCCTCCCAGTCCGCGATATCCGACGCGGAGAAGCCCGAGTGTTTCAGTGCTGTTCTGATTCTTCGGGCGCCGGTAGAACTCTCTGGCTAGCAAGAGTTCGGACATCACCATACTTCCCGCATTGTCCGTGAAGAGCAGAGGGTTTGCGTGGCGGTTGTAGTCGGTAATCGATGTCAAATCCGAGGTGCCGGCTGAGCCTTTGTGCGACAGTCCGCCACTCAACTTCCTTACGAGGCGATGCGTCCCCGCCGGATCGAACGGCAAGTGCTTGTTGCTCAAGCATCAGAGCCTGTTCATTCATTCCAAGGTCGCGCAATGTCTGGAGCTGCCCGATCAAGCTCTTCGGGCGTCTTGTCAGCGCGTGTGAAATTGGCCTCCGAGCTCGCTTGTGCGTTTCGGACCAGCTCGAAAACCAATCCGCGAAGACGCGATCGCTCTGCTTCCTGCTGCATCCTCACCGCCAGTCGTGCTGTCCCTTGGCGGCTGTCAGTAAACGTGATCACGCGGCGACCACGGCCGGGCAGCTCTTCAGGCGATCGGCCATTCAACTCGGACTTCTCAGGATCTGGGCAGAACTCGAGCACCGTCGGCACGATGCCGGTCCAGATAGAACGGGGCGCCTAGGTGAACGCCGCGAAGGAAATCCATGCCGTTCCTGGATGTTGCGTCGCATTCCCAACAGGTCGCGTCGGCCTTCAAGCACATCGAGATCGAGAACGCACCGGGGTCGCTTGCGTGTCCGATGCGGTGGGTTTCGCGCGCAACCCGCTGTAACACATAGCCCTCGCCTGCTTGAGTCAGGGGCGCGAGACAGAGGGCGCTGCGGGAGCTGTCCAACTCAGCTGCGGCTTCGCCATTTGCCTCTTCGCTGTCGGTCGCGACGTCCTCGATGATTGCAAATTCGTCGCCAGCATCGGGCGAGACTTGGCGAAGGACGCCACCTGCATCTTCCGCAAGCAAATGCGGCGCCTTACATCCATTGCAAAAGGCAAGCTCACAGACCGGCGCGCCGCACTCGCACGATCCGCGCTGCGTCGCATAAACATTGCCGAACGCCCATGACCCCAAACTCGCTGGCTTTACCCGACAGTCGGGGTCAACACAGGACCACAGCCCCTGTAACACGCGTTGGAACAAATGGCCACGGACTTTCAGAAAATGATCGCCACCTGCCTTGTCGGCCGTTCCCGTCATCAAATCGATCCATGACAAGACCTCGAACTTGCGCTCCGCATCGGTCACGCCAACAAGTGAGGCAGAAACATGCGCGACGATTTCATCCAGGAGTGCCGGGGTTCCCCTGTCGACGATAAAGTCGCGAATAGAGCGGCCGAGGTAATTCTTCGAGAGTGCTTGGTATCGCGCCGACGACGCCTCGTTTCCGGGATCGATGGCCAGCAAGTGCTCGATTGACTCCTCGCCACCCGGTCTGCCTGCTGCTAGCGATGGGACTGCTCTATTACCGCCGACGACCACTACCTGGTGTTCCGGAACACCAGCTAATCCAGCGAGATACTTCGTCAACTTCTCTCTTGCATCGCCGTCAGCGATCGTCGCCGATGTCGCGACGAACCGAATCTCTTCTGGACGCTTGCCAAAAGCCTGCACGACCCGACGCAGCAACAGTGAAAGCTCCGCGGCCTGCGATCCGACATAGGTATGCGCTTCGTCAAGCACGATCCAGCGAAGAGACTTGGCCTCACGCGATGCCTCGATGATTGGGCTATCGATCTGCCGGATCATCATGTATTCGAGCATCGTCGCGTTGGTCATCAGGATCGGCGCTGGCTCCCGGCGGAGCAGTTCTCGCGACAAGATCTCGTTCGGCCGATTGCTCTGGTCCTTCCTTACACTTTCGGCCCGGTCTTTCGTATTTCCGTTGTACAGGCAGAAACGAATGTCCCCATCAAAGGGTCGCGTCCAGGCGTCCAGGCGTTCTCGCTGAGAGTTGATCAGCGCGTTAAGGGGATACAGAAACAACGCCCGGACGCCTACCAGTTTGCCCGTCTGCTCTCGGTCACTTACAAGATCCTCGAGAATCGGAATCATGAAGCACTCAGTCTTACCTGAGCCGGTCCCGCTGGTGATCACAACCGACCGCGGCTCCTTTTCCAGCAGGGCACGCCAGGCCACCAACTGATGGCTGTACGGCTTCGTTTCTCTGTTGAATTGGTAAAGCCCTGAAGCCGAGAGCCCGTCAAGCAGACGCGTCGATAGCAGCCCACCTTCGAGATCGCTGAGCGGCTTGTCCTCCTGTTGCCAACCAAAGGTGTGCTCGAAAACCGGCGAGCCAAGCAGGCTGTCGCCCGTGCCGCCTGGTTCGTTCGCAAGCAGTTGACGAACATGATCTCGCAACTCGGAGTGGCGGATGCCGAGCAGACCCATTGTTGATTCTCGGGATCGCTGCAACGACTGCGAGATCAAACTGTGAAAGTAGGACATGACACCCCTGGATCAGTTGCTTCTGGCGAGATGACAGGTCATCAGCGCGTGAACAGGCGCGAACCACCTGATTCGGTCAAAATTCGCGACATAGCGTACGGCGTGTTTGAGAAATGCTGGCGAAACACCTGGCAGTTCAAGCGAAGTGCGGCCGGCAGTCACATATGCGAGGAACATCGGCACGTACGTCACCGCACTCACGTGGTTCTGTACCGCAAGCTCCTTTACTGAAGCGGGCAGTTCAGTTGAATCCACCCATCGCCGCAGTTCGGCGCCACATTGTGTGGGCCAGCGGTCGTCCAGATGGTGGTCACGTCGAAGATCGTCATGCCAGTGCTTTAGGACAAGCAGCGGCGAAGCATTGGGTAAAGTGCCCCCTGGAGGTAGTCGCCAAGGTGCAGAAGCCCCGGCCAGAGCGCCTTGATTTTTCGATCAGCGTTTTCTGTGAGCTGCTTGACCAGTAACGGCGGCAGGTCAATTTCGGTTAGCCACCGGGTATAGGCCGTTACTGCATCTCGCCAGTGACCAATAGGGGATGGCCTCCCAGACCACAGCCAACTCGGTTTGAATGCGCAAACAAAGATCCAGGGCAGATCTGCTCGAAGCACCGCGAGCGCGAGGCAGCGCGCATCGCCGGCGACTGCCTTCCAGAACTCGAAAACCGAAAGCGGTAGATGCGAATAACCGTCCTTTAGCTTTCGCAGATAGTCCCACCCGGGGTGATTGACATCGGACCCCATTTCGGAAATTTGCTCGGCGATCAACGTAGGACGATTGACCGGATGAAATTGTCGGATCGCTTCGCCAAGTGGCCCGACTTCGTCGATGGTCCGACGTTCTGGATTTCCACGAATGAACAACGGACGAAACCGATTCGCGATTCACGGGAGCGAAGACAATCCAAGGCCCATCGTTCTCAAGTTGCTTAGGAACACTATAAACACCCGTATCGAGTGAAAAGTCTTCCCGGAACTCTAGGGGAGACGCGTCGGGAGTAGGTATGCACATTGCCGCAACAGCAACGTCGCTTTCCCGCGTCACGTGATCGGTTTCAGAAACTATGATGTGCCCAACTTGCTGCGCAGGCATCGCCCGATACTTGTATCGAGCGACTTGAAATGCGACGTGCGGGATGCCCGATTCGATAGACAATCTCACCTGACCGTCCTGGTTCGGCGACGCGGCAAACAGTGACGCGATATCCTCGGCATAGCTGTTGAGGCGGAGCCGAACTGGCTCGTCGGCGACACGAATATTGGAATACTGCGTGGGCGTAGCACCCTTTTCGCCAATCAAAGTGAGGACGACACGAAACGTTGTCGCGCTGTCGGTACCCCCAAATAGCAGCGCTCCATTCCAGGTAGATGGCCAGCGGTGTCACACAAGCGATACTGCACAGCACCGCAGACTAACCCCCCGCTAAGCGCACGACGTTGTCCGTTGACGACATGTTGAACATCTTGCGCGGCACGGCTACCAGAGTCATCACGCAAGATGCGCGGCCATCCAAGATACGTCTGTTCAGGCCGCGTCGCCGTCAAAGAGACGGTTCCGGAAAGTCTGTATTGGCAGGAATCGACTTCAGAAAATCCAATCCTGACGCGCTCTTCATTTGCGGTGAAGGTCACATTTGAGCTGACCTCAATCCATGAAGCACTCTCGTCAGTCGCAACAACCTCGCCATGTCCGGATTCGATGGCCCAATCTGCTGGCAACCGAACTCGCACGCGTTCCGAGCGGGTATTGCAAGAGTCCGACGCGAGGTACGACCAGACGCCCTCACCGCCGAGCTCAAAAGTGACGGGAGACTCTGAGCCGACAATTGCCGAACCAGTGAGGGAAATGGCAAGGACTGTCGCACCTGCGTCAAGCACTCTGAGGCTGAGCGAGAGACTCACATCGCTTCGGCGCACCTCGATTCGCGCCTTAGGACTCTTGAAGCGAACCTGGCCATCGACGCACTCGGCATACACAACGCCAACCTGTTGAACAAGGCGTTCGCTTTCAAAACAGGTGAGTTCGAGCCGAGTACTCGATAGGCCAAGTGCAGGGATGGGAAAGGAAATTTGCCGTTGAATTTCGATGATTGAAACGACTTCACGAAGACTGGTTGCATCTCCCGTCAAGCGATGTGCGCAGGTGCTTGGCCGATCAAGCAGTCTTCGTTCCTGGTCGCGCCTTCCGCGGTCGGCTTCACGCAGCCATTCACTGATGACTTGACCCGCATTGGCGTCGTCAAGTGGGATTGGAAAATCGCTGCGCCATGTCTGCATCTCCTTATCAAGCGTTTCGAGCGGATCCGCGCCCTCGCGGAGCCGACAGTGTTCGACGATCGCAATTAACTTTGCCCGACGATGCCCGCAAGAAGTAAGCACACTTCCTCGGACCGAAACGAACGAGGAAATATTCTTGAAACTCTGTCATCCGACCGGCAACCGACCGGTTGCTTTCATTGTCTTCATAGAAGTGGAGAATGCCACTTCTTACCGCGCGGCCGAATCCATGAACCGGCGATCTCAATAGGGCCCAAGGTAGGCCGCCCTCTGCGAACAAGGAACCCAGATAGTCATTTCCTCGTTCGTATCGACGAACCGGCCGCTTCCAATACTTCAGTCCGGCGAGGGTGATCTCGCCCTTGTCGGTCGGCAAAATCTCGAGCCCGAGTGGCCGATCGAATTGTTCCCAAGTCCAGCCTTGCTCCGGATCGTGATTGCGTCGATAGGACTCCGCAATGTAGATCGCGTAGCAACCAGCCCAGTGTTTAAAGGATCCAGGATTTCGCCAGTTTCTTCCTTCAGTCCGCAAGACTACTTTGAGTTCCGCGAATTCTTCTTCCGAAACACGATACGCATACAGCGCTCCTCCCGAAGGTTCTCTGATTCTCCGATCAAAGAAGAACTGCGCAAGCCAAAGTGTTGCTTGGGACACCATGACACCCTCCCTCAAGCACGAACTTCTCTGTGCTCTATTCGACCCAATGAGATCCGTGAACAGAAAGCTTGGACTCTCCGAAGGCAATTTGATGTGAGCTATGCGGCCACGTTTGCTTCCGGACTGACTTGCGGTCGATAGTAGTTCGCTTCCGCTTTGTCAGGCGAGACGTTCAAGACCGACTCCGGCAGCCGGTGGCCGCCCTCCCTGGCGACATCGTGCCGTTGGTGCTGATCCTTATGCTCGACGCGCACACGCTCGACTATGGCGCGATCGAGAATCCGGTTCTGCCTCACGCCTGATTGGTCTGCGTTTGCGCAATCGCTCTGTCCATCACGACGACATGATGGTGGCCGCAGTCTTTTGCGCTGTCGTCAGATCGATCGGAGTTGCAAGCAAGCGCGGCTCCATCTGGATCATGCGCTTGAGGCCAGCCAATTCCGACGCCGGGCGGTTACTGGCGATGGCCAGTGCCTCGACCAACGCAAGCCATTCGCTGGGTCCCGATGCGTGCCCGCTGATCGCGTGAAGGATCGTCTGATGCGCGCCGCGTACACGCTTCCAGCGCAGGATCGCCGCAGAAACTGCATCGTAGACATCGCCGCCTGCCTTCACGATCGCATCCAATTCAGCGAACAACCATTGCAGGAACGCTGCGAACTCCTGCGCGCTCCACTTCACTGCGGATGGTTTCGATTTTCTGCGCAGGAAACTCGAGACATCGAGGTAGTCCTCCAAAGCAAGCGGCTTCAATGCACGAGACGCGCGCGCTTGTGGCGCGCGCCGCAATCGGGCGCAGGCGCTGAACGATCCGAGTTCGCAGGCGTCCGCAACCATTCCGCCCCAGCCCGCCGCCATCATCTGCGGTACCCGAACGACCTCCGGTGTATCGCCGGCCTTGTCGCTTTCGGCACGCACCGCACCAGGGATCGCCGAGGTGACATCGGTGAGCAGTTGGTAGTCGAGCGCGATCTGGACACGTTCGCCGCCGCGGCTCTCAGCAAACCGATGCGACGCGGCCATGCGCGACAGGGTCGACACCGAGGCTTCGGCGTTGCCATGACGGATCGGCAGCGAAACGCGTCCCGGTTGGCCAGCCTGCCACTGCACGTCGACTGCGCCTTCGACCTTCTGGTCGAATCGGGCGAAGATGCGGATCGTGTCGCCGGAGTAGAACTGCTGCGGCACATGCGTCCACGTCGGCGTGCCCGGCCACTGGATGCCGATGATCTTGCCGGCGCCCTTGCGCACGCGCTGGAAGTGGCGCACGACACGCGTGGCCATGTCCTCGTTCGGATGCACGATTTCGGCCGCGCCACCGGTCGCCTTGGCGAAGGCCTGGAAGACGTCGACGCCACCTGCGAGTCCGACGCCGACCACGAAGATGCGGATGCCGGACGCGCGGCAGCGTGCCGTCAGCGCGTCGATCTGCGTGGAATGAATGGCGCCGTCGGTGATCAGGAAGATGATGCGCGTGCGCTCATCCTTGCGATTCGTCCGCTCAAGAATCGTCGCGGCGGCCTGCAGGGCCGGGACGGTTTCGGTGCCACCCAGATTTGCGTCGGTAGCGGTGATGTATTGCTCGAGCAGGCTGCGTGTATCGCGCGTCAGTTCGCGCATCGCGCCGAATGCGGCGGCGTGGCTGGATCCAAAACGAATCAGTTCGACGCGGTCGGTCTCTTGCAGTCCGGCGACAATCTGCTTCATGGCGCTGCGCGCTTGCGCAATCGACGTGCCGCCCATCGATCCGCTGCAGTCGACGACCAGTGCGACGTCCAGCTGTTCGTCCGTGCCCTCGAAATCCGCCGCGATCGCGACCGACACGATGTCGCCGTCGTGATCCCGGTCGGCGACGGCGCTGCAACGATCGACGTCGTCGAAACGCGCATCGAGCAGGAAGTCGCGATCCATCCACGCGGACTTCAGTGTGAGCACCGTCGCGTCGCCATTCTGGCCCATCACCAACAGATGCGAGGGCGATGCGAGTTGCGACTTCGCGAGCAGACCGCGCACGCGCACCTCGGCCGCGAACTGGTATTGCGCGAGCAGGTCGGTGACTGGTTGGTCGCGCGGCGACATGTCGGGCGTGCCATAACGGGGTGCGATGGCCGTCGGCATGCGAAAGCGGACGTCGTTGCCGTTGAACGCCAGCCACTCGGCGAACTTCAGGCGCACCGAGATGGTCTCGCCGGGACGCAGGTTGCCGATGTTCGCGGTGAGCATGCCGTCGTGGGTGCGTTCGACCAGGATCGCGCTGTCACCTGCGGCGATGGCTTCTTCGTATTCGCGGTTCGCCTGCTGTTTCTCGACGACGCGACCTTCAAGTTCGCGTTCACCCAGCGTCGCTGACAAGCCGAGGAACACGGCGTCGACCGGAATCGGGAACGTAAACACAGCTTCGATATCGGTAGAAGACGCATTGCGAAAGCGCTGCGTCAGTGTGTATGCGGCGAGCAGATCGTCGATCGCGACGTCGATGCGGGCGCCTTCCAGCGGGGACAAGCCGGGACCCACGAGAATCTGGGTGTGCGCGGCGACGGACGGAGATGCAACAGCCATGGGCCTACTCCTTGCGTTTCGGGGACGGACCAACGGCTTTGTCGGTCGCGTCGAGGATGCTGCGGATCAACTGCCGCAGTTCAGCTTGGTCGAGTTCGATCTCATCGGGCGAGATGACCAGTTCGATGCCGGCGCGCAGGTGCACATGCGTGCGCACGGCGATTGTCCCGGGCTCGGGCGCGAGCTTCGGCGGTGCGGCGTCGGAGGAGAGAAGTCGCGCGATGCGTTCCAGCGACAGCCCGTCTTCGGACCAGCGGCGAATGCGCAGCAACTGCTCGACATGCTTCGTCGAGTAGTACGCGCCGCGTTTCTCCCCGAACGGTCGATCCACCAGCTCACGCTGGATGTAATAGCGGATCGTCCGCGCCGGCACGCCGGTCGCGGCCTCGAGTTCGAACAGGGTGTATTGGGTGTCGTCCATGGGCTGGCTTTATACGCCAGCATTAACGACAGTGCAAGTGTCTATTAAAATCGCTTCTGCTCGAAGTGATGTCGCCAGCCGGACAAAGGCATTTTCGTATGCGTAGTCGTGTGTGGATGCACGACGCTGTAGCCAAAGTCCCTTGAGGGCGCAATGAATCGATCCACTCTCCGATCAATACCCAAAATAAACTTGCTTTTGCAAGCGGGAGATGTAATTTAATTTGGTATGGCAAAGCGAACCCCTCCCACCCATCCCCGCATGCAGCGCCAGATCGAAGCGCTGGGGCAGCGCCTGCGCGCCGCCCGGATGCGCCGCTCAATGACGCAACAAGTGTTGGCGGAACGCGTCGGGGTCAGCGTCCCGACGATGGCCAAATTGGAGAGCGGCGATCCGTCGACCAGTCTGGCGACCGTGCTGCGCGCGCTGACCGTGCTGGGTCTGGCTGGTGACATTGATTTGGTCGCTGCGCAGGATGTTTTGGGTCGCGAATTACAGGACAACGCACTTCGGCGCACCAACGCCCGACCGCGGACGCCGAAGTCGTGAATCGTCTGGACGTTTGGATCGATGACGCATCCCTCGGTGGCTCGGCCCTGATCGGCCGCCTGACGAAGACGGCGAACAGGACCGGCGACACGATCAGCTTCGAATACGACGCCGGTTGGCTGGCGGGTGCCGGCCCGGTGGCGGCGTTCCCGCTGGATCACGCGCTCCACTTGGGCGCCGGGCCGCATTATGCGAAAGCAGGTGCCAGCGCGCTGTCGGGCATCTTCCAGGATGGTGCGCCGGATCGTTGGGGCCAACGCCTGATGGATCGTCGTGAGGCGATCGAGGCGCGCGAAGCCGGGCGCAAGGTGCGCAACCTGCGCGCACGGGTTATCTGGTCGGCGTCCATGACGCGTCCCGCATGGGCGCGCTGCGTCTCGTGGATGCGCAGTCCAATCATTACGTGGACGATCGCCCGCTCAGCGTCCCGCCGACCACCGAGCTGCGCCAGCTTGAAGCGATCGCCGCTCACATCGAGCGCGGCGACGCCGATCTGTCCGGCTGAGATGGTCCGCTGGATCAAGCAGATCGTGGCGCCCGGCGCGTCACTCGGCGGCGCACGACCGAAAGCCAGCTTCCGTGATCCATCGGGACAGCTGTGGCTCGCCAAGTTTCCTTCCCTGGATGACCGAATCGACGTGGGCCTGTGGGAGTACCTCACCTACCAACTCTCACGCGACGCCGGCATCGACATGCCCGAGGCAAAGCTGATGCAACTCTCGGATCGTGGCCACACATACGCGGTGCAGCGTTTCGATCGCACCCCGACGTCGCGCCGCATGTTCTCGTCGGCTGACGCGACTGGACGTCGCCGAGAGCGAGGCTGCAGTTACCTGGACCTCGTGCGGGCCATCGAGACCAGCGGCACCTCGACGCAAATTGCGCGCGAACTTGAACAGCTGTTCCGGCGCGTCCTCTTCAACATCCTGATCGGCAACCGCGACGATCATCTGCGCAATCACGGCTTCCTGCGTGTGGGCGACGGCTGGCAGCTGTCGCCGGCGTTCGACGTCAACCCGAACCGGACAAGGATCATCACGTGCTCGCCATCGACGATCGGGACACATCGCCCGATTCGCGCCTGCTGCTGACCACCGCCGACTACTACCGCATCCCCAAGAAGTCCGTGGACATGGTGGCGGGGCAGGTGTGCACAGCGGTGCGTGGCTGGGAGAAACGCGCACGCGCGCTGGGCGCACCTTTGGGCGAAATTGCATTGATGCAGACGGTTATCGATCCGGACCGGTAAGTCTCGCCGGTCCAAGTTGACACGTGGCTGCGCCACGGTCGGAAATCGGCCGCAGCAAACCATCGAAGTGGCGATGCGCCCAGGGGACACACGATAGGCCCAAGATGGGCAAGCGGCTGGCTAGGCAACACCTTTGAATTGGGCGGCGCCGTGCATGTTCGCCAAGTCCGCGCGGCATTTAAGAACAGGGATCGCAATTCAAGCGAATTGCACGGTCGAGTGGGAGCACAGCCATGTAATGACGAAGCTGCTTGATGTCATGAGGCGTCGGAGCGTGTTGCTTGCATTCCACGATGACGGCTCGTCCCTCCCTATCTATCAGGAGCACGTCGAGGCGAGTTTTGTCTTTGAACACACGCTCTCTGATTTTCGAGTTTGGATGGGGAAGAAGTCCGTCCTCGAGTCGGTTCGGGTAGTTCGCTATGAAATCTGACAACGCGCTCTCGTATCGAAAGCTGCCGAGAAGGTTGACCCAGTTCGACTGGTCATTCATTTGTCCTTTCACGTCGTCTAACGACATTGACTTGACGCGCGACACTGTTGGTCGAAGCTCGCCATTTGAAAGGGTTTTCCCTGTGGGTAGCTGGACTACCAAGTCTGCGTTATCAGGGCCAACGGTGAGATCCCAGCGAACGAGAATGCGCCGACCCATTTCGCCATCAGGAAGGCCAGGCCCCTTCGGCACAATGGCGCCCAATGTTCATCCCGACTTCGCCCAGCCGTAATTTTGCCCCAGTCGGCCAATTCGGTGTCCACGCAACCCAACAACCACGGGAGTCGCCAAGCTGCATCGCCTTCAGGGCATTGCGCGCGGCACTCCACCCTTTCCGCCTTCGGACTTTCATCCAGCTTGTAGCCCCAGTCCGCAGCCCAGCCATTGGCAACGCATTGATTTTTGTACCAACGTTGCCACATGCCGGGATATACGTCTTCTTGGCAAGCAACCTTCCATAGAATCGTCATGCTTCCTCTGTGATCAATAGATCGAAAGCGCAGCATCTTCGATCCTGACCGAGCAAATCGGCGCGATCAAGGCCGAAGGAGGCTTAAAGCGCGCGCTACTGTATTAGCTGGGCAACCTTCGCGCGGTGGCGCTCACCATCCCTAGCGGCGAGGATTGGGGGAAAGATGAGCTGGAAAGATGTACAGACATTGCGCAAGCAGGGGGACGTGCCGGCCGCGAAACGATTGGCCTACGAGCTTTTAGAAAAGGACCCCAAGGATTTTCGAGTTCGGTCCCAACTGGAGTGGGCAATCTACGACGGGATCAAGCCGACTCTGAAAAAGGCACAGCTCGCGATCAAGGAAGACAAGCGTCCACAGCAGGGAGACATTCGGAAGATCGATGAGGCATTGATCAGGTTCACCAAGATTCACCAGACGGCGAGGCATGGCGTGTTCCGTGCTGCTTAGTCAGCTCTGTCGAGTTGCGCCGGAATTTCCGAGTTCGCCGCGTTTGCGGAATGGGTGGGCGTAGGGGACCTACGCGAAGACTGGCAACCTCATGAGTTCGAGGGCGGCCAGTATCCTGCCCTCGTTGTTCTTGTCGCTCGAGCACTCGCGAAATGGGCCAAGGGACGCGCAGATGCAACCAAAGGAGCGTCTTGAGCAGGTGTTGAACTGGCTGGACGCGAGCCGGCCAGCGCATCGGGCGACGACCAGTTATGGCTGGAGTGGGACAGCGCCGGGATCCTTCGACGATTGGGGCGGCACGCGGAGGCCGCCAAAGTTCTATCGACAGTCATTAAGGCGAAACGCAACGAATTTTGGGTCTGGGCCGAAGCCGGAAGGCTGCATGTGCATGACGATCCAGATCTCGCGCTCGCATGCTTTTGTCGTGCACTCGAGTGCCCCACCGATGCGGAATTCGTAGTCAAGGTCCGTAGAGAGCTTGCAGAGCTCCTGGCGGAGCGATGTGAGTATGCTCAAGCCAGCATCGAGATAACCACCGCGGCCGCAGCGCGTGTAGCGCAAGGCTGGGGTCTGGGAAAGGAGCTTGAGGCCCTGATGGGCGAAAGCTGGTACGAGCAGGAACCGAAAGGTGCCGAGGAGCCGAAGCGATACTACGCGCAGCACTCTGGCGAGGCCCTGACTCTGTGCTTCGACCACGTGGAAACACGGCCGGCCAACTACCTCGGCTTGTTTGTGCCTCCGCCCAGTACCTCGAAGCCGGATCGAAAGCCGCGCCCAAAACCGCGCTTTGCGATCATGAACTCAGACGGCGAATCGCTGAGCATTCTCGGGCCGCACTCACGCAAGACGAAATGGAAACCAGGCGAGCCCCTGTCCTTGATAACAGGACGCATGAACAACCACCCGCACGAAGTGGTCATCCAGATCCTGCCGCGCGCTGACGGACAGAGCTGGGACCGAACGTTACCCGGCGTCGGGGTCGTGACTCGAGCCTTATCTTCCGCATCGTCAATGCACGTGTTTGCTGGAAAGGAAATCAGCGACATCACTGTCGACCGCGATGTCTGCCCTTCTGAGCCCATCGCCGTGGGGACGGAGTTCAGCTGCAGCTAACCCGCAATGGGATTAGTGGTCGGTACGAGGGCCATGCGGTTCAACCGGGGCCGTTCCCGGCAGGGGACGTGGAGTCAGGTGCAGGGGCGTTTGAAGCGGTCAAAGACGGCGCCTTTGCCTTCGTGGAGGATGCGTTCGTCTCGCCGCCGATCTTGAAGACCGTTTCACCGGACGTCGTAGAAGTCTCCGCGATCTGTATTTATTCCTGGAATGACAAGAAGAAAGAATTCAGCTGGCGCGCCATACGCATCGATGCTGTGACTTAGATTCTCTTGAGCGCCCGTCCAAAGGCATCAACAAGAGAATGATCGCCGGGTGGCTTTCCGACCCAGTTCGAACTCTTGATTCGGCCCCTACCGTCGCTGTAAATGGCCACCTGGGCCTGAGTCTTAGGGTTCGAAAGAGTGATGCGAAGATTCCAAGACTCCTCCACGACACTCATCACTTCCAATCCCTCGGCATTTACAGCTGCCCGAAACACTGGAAAGAACTCGTTGAAGACTTCCCTGGCGAACTTCCCCAGCGCGGGATCGGGCGCGTTGTCATGGAGAAACCGACGGCCAATAAGGGGGGAAAGACGTGCGGCGATCGCCACTCCAAAGGTCAGATCGAGGAATCGGATAACGCTACCCACCACGCCCCTCCGTTGTAGGAGATGTTCACTCTCGCTGAGCCCATCCGTCCGAAACGTGCACCGCTTCCTGGTACGCATGGTGATCAATGCCATCCACCTTGAAATCGGCGGATTCGCCCTGAGAGCTCAATTACCGCAGCGTCGAGGCGTTCGACAAGTCTTGCTTCTCGCATTCGTCACCATTCGGTCGAGGCACTTGAGCAGGATCTGCAGGCTCTTCGATGTCGCTCCAAGGAGTGAACCTCGGAGCACCAAGCAGGTGAAGCTTCCCCTTGGCGCGGGTGATCGCCGTGTAAATCCAGCGAAAGTACGCCTCACTGGACATGCTCATGCCGCCCATCCTGCAGCTTACGAACGCACTCTCCCACTCGCTACCTTGGGCCTTATGGCAGGTCAGGGCATATCCAAATTTGACTCGGAGGGCGTTGAAATAAGCGTCTGCCCGAAGCGCGTCCCGCAGCAACTTTCCATGCCTCGACAAGCCCGGGTTACGTATCCTGAAATCAATGTAAAGCGCCTTGCTTTCGTCCGGAACTCAGATTCGCTGATCGTTGTACGCAAGGGTTTCGATGATCTTCACTCTCGCGTAGTAAGCGGTTCCGCTCGAGTCGCGGTACCCGATCCGCATGTCACCGGAACGCAAGCTTGATGTCGATCTCGGTGACGGCCCGGTATCCGGGTTCTTTGACTTCAATCGGACGGTACGAATCTCGGGCTCCGAGCCAACCTCCGTGACATAGACAAGGTCACCGTTGTTGAGGGCGATCCCATCGAGAACGCAGTTGGTGACCACGACAAGCTTGTCACCCGCGTACGCGAAGCTATCGGGGAAAAGTCGACTTCGGACAAGTTCATTGAGCGACGCGACATCTGCGTTAGACCACGCGATGATCATTTACGTTGTCGCTGACCCTGCTCACTCGCTTCCAGTTATCTTGAAACAGGATCTGGTTGTCGCGCAGGGGTGAACGTCCGAACTTTCCTCGGGATGCAATCCGGCTGAAAATCTCGTAGTTGAACCCCTGACGTCGCTGGCAGAACGCAATATTCCACTGCCCGATTCTTGCCGAACTACTTGCGTGAGTTCATAGCTGGGCGGCTGATGGACGCCAAACGTCTTGCTGAGGTAACTTGGATTGAGGGCCGGGGAAAATGGCATGCCTATTGGCGGCAGCTGCGCGGGGTCACCAATGAATATCAGCTTCTTGTCGTGATCGTTGTGGTCCAGGTTGATGTACTTGAACAGATCACTTAGTAGCCGCCCGGTTCCAAACCGGAAGAACTCTCCTTCCGAATAGACGTCGGACACCATCGATGACTCGTCCACGATGTACACCGTATTGTCGGCATCCTCGTTGACTCTCAACTCTGCATAGAACTTGTAAGTCTCAGACCCGTCCAGGCCTTCGACCTTGTACTCCTTGACATCGTTTGTTGAGTAGATCTTCTTGTGGATGGTCGTGGCCACCCGGCCTGACTTCTGCGTCAGGACCCTTGCAGCCTTTCCAGTCGGCGCGGCGAGAACGCATTTTCGTCCCGTTGCGGAAAGGAAGTTGGACATCCACTTCCCGCGGCGAACGTCGCTCCGGTTCCGGCATAACCGTTCATCAGGAAAACGCCGCCTCGAATCCTCAGAAGGCCTGAAGCTCTGCAACGAGATCGGATTGGTCAGCTGTCAGCTGATCGTCAAGAAAGCATCTGCCAGGGTTATGTGTGGTGTCCACTCCGCACTTGTCTGCCTAGCGGCCTCGTGCGCACGAATTGCAAGCGCGTCATAGTCAACTTGCTTGGCCTGGTTCAGAGCAGCAGTCTCGCGGAGGCGCGCATCAAAGCTTGCCTTGAGCCGATCAACTTCCCGGCTCTGCTCCTCGGCGAGGGCGAAGGACGCGTCGGCATCCCGACTTCGCTCTTCGAGGAGGCACCGGGCCTTTTCTTCCTCTTCCCTGAGAGATTCGATGAGCGCGGTGTTGACGGCGCTAGATTCCCGCTCTTTGTCCAGCAGAGCTTTCAGGCGGTCAATTTCAATCCTGAGCGTGCGTTCCTCGTCGTGCCAGTCGCGCGAGGCGATGGGCGGGCCAGGCGGAAGTCGGGCCGGGGTTTCCGAAGTGCTCGGTGGTACCAGATACGGAAACTCTCGTGCCGGAGCGGAGCGCATCGACAACGTCACTTCAGAAAACTCTGCTTAGCTCATGCGCCGCATCGTTGCCCTTCACCCGCAAGTGGTGAAGCAGACGGACGACCTTGGTGTCCATCTGGATTCGAGGAGCGACCGCCGCGATAAGGTCGGCGAAAATCATTTCTCGACCGGACGTGAGCCCGACCTGTGCTGCAAGGGACCTGACCAAGTGTTCCGCCAGTTGGCGGAGCTTAACGAGGGTCGAGTTTGGGTCCTTTGAGAACGTATTCTCCGGCGAGGCGGCGATTTCCAGTAGAGGGGGATCGTGCCCGACGAGTAACCCCAGTTCGGCGAGAAGGTCTTCCCCATCTGTCGTTCCACAGGTCATGGCTTGGGTCCCCGGTACGGAGAGTGTAGTCCCCTCGCAATGTCTTTTAGCGACTGGTCTGACCTGCCGGCTCTCATCGGCATGTGTCAGCCAGCGCCTCAAAAATCTACGCCTCATATGCGCCTCCGTACAAGGTCGGCTTGAACCCTGTTCGGCGAGCTTCTGAACACCCGCGGTGGTCCGCCAACGAATCAAACCGGGCGGTCGATATCGGAACGACGATCAATCTTGCGCCGCGCACTTACGTCACCGACACGCCGGCCCAGAATTTTCCTCTCATCATGTCCGTGTGCCTACATCGCGCTTCGCTCCGCCGCTGCCTGCAATCGCTCAAGCACTTCGCGAGTCCGGTCTGCGTCCAAATGAGCGTCGTCGGGGATGTAGCGCCGCACTTGCATCTCGCCCACGATGCCGGCGAAGTCGGCTGCACGGCACATAACCAGGCGGCGGACAGCGTTGACGTGTTCGAGGCGCGAATCGCGCTGGGTCTGATGGGCGATCCATTGCCAGAACGCGTCCGTCAGTTGGTGCGGGCGCAGCCGGTATTCGGGCTGGTTCGGCGTCTGTGTTCCTGGCGCAATGCGTGCCGAAATCGCCAGCAAGAGGTGGCGGCAGCGCGCAGCTAATTCGGCACGCTCGACGGGAATGCGCGTACGAACCTCGGCAAGGTCTCTCGTGGTCTTCTGCGCAACGGTGTAGAGCGCGTCGAGCGCGAGGTCGTTGTACGGATTGGGGAGGCGAGGCTTCATCGGCGCGACGGTATCGCCGTCGAGTCTCAGCGGTTGGGCAATACCCCACCTTTTCGCCCACGAGCTAGATCCGATCTTTCGGCTGCTCACGCGCTGAGACAAAGCCATGCATCCTTGGCGCATGGCGACTTCCTACAACACGTGGACCCTGCGCATTGAAGGCACCGCCTACGCCTTGTCGATGCGACGCATTTACGAGCACGTGGTGTACCGGCAGGTTTGGCCGTTCCCGGCCGACATCGACGGCACACGGGATCCGACTGCCGTCATCGACGTGGTGCGCTTAGAACTCGGTCAGGAATATCTGGCCGGCTTCACGCTCGCAGAGTTGCAGGGCGAAGACTCGCCGGACGTGATGCGTCGATCGCTGACCGAATGTCTTGCGAAGACTCCGACACTTCAGACGTGGATCGACGGCGTCCGTGGCCGGCTCCAAGAACGACGGGCGCGGCGCGGTTTGCGCAACCGGCCGGAGCGTTTTCTGCCGACCGATACGGATGCGCCGTTCCGGTTGCTCAGCCTGCGTTCGGCATTGCTCGACTGGTTGCACGCGCACCGCAACGACGTGATGCCGCCCGCGCAGTGGGCGGGTCGTCTGCGCAACCTGCCTGGCCTGCGCCGAGATGAAGTCGAGTGGCTACGGCTCGACGATCTCCTAGCGGCTTTCCCAAAGAGCGCACGAATCCGTGGCAACGAGCTGCTCGCGGGAATCGATGCGCGATCGTTACGGCTGAGCGTGATTCCAGTGACGGTGCAAGGTAACGCCCAGCTCGACCTGAGGCCGGTCGATTCCATCTATTGGCCGCGATTGCCGCGGGCGCGGTCGCGACGCCTGAAGCAGGTGGTCGAGGTCTTGCGCGATCCGTTCCTCGGCTATTCGATGGAACGTCGATGCTGGGACGACCTATTCGGCGCGATGGAGATCTGGATGATCTACGACCATCGCGGTGAACTGATCCGCACCCGCGCCGCGCCGCGCGGTCACTTCCTGAGCCGTGACCAGGCGCTCAAGGCAGCGCAACGCCATGCCGGCGAGATTTACCCGAAGCTGTCGACGATGGGACGTTGGTCACACCATCGTCTGACCGGCGGTGCGCGGTATCGCGAATGGCTGGTCACGTTGCCGTGGTTTGCAGCGAGCTACTTCACATCGCACTTCCCGCACCGGAACATCCTGCTGCATGTGCGCGGTGACCTGCGGGAGGGGTTGCAGGGTGAGCGCGTGCTGTTCCTTCAGGAAATCCAGAGCGACTGGGCGCAAACGGCGCGCCGTAATCTCAAGGACGGCGACGCGTCGACACTGGTACCGCCCTGGCTCGACGAATGGCCAGCGTTGGCCCTCAAGTTGATGCTCATGCATGCCGTGGACCAGGGGTTCGAGGCGATCGCGTGGACCACCGGACGTGAGCAGGCAAAACGCTGGGACAAATTGGGCGAACGCGGCCTGCGCGAACTGTACGATCGCACGATTCCGCGAGAAGCCTCCCGACTTCTGAAGCCTTTGGGTGCCGCAGTCACGGACATCGCCTTTTACCGGCCGATGAACTTCGCCATCGAACCGACGGACGATGGCTATGTCGTTCTGGATGCGGGCGGCGAGGTGGCGGCCGAGTGCAAGCAGTGGAGCGAAGTCGCCGCCGCGATCCCCTGCGGCGCTGTCGAGGACGCGCTCACCATGCCCGGCATCCGCATCGATGCGGCGCTGAAGTCGGCGATCGCGAAGCATGGGCTACATGCATGGGGCAATGCCTTGGGTTGGTGATGGCCGGGCGCGGCACCGGTCGACGATGGGCCAGTCACGCCCCGGCGTTCCAACGATGAAGATCCGTTGGCGGCGCTCAGTTGCTTCAGAGTTCGCACGGAGGTCGCTTTCAATCCAATGCAAGAGTTCAGGCACCAAAGCCTTTTCGTTGCGTTCATCCCGCTGCCGCAGCCTCCGTCTGCGGCACCTCGGCAGCCTCTACCCGCAGGAACACGCAGGTCACGCCGCCATTGGTCACCACAACGCTGTATCGCAAATCGCAATTTGCAGCGGCGAATATCACTGGCAGTTGCTCGTTGCCGAAGCGGCTGGGCAGGAAGACGATGCGCTGGCCGGGCTTGCAGTGTGCGGGCGCTGCCATCTCCTGAGTCTCGCAATACTCGCCTTGATTGAGCGTCGATGGATCGTCCTGTGAAATCGGACTCACCGAGGCTGGGTTGTTGCAGCCAACGAGGTTCGAGAGGACAGCCGCGGTCACGATGACGTTGATGATTCGGCTCATGGCGTCAGTTGTCCTTCGCTTCGCTGGCCGCGGCCAGCGAACCATTGAGCACTTGTCCAACGTCGTCGATCTTGTGGCGCTTGAATGCGAGTTGGGCTTCCATGCTGAGGCCGCCATCTTCCTTGGGCTCGACCGCGAACCAGAGAATGCCGAGCTTGCGCTAGAAGGCGTTGAACCTCGCCCCGGAGTCCAGCGCGATCACATTGACCTCGCGCGCGCCGTCTTCTTTGGCGATGGCGATCGGGCCGAACTTGGTCTGAACCCACGTCAGCGCCCAGAAGTAGTGGGAGTAATTCGGCCGACCATCGGTTTCCCAGATCGAATCCCAAGATCGCCAGCCACTGCACTTGTTCACGAAATCGTTCTGCCGCACGCAACCGGTG
Source organism: Lysobacterales bacterium (assembly GCA_016721845.1). NCBI lineage: Bacteria > Pseudomonadati > Pseudomonadota > Gammaproteobacteria > Lysobacterales > Lysobacterales bacterium. Next base: position 20,412 of record JADKHK010000003.1, read on the forward strand.
CCCTGCCCGACCGACTTGCCGTCATCGGACAGAAACAGCCCGACAGTCTTGCCGGTCTCGATATGCAACAGCGCATAGTCCTGAGTGTCGTCGCGCTTGCCGAAGAGATGGCCCACGGACTTGCCGATCTCCTTGAACGAAACTTCTTCTTGCGGAATCCGCTCGATCAAAACGAATCCGGTTCCGGATACATCGCCGTTCTGGAGCGGGGCGACATTGAAACCGTCGGGGATCGCGAATGCTTTGGCGCCTTTGCCGATCGAATAGCGCGCGATGCTCTCCTTGCGGGTCACGATCAACCCGTCGCTGACAGGCACCACAGACTCACCGCCTGCGGTCTCGCCACTCACCGCACGAAAGTCGGCTCGATCACCGCGCAGGGCAATCCGGCCAATTAGGATCGGCTCGAGGTCGCTATTGATGTTGTGGTGCTTGACCAGCAGATCGCCATTGCCGATATCGACGAAGTAGGTCACACGTCCCGTCATCGGATCGGCACCAAACTGGTTCACCTTGCCGTCGATGTCGATGAAGACCTGCCCGTTCGCGAGGAAGCCATCGCCCTTGCGCTCGAAGCGGGTGAAACGGGTCGACGCCGTGGGCTCGGCTGCGAGCTGCGAAAAGCGTTGAATCCTGCGCCTGTGCCGGAGGCTGCGCGATCGGTCCTTGCATTGCGCCGGATCCCAGAGCACGGCGCATCCCCATCGCCTCGCCCATCATGCGAATCTGGGTATCGCCCATGTTCTTGATCATGGCGATCTCCTGCTCGGTGGTCATCGCCGGCATGTGGGCGTCTTCCCATTGCTCGCGCATGTCTTTCAGCGCGCGCTTCTCGTCCTTGGTCAGCGGCGGATCGATCGCGAGATCCTGGGCGGATACGGCAGATACGCCAAGCAGCGCGGCGAACAGTATTTTCTTCATCGACATTCCCAGGTAGTGGTTCCGTTGGTTGTGCCCGCACGCCCGGATCGCAGCGGTGCGATTTTCGGCGTCTCCGAGCAATCTGGTTTTTAGATATCCCAAAATCATATCTAGGTTGTGGCCGCCATTCGAGACCGGCGGCCATGTCAAAGACGCTTCATCGACCCGAAACCCAATTGCTGATCGAACTGCTGCGGGATTCCCGGGTGGCGGCCGACCTGACCCAAGCGCAGTTGTCGGAACAACTCGGGCGCGCGCAGTCCTTCGTCAGCGATGTCGAGCGCGGACAGCGCCGGCTCGATCTGGTGCAATTGCGGGATTGGTGCGCCGCCATCGGATCGACGCTGCCCAAGTTGGTTCGCGACTTCGAGCAACGCATCGAGGCCGCGGACAAACCCGCGAAGAGCATGCGTCGGCCACCTACTCGGCACCCCTGACGGGCGATTGCGGAGAATCCGAACGCCATTTGCACGTGGTCATTGCGCATCCGCGCCCCGCGATGCACGTCGGGCTCCGCGCATTCTCCACAACTCATCTGATCAAACGCGTTGACCACGCTACCGATCGCGAGCCGCTTCTTCCGAGCACCGTTGCGCCACTCACCGCCAAGCAGCGCCTGCATCGTCAGACCGACAGACTCATCTGCCTGCATGAGATCAGCGAAGGCCGAGGCCAGCCGGTTGTAGGCGATGCGTTCGTGCCCAAGCGCCTGCGCCTCGCGGGTCTCGGAACCGTCCTCATAGGCCCAAACCTTGCCGAGATCGTGGAGCAACGCCATCGCCACGCCAATGTCGCGCATCTCCGTGGACAGGTTCGCGGCCGAGGCCACCATCGTCGCGACCTCCAGTGTGTGCAGTGCGAGGCCACCGGCCTGCGCGTGGTGATCCCGCAATGATGCGGGGCAAGTCCAGAAGTGGGGGAATGCGCCGTCGAGTGTCAGCGCATGCTCGACAAGCGCCTGAGCGCGGACGAGCCGATCTGCGCGATCAGACCCAGAATCTGTTCAGCGACGCCGTAGATCGGACAAGTCTCGGGCGACACGATGGCGTCGAGCGACATGTGGTCCTCGTACTTGAACCCGAGTGCTGCATAGAGACAACGATCGCCTTCGGGGTCCAGTGAACCCAGGGTCACGAGTCCCGTCAGCACGCGCCCGTAGAGGGCGTCATAGGTATGGGTCGGCATCCAGCTGAGTGCATCGAATTCGCCATTCGCTGAATAGATGCGGATGCGCCAGCCGCCCTGGCTGTCGACGGAGGACAGCGGCTTGATGACGGCTGGAAACTGGTAGATCGACGCAGGAGGGGATTCGCGGACATCGATGCGCTCCTTGCAGGATTATCGGGAGTCGGCCATGGCGAGCAGTTTCTTCAGCTCGTTTGGCGAGGGACTTGAGCTTGATCAGCGCCTCGTCGGCCTTTGTCGGCTGCGCGGGTGGCGTGCTCGCACGATTGACCAGCCCGACGAAGGCCTGTCCGTCCTGACGCGTCAGGTTGGGTACGAAGCGTGAGTAGACGCGGAACAGCATTGACGTGTTGGCGTGTCCCAGCACCATCGCGATCCATTCCGACTCTCGCCAGAGGCCAGCATCAGCGTCGCCGCCGTATGGCGGGTCTGGTACGGCGGCGCTTCTCCAGCTCCAGAAAGCGCAACAGCGGATACCAGATGCGATTCGTGAAGTTGCGCCCGTCGATCGGGCCGCCAGTTCCGGTCGAAACACCCATGGGCATTCAGGATCTCGGTCCTGAACTGCGCGTCTATCGCAGCACGGACCATGGGCAGCATCGGAAGTCAGCGCTGCGAAGACTCGGTCTTGGTGCCTTCCTCGGCCTCGCCCTCGACGAGGGTTTCCCGAACGAGGATCAGGTTGCGCTCGAAGTCGATGTACTTCCACTTCAGACCGTTGATCTCTCCGGTGCGCATCCCGGTGAAGAATCGCGTGGTCATGTAGTTGCGGTAGTCGGCGCGAATCGTGTCCAGAATGCGCTGCACTTCATCCATCGAAAACGGATGCACGTCGCTCTTCTTCATCTTCAGCGGCTTGACCTTGCGGAACGCCGGCGTAAATTCGAACCGGTCGGCGGCCTCGTTGAGGATCTGACGCAGGAAGCACATGATCTTGTTGATGCGCCCCGGCGTCAGCGTTTCAGACTTGCGGCCCGGCAGCTTCGCCAGATGCGCGCGGAACGCTAGCACATCCGACTTTTGAATCGACGCGACCGGGCGTGAGCCGAACAGCGGCAGGATGTGCTTGTCGAGCACGTCGCGTACGCAGGCACGATGCGACCGCCGCCACTGTGGCGTCATTTCGGCGAACCAGACGTCACTGAATTCGGAGTGGCGGCGTCGCAGATGCAGGCAGCGCCGCAGTAATCGCCGTCGCCACCGCGTTCCGGGCAAGCTCATCATCACGCGCGAAAGCGATTGCGCGCGGACTACCCGGAAAGGTCGCCGCGTAGTCAAAGGACCCGCGTGAGATTTCCTTCTCGACGCGATTGAGCTGTGTCTGGACCTTCTTGCGATTCTCCGGGGTGTCGGCGAGCGCCGTCAGCTCGCGGCATCGCTTCCCACGAAAATAGAAGTCCAGAAACAGATTGCCGTTGTCCGGCCGCGCCCGCACCTTAGCCATGCGCGACGCTCCCGTTCGCCATCGGGATCGCGGGCGCGTGCCGGGCCGAGGCTTGGGAGATGTCGCGCTGGATGGTTTCCCAGATGAACAGCAACTTGCGCCCGCCAAACGGGCGGATGTAGTGCACGCCTTCCAGCAGCACCACATCCTTGAGGCGCGTCCGGATGGTGCGAGCGTCGTAGTGGATGCGCTCGGCCAACTGGTCAGTGGTCAGGTACGTTTCGCTCATTTGCGTGCTCCATTGCTTGCTATGATTGTCGAATGATCATTTGCGTGATCATTTGACGATAGTTGTAGCACGCTTCTGATGGTTGTCAACATCATTTGATAACTATTTTGATCTTTTGACGATCAGGACTGCAAAATGCTCCGGTTCAAAGTCTCGGAACGAATCGCCGACAAGGAGTTCAGGAGCGGCGTCGGATTACCGCCATAGAGATTTCGAGGCGATGGGCATCAATCGGATGACGCTGTCAAATTGATGAACAAGCACGGTGCAAACGTGCAGACGGGATGCCTCTTGAACGGCTGTGCCGCTATTTTGAGTGTCGAGTTGGGGACTATGTGAGCATGTCGCCGAGTAATTCAGCTGCTCAGCGCGACGAATGATCTGAAAGACGCAATGTTGGTAGTCGTTGCCGACATTCGAGATCGGATGTCCGTTCAACTGCCCTCTCCATACTTCCCCTTCGCGATTGCGTCGCAATGATCGCGGCGACCAGATCCGCCCCGTCCAGAGGTCCGTTATGAACCCAAGCATTCGGGATTCATCCGGCGCCTATTGCCCAGGTCAATCGACAAAATGTTTCCCGTGGGCTTGGTGGATAACCACGCCCACGACAGCTCTGCGTCTTCGGCGATGCCGATGACGATCCAGAGTCATATCAACTGGGAAACAAGGCGACAGACCATGAACGCGAATGATCGAAGAATTGCCGGATGCGGCAGAGCAAGTGCGAATCCAACCCTTGGAAGAGGTTCGACCCAGAGCTCGAACTTATGGTCGACCCGACTTCGGGGAAGCAGTCATGAGCGTGCGCCGCGACAAGCAGTTCGACTCGGTGTTCTGTTGTCCGCATTGCTTCGCATTGGCTGCCGTGAAGCGCACGCTCCCAAGCGAGGCGCTCGGCGTCCGCAGCTACACAGATGGTTTGGTCATCGGCCGTCGTTCATTGACACCCGCTCATCGCCCGCTGCGCCTCCTGCCACCACTTCTATTGGTGCGACGACGGCGATGCAGCATTTGCCTTGCGACGCTGTGAGCTGTCGGATGCCGAGTATGCGACCGAACTCGCGGGCGTAAACTGGATTGACGACCTGGCCGAGTCTGAAGTTTACGAAGCGCTTCGCATCGGGCCTGCGCGAAAACGTCGATGACGAAATGAGGCTCCGCCGCGAAGCCTTGCAGCGCCGTAACGACGCCTATCGCCATTCGGACCCGGACGAAATCGCCGAAGCCCCTTTCATGCTCGATGATTGCTGTGCGAATCTGCGCGCTCTCATCGACATCCTTGACGAGAAGGACTCGATGCAGGCTTTGCTGAAGTGCGAGGCGCTCCGCGAGCATTCCCAGTTCGAGTCTGCTCTGAAGTTGCTATGTCGCATTACCGACAAGAAGCTGGCCGCGCGTGTCGCGAAGCAGCAGGAACTTTGCCTTGCTCACGACTCTCGCGTTCGACAGTACCCCGTGGAGAAGCGTCGAGCGCGGAAGCGCGCGCAGCAGCCCGCTTAGTCCTACCTCAATGTCGTCGTAGAAAGCGCTGATCGCAAGAAGGCCGCATTGCTCGCGGTGCTGTGCATCAACTCGGTGACCTTTGCGGCAATAACAGCCTGATCCGCTCCGCCTGCCTCTGCGGCCTTGCCCGCTGCGTCGTAGGCGGCGCGCACGTCCGCACCGGTGATCTCGTAGCCATGCCCGCGGGCGATCCAGTGCAGGGCGATCAGTGCGCAGTTCTGGGCGAACGTCGGTCGTGACGTTGCGAAATCGCGCGCGGCGCGGGTCAGGGTGAGCGGGTCGGTTGGGCTGCGTGCGGCGAGTTCGACCGCCATGTCGAACAGCTCGGCGTCCTTGGCCGCAGCGAACCATTTGCCCTCGCTACCGGGATGTCGCACCACCAGGTCGCGCAGAATGTCGCTATCGCTCTTGTGTGGATAGCGCTTCGCTATCGCGCGAAAGGTCGCGAGGTTGGTTTGGCCGATGTTGGCTGCCAGCGCATATTGTTCGTAAGCATCGTCGATCCGACCCATCGACAACAGGATCGATTCGCATGTCGCCGCGATCCGTGACGACGGCATGTTCCGGCCTTCGGAATCTTGCGCGTAACGCAACGCTTCTTCCATCTTGCCCTGCGCGACCAACGCCTTCGACCGCCCATTCCGGTAGTTCCAGAGCGGCGCGCGTGCCGTGGCCACCAACGTCAGCAATTCTTCGTGGCGGCCGGCCGCGAACAATGAGGCCAGAACGATGATCGTGCCCTTGAAGTATCCGAAACCGGAACGGTCGTTCCACGCCATATGCACGATATGCAGGAAGCGGTCCGCCCATTCATTCGCGATTTCGGCGGACGCACAGAGATCGCCCCAGAAGTCACCGATGTACTCGCTGTACGAAATCTCGTCTTCGTCGATCGCGATCCAAAGCCGCTCCAACCACTTCCGACGCGTGCGAAGGTCAACCTCCGCTTTCGCAATCACCGGCACCAGAGTTTCGATCGCGCGGTTCACCGCCGTGGTCATCGCGCCCGACGAACTATCTACCTGACCGAGCGACGCCGAGATCTTCTCCAAAAATTTCACGGCGCCTTCAGCGGCGACGATCGGTTCGGTACGCGCAACCTTGCGGATCTCGGCGACCGCCTCCTTGATCCGCTTGATCGGCAAATCGGATCGCCAACCGGAGGCGTTGCGACGGAAACGCGAAGCGAACTGCCATGTATGTGTGGACTTGGTCATGCGGTAGTTTCTTGGGTGCGTTGTGATCTGTCGAGGACGCGGAGCATTCCGCCGGTCTGGCTTCTGCTGCGCAGCGCACCACGTGGCTGGACGGCAGAAGCAACTCGAGTTGATCGCTGGCGCCGATTGTCGCTCAACAGCTTCGATTGTGGTGGCCGAATGCATGTGACCAAGTGAAGACCTTTGAAGGTTCACTCTGATCCCGGAGCTGACCGGGGTATCAAATTCGACCAACCTGCGTACAGCTCGCTCGGCGCTACTTCCGAATTGAACAAGCGAAGTAAGCATTTTGTAGGTGCCGCCGCTAGGCTTGATGCGATAGGAAATTCGCACTCTATTGAAGAACCAAATCGGTGAGCGGTGAGGGGAGTATGTCGATTCTGCAAGAAGTACTTGCTTGGACACAGACGCTACCCGCGTGGCAAAGCGATGCCGTTGCGCGCCTACTCACGAAGGGATCCCCAACCAAAGACGACCATGACGACTTGTTCGCGCTCTTGAAACTTACGCATGGCATCCCCGATGCGAAGGGACGGATCCCCAAGCCTCTTACTGCCGAGCAAATTCCGGCGCCGGTCAGTAAGTCCACGCATATCGTGTTGCTGGCGATGAAGGACATGCGCCACGTCAACGCGATTGCGGAGAACCAGCGACTGCCAATCAGCGCCACTGGCATGACCATCATTTATGGTGACAACGGTTCAGGAAAATCGGGATATTCACGCGTCCTAAAACTTGCCTGCCGCGCCCGCGATCAAGCCGAGGCGATCCATCCGAACGCCAATTTGCCGGCCAACATGACCGGGATTGCGAAAGCTATTTTCGAAATCGCGGTGGATGGCGTCGCCAAGGACGTGCTGTGGACACAGGGCAAGGCAGCACCTCCCGAGTTGTCTTCGTTTTCGATCTTTGACGCGCGCTGCGCTCGCGCGTATCTCGACAGCGAAGATGATTTCTCCTATGTCCCCCAAGGTCTCGACGTCTTCGAGGCACTCGCAAAGGTCTGCAAGCAGCTGAAGACATCTCTTGACGCAGAAATCGCGCAGTCTGCCGTTGACCTCTCGGCGTTCGCGCTTCTGCAGGGAGACACGGCAGTCGGCAAATTGATCAGGGCACTTTCCTTTCTACGAACGCCGTCACCAAGGGCGCGGTCCTGGATAGCGCCGTCGTTACCAAACTGCGTGGACTCGCCGACAGCTTTCGTGCAGCGCAGGCGGCTGCAGCTCTTGCTGCCACCGACTTCAAAGAGCGCGAGCGCTTGCTGCCTGGCACCGGCGGCGAAGCTTGGCGAGACCTCTTTGACGCTGCTCGGAAGTTCGCAATCGAATCCCATCCCGGCAAGACTTTCCCTGCGCTGGGCGAAGACGTGCCCTGCCCTCTGTGCCAGCAGCCGCTGGCCGAGGGGGCCGACCGTCTGCAGCGGTTTGAGATTTTCATACAGCAGGAGTCGGAGAAAGCTGCGCAGTCACGCCGTGCCGCCCTATGGCGGCGGAATATAGGCCATTCATGGCGCACAGCTTGGCTCTGAACTTCGACGACGCAACCCACGACGAGATAAACGCTCTGGATCCGCAACTTGCGGCCGACACGAAGGCATTCGAGGCGCAGCTACTCGGCACGTCGAGAAGCCATCAAGTCAGCGGTGATCTCCCACGAGTGGGGTGATGTCCCGGAAGCTTTGGCAAGCCCCGCGACGCGACTGCGGGCGCTCGCCGATAGGCTCAACACCGAGGCCCAGACATTGGAGGACGCGTCCGACGAGAAGTCCCGTGCAGCTCTTCAGAAGCAGTTCGCGGAACTCGATGCGCGAGTCAAGCTGAGACAGATCAGGGACGCAGTAGTCGCAGCAGTAGGCAAACTCATCCACCAGGCTAAGCTCTCCGAGTGCCTCTCGGCAGTGAAGACCAATGCCATTTCGCTTAAGGCATCGGAGATGGCCGAGAAAGTTGTCTCGAAAGAGCTGGCTGATGCGCTGAACCGCGAATTCAAAGCGTTGGGCGTCGGCGCCTTGAGGGTTTCGCTGCAGAGTCGCGCCGACCGCGGCAAGGCATTGCACAAGCTCAAGCTGGAGCTGCCGCAGAACCGTAATCCAGGTGACATTCTGAGCGAAGGCGAACAACGCGCCGTGGCGATCGGCTCATTCCTTGCCGAAGTGGGACTGAGCGGGGGCAACAGCGGAATTGTGTTCGACGACCCCGTGTCCTCGCTCGACCATCGCCGGCGAGAGCGCGTCGCTAAGCGTCTTGCCAAAGAAGCATCCATTCGCCAGACGGTGGTGTTCACCCATGACATCTACTTCCTGTGCCTGCTGATGGAAGAAGCCAAGCTGTCCGGCACGACGATTTCCACGCAAAGCCTCGTCCGCCGCGCCGAGGGATTCGGATTCGCAGATCCAGAACTGCCATTTGAGGGCAAGAGTGCTAGCAAGCGAATCGGCGCGCTGAAAGCTCAGCAGCAGTTGATCGCCAAGCTGCACAGGGACGGCGACGAGCAAGAGCATCGGAAGCAGACTGTAGACGCCTACGTCCGGCTACGCATGACTTGGGAACGTGCCGTCGAGGAGGTTCTACTGCGTGAGGTTGTAATTCCGTTTCCGAAAGGGCGTGGAAACCCAGCGGCTCGCCGGCGTCGTGGTTGACGACGGGGACTACGCGAAGATTAGCGCCGGCATGTCGAGGTGCTCCAACTACGCCCACGATAAAGCTATAGAGGGCGGCATTGCGATTCCCGACCCCGACGAGTTGCTGGCCGACATCAATACGCTGGAAACTTGGCGCTCGGATGTGGAGAAGCGCAGCGTCGAAACAGGCAAGAAGCGCAAGGCAGGTAGCTCGTGATTTTCACGAAATTTCGGCAATTCAGTGGCTAGATGTCCGCTGAGGGTCGATAGCACTCGGTCGGTACACGCGCACAGGAAAGTCGCAGCGCAGAATCCCGCTCGTCAAATTCTGACACCCGAACTAAACACGTCGAGTCCGATTTCAGTCAGGCCCGATGCCGCCGGCTTGCGCCGACAGTTTTGGGCACGAAGTGCCAGGGTCATTCGAGTCGCAAACGCGGACACGGCCGAAAAATCTTGGGCACAGATTGGGCACGAACCGGGCACGGACGGTTTTTGACGACAATTCTCCCCCCCTCGAACGCGCCGAAGCTTGCGACGCGAAGTTCGCTTTTGTGCCCGGTTACCGGGCACAAAAAAGCCCGCATCGATGGCGGGGTGATTGTCGCAAGCAACTGATTCGCTTGCATAATTTGGTGGCTATGGGTGGACTCGAACCACCGACCTCGGCATTATGAGTGCCACGCTCTAACCGGCTGAGCTACATAGCCATTTCGACAAATTCTACTGCTTTGACCCCAGCCTTATGAGTGCCACGCTCTAACCGGCTGAGCTACATAGCCACGGGGGGCGCGCATTGTTGGCATCGGGTGGGTGCTTGTCAAGGACGGAGCCAATGACTGGACGTGCCGGGGCAGCGTCGAGCCGTGTTTCCTTGTCGGCGCTTGCTGCGCTGTGGAAGAATCCTCGCAGTGAATTTTCTGGAGCGGGCCGTGATCGACCCTGACGGCTACCGACCCAATGTGGGCATTGTGCTGATGCACGACGATGGGCGCCTGTTCTGGGCGCGCCGGGTCGGTCGCGACGGCTGGCAGTTCCCGCAGGGCGGCATGAATTCCGACGAAACGCCGCTGGAAGCGATGTATCGCGAGTTGTTCGAGGAAACCGGGCTGCATCCGCACCACGTCGAGGTGCTGGGTTCGACGCCGGGATGGTTGCGATACCGGTTGCCGAAGCGCTTCGTGCGCCGGCGCGAACGACCCACCTGTATCGGCCAGAAGCAGGTCTGGTTCCTGCTGCGCATGCTCGGCGACGAGTCGGAGGTGCGTCTCGACCATTCCGATCGACCCGAGTTCGACTCGTTCACCTGGGTGAATTTCTGGTATCCGGTCGGCAATGTGGTGGACTTCAAACGCGACGTGTACCAGCGCGCTTTGGCGCATCTGGCGGGCGTGGCACGCAAGCATGGCGTCGATCCCGGGCATGCACCGGCTGTCGAACCGCCACCTCTGGTCACTGCACGCTGAATGTCGACACAGAACCTATTGCGAATCACTCGTATTTGCGATTGAATGGCGGCCACGGAGGTTCGCCATGTTCGTGTGTGTCTGCAGTGCAGTGACCGATCGCCAGATCGAACGCGCCATCGCCGGCGGTGCCGATCACTTGGACGCCATCGCCGCGGAGACCGGTGCCGGAGCCTGTTGCGGCAGCTGCCGTCCGCTGCTGCTGGACATCATCGAACAGCACGCAGGCGCACTCCCGCTCGCGGCCTGACCGAGCCTCGCCGTCCCCACGGCAACGGCGTATCCTGCCCCTCCAGCCAACGGAGCGGGCCATGAAAGGCGACCCCAAGACCATCGAGTTCCTCAACAAGGCGTTGACGAACGAACTCACCGCGATCAACCAGTATTTCCTGCACGCGAAGATGTTCGCCAACTGGGGCTTCAAGGAGATCGCGGCGCACGAGCATCATGAATCGATCGACGAGATGAAGCACGCCGACAAGCTGATCGAGCGCATCCTGTTCCTCGATGGCTTGCCGAACCTGCAGCGCCTCGACAAGTTGATGATCGGCGAAAGCCCGCGCGAAGCCTTGCAGTGTGATCTCAAGCTGGAGCTGCAGGCCGTGCCTGATCTCAAGGCCGCGATCGCGCATTGCGAACAGATCGCCGACTATGTGTCTCGCGACCTGTTCGCCGCGATCCTGACCTCGGAAGAGGAACATATCGACTGGATCGAAACCCAGCTGGGCCTGATCGAGCGCCTCGGCGAAGCGCCCTACCTGCAGACCAAGATCGGCGACTGATCGCCGGGCGTCACGGCGCCATCTGCGACAGCAGCTGGCGCAGGTGCAAGGACACGCGCTGGAACTCGTGGGTGAGCTGGGCAACCAGCAACACTGGCTCGCCAATCGTGCCGGAACGCGCGCCGTGCTCGATGCGCTTGGCCATGTCGGCCAGCATCAGGGCACCGAGATTGGCACTGGTCGACTTCAGCGAATGCGCAGGCGCGATCAACCCGTCCAGGTCATTGCTGGTCGCCGCGCGCTCCAGGATCGCCAGGGCCTTCGGCGAATCCTCCAGATAGACGCGCACCAGATCGGCGAACTCGGCGCCCATCATGTCCATGAGGTCGTTGACGATCTGCGCATTGATCGGCGTGGCGTCCGCGTGCGTCGGCGCCGGCGCGATCGGCATCACCGGACGCGCAATCGGCGCCGGTGCCGGCGCCATCGTGCGCGAGGTCGCGCCGGGAGGCAGCCATTTCTGCAGCATCTGCTCCAGCAGGCCGCGATTCAGCGGCTTGCTCATGTAGTCGTCCATTCCCGAAGCAATGCATTTTTCGCGATCGCCGACCATCGCGTTCGCGGTCATTGCGACGATCGGGAACTTCGGCAGCGCGTCCTCGCCCTGCAGCTTGCGGATGTAGCGCGTCGCGGTATAGCCGTCCATGATCGGCATCTGGCAGTCCATCAGCACCGCATCGAACCTGGCGCCGGACTCAAGCTTTTCGACGGCCAATCGACCATTCTCGGCGTGCTCATGGCTGAGGCCGATCAGCGTCAGGAGCCGCTGCGCCACCTGACGATTGACCGGGTTGTCCTCGACCAGCAGCACGTGACCGCCCAGTCCGCCGGCACGCGGTTCTGCGGCCGCATAGACCGGTGCACTGGCCGCAGCAGGGACGGCCGCGACGGGCGCCGCGCCGCCGGCGGGAGCCTCCAGCATCTCGACCTGGACGTTCTGGCTGGTTGCGGTCGGCGTGCCGGTCAGCATCGCCTTCATGGCCGCACGCAGATCGCCGTCACTGAAGCCGCGTTCCAGCACGGTGCAGCGTGGTGCGGTGCGCACCTCTTCGGGAAGCTGGTCGTCGCCGCCGACCGCGATCACGTGCAGTTGCTCGAGTGCCACCTCGCGACTGACGCCGCGCAGGATCGAGAGCGCGGTCGCGCGCATCGATCCGAAATCGAGGACCAGGAAATCGACCGCCATGCTGCCGCCGGCCGACGCCTTGAGCTTGGCGGCCACTTCGGCCGCCGCATTGTTCTGGGTAAAGGGCATCTTCCACGACGTCAGCGTGGTGCCGATCCGTTTCAGGAAGGACTGGTCACCGGTGACGATCAGGGCGCGCGAACCCTCGATCTCGCTGCGCGCCGGCTGCACGTCGCCCAGCGCCTTCAGCAAGGGCACGGTGAACCAGAACACGGACCCCTTGCCGACCTCCGACTTCACGCCGATCTGGCCGCCCATCAGGTCGACGATGCGCTTGCAGATCGACAAGCCGAGGCCGGTGCCGCCGAAGGTCCGCGTGGTCGAGTTGTCGGCCTGCGAGAACTCCTGGAACAGCTTCTTCTGACCTTCCGCGGAAATGCCGACGCCGGTGTCGCGGATCGCGAACAGCAGCTCGGTATGGGTCCGGGTTTCCGAACGCTTGTTGACCTGGATCGCGACCGCACCGCGCTCGGTAAACTTGATCGCGTTGCTGACCAGATTGGTCAGCACCTGGCGCAGCCGCGTCGGGTCGCCGCGCATCGCGAGCCGCACGTTCGGATCGATTGTCGCCGAGTACTGCAAGCTCTTGCTCTCGGCGTTGCGCGCCATCAGGCGGCTGACGCCGTCGACGATTTCCTTGAGGTTGATGCCGGTGGTCTCGAGTTCGAGCTTGTTCGCTTCGAGCTTCGAGAAATCGAGGATGTCATCGACGATCGACAGCAACTGCTTCGAAGACTGATACGCGGTGGTCAGGTATTCCTTCTGGTCCGGCGCGAGCTTGGTGCTGAGCACCAGATCGAGCAGCGGGATGATGCCGTTCAGGGGCGTGCGAATCTCGTGGCTCATGGTCGCGAGAAACTCGCCCTTGGCCATCATCGCCGCTTCGGCATCGACTTTCGCGGAAGTGAGATCGCGCTCGACATTGCGCAGGCGTTCGATCTCGGTTTCCAGTTCGCGTTGATTCGTCGGTGCCACCGATGCCGCCACGGGTGCCGCACGCTGGACCACCGGTGCAGCGATCATCGGCTTCGCTTCGACCGCCTCCAGCAATCGCGTCCAGCGCCGTCGCGCCGACAGCGCCGCAATGATCGCGATGATCGTGAACAGCATGGACGCTCCGGCCGCGGCATAGCGCAGCATCGGCTTGACACGGTCGCCCAGCCCCGTCGCGATCAGCACCGCCGCCATGGCAAGCATGAGCAGGGTAATGACCAGGCCCAAACCAGGCCGTACTGTCGCGTTGCGTTCCGTGCTCGTCATGCCTGCTCCATCATCGTCTGGGTTGCCCGGTCACAAGGCCGAAGCATTGAAATCGAATTCGAGATCCTGGGTCGCCTGTTGCACGAAGTTCCCCTGGATGTAGTCCACACCGGTACTCCACAGCCCCGCAGCGACCTGGGCGTCCTCGACCTGTGGCGCGACGATGCGAATGCCGCGTTCGCGCAGATGGGTGATGGCCTGGCGCAACTCGGCGCGCATCTTCGCGCTCTGCCCGTCGGCACCGGTGTACTTGGCGGCCATCTTCACGTAATCGACGTGCACATGTTGCAGCAACTGGAAATTGGCCATGGTGGCGTCGAAGCTCGACAGGCACAGGCGGATGCCCAGCCGCTTCGCGTTTTCCTGGAAGGACACCAGCTGGCGGATGCGCGCCAAGGCATCGGCGGTGCGGAACTCGATGACCAGATGTTCCGGACTGATGCGCCGCGTCTCGATGCCCTGCTTGAGCCAGGTCAGTCGCTGCGGATCATTCAAGCTGTCGATCGACTGACTCACGAACAGGCGCACCGGGTGACCGTCGCGAGCACGCTCGGAAATGACCAGCAGCGCGCGCGACAGTACCCAGCGATCAACGCCGTGGATCAGCCCGGCGCGCTCGGCCAAGGGCACGACGACCGCGGCCGTGTAGGTACGTCCGCCATCGCCACGCAGGCGCAACAAGGTCTGGAACTGTTCGTCGTGACCGCCGCGCAAGGACGCGATCGGCTGGAACAGCAACTGGAAGCTCTCGTTGCGGATGGCCTCGCGGATCGCGCCGACCAGCATGTCTTCGTCGGCATCGCCGGCCTGGCTGATCTGGGTCTGGAACAGCGCGACGCGCTGGTCCGGATCCTGGCGGGCAATCACGCAGGCACGCTCGGCCGCATTGACCATCGCGGCCGCTTCGCCGAGGTTCTGCGCAAACGTCGCGACGCCGATCGCAATCGCCAGGGTGATGCTGCGGTCACCGATCTCGAACACGTGCTGGTCGAAGGCCATGCGCACGTTGTTCGCCAACACCAGCAGTTCGGCCTCCGAGAGCTCGGGCACCAGTCCGATGAAACTGGTATCACCAAAGCGCGCACAGACATCGCGCGACTGCACCAACCCGGTCAACAGCGCGCCGGCCTGTCCCATCAACTGGTCAAAGGCGGACAAGCCGATGCGCTCACGGATGTTCTGCGCGCCGTCGACCAGCAGGAACAGCAAGCCGCCGCCCATCCGGTGCGCCTCGTCGTGCGCCAGCGACTCGCCCAGACGTTCCAGGACATGGGCGCGGTCGTACAGTCCGGTCACCGGATCACGCGGGTTGTGCGCCTGCACGCGCTTGCTGGTGACGCGCGCACGGCGCACGCGATTGGTCACGGCGGAAATCAGGTGCTTCGGGCGAATCGGCTTCTCGAGATAGTCGTCGCCACCGGCCGACAAGGCGTCGAAGCGCTTTTCCTCGTCATGCTCGCCGGACAGGAACACGATCGGGACATTGGTATAGGCCTCGCGCTCGCGGATCAGCGTGGTCAGTTCCATGCCGTCGCAATCGGGCATGTACAAGTCCATCAGGATCAGTTCCGGGCGAAACGCGTTCAGCTCTTCCAGCGCGGAGATCGGATCCATCACCGCGCGCGTCTCCATGCCGGCCTTGCGCAGGATCGACTCGGCGAACAGTGCCTGCGAACGATCGTCCTCGATGATGAGCACGCGGAACGGCTCGCCGCTCTCGCCGTCGAGCAGTTCCTCGATGCGCGTGAGCGCGTCGCCGGCCGGCACCGGCAGGGTGATGAAGGCATCGGCACCGGCACGCATCGCCTTCAGGCGCGTGGCGATGTCGTTGTTGTCGGCGAACACGACCAGTGCGACTTTCTGGCTGGTGCGGGCGCGCGCCAGGCGCAGGCTGTCGCCGATCGCGTCGAGCTGCGGCAGGAACGCGGCATCGACGATGACCATCGCCGGCGCAAACGCGCCCAGCATTTCGCGCAGCGTTTCGGCATCCTCGATCAGATCGAACGGATAGCGCGAGTTCTCGAGCTTCTGGTCGATCTCGGACGCAAACGCACTGCCATCACCGAGGTGATAGATGCGCTTCTCGGCATTGGCCCGGATCGGCTTCGACTGCGTTCGCGCCGGCGCCGGCGCCGGGCTGGATGGCGCGATCGCAGCCGCAGGTCCGGACCCGATCGCAGTGACGGTTGCACGCGCCGCGGCGTGCGCTTCCATCGATGCCTTTGGTGCCGCGATGGCCGAGGCCACGGCGCTGTCGACATCACCGACGCCCCAGCGGCGCCAGTACTCGCGCGGCGGAATCACCAGGGTCTGGATACCGCCCCGCTCGGCCACCAGGGGCCCGGTCGTTCCCGGTGCCATCACCGCGACCTTTTCCGGTACGTGTTTCGCGATCAATGCGCCGAGCGCATCGACGACACGCTGGAACTGCGGAAGCTCGGTCGCGTCCGGAAGCGTCAGGCGCTCAAGATGCGGCGCAACAAACGTCTCGATGCCGTAGAGAATTTCGCCGGCATCGAGCACGCCGTAGCGCCCACAGGCACCGGCCAGTGCCTGCACATCGTGGAAGAACACGGTGAGCACATTGACGTCCCAGCCCTGCATCGTCAGGCGACGCGCGCGCCGGTGCACGGTGTCCAGACGCTTCGGCAGCGTCTTCACGAACACTTGGCGGAGTTCGGCGCTTTGTTGGGACTCGTCCGGACTGAGCATTGCAGGCGATCTCGGCGGGTCGCCGGACTATATAGCAGGGGCAGACAAGCCGCACCCCGGTCCACGCTCAGAACGGCCGAACCACCACGAGGATCACGATGCCGATCAGCAGCAGTGCCGGCACTTCGTTGTAGATGCGGAACCAGCGCCCGCTGCGGCTATTGCGACGCTCGCGGAAGCGGCGCACGAACATGGCCATGCTGGCGTGGTAAGCGATCAGCACCATGACCAGCGTCAGCTTCGCGTGTAGCCAACCCTGCCTGAGATACTCCGGCGCCAGCGACAGCCACCCGACCAGCAGGGCGACGCCGAAAACGATCGCGAGCGCAGCGCCGAGATGGGTGATGCCGAGCAGGCGTCGCTCCATCACCACGAAGCGGTCGTGGGACGCCTGGTCGGCCACATCGACGTGGTACACGAACAGTCGCGGCAGGTAGAACAGCCCGGCGAACCAGGTCACCACGAAGATGATGTGGAAGGCCTTGAGCCAGAGCATCAGGCGACCGCAGCCCGCACCCGGCGCGCAACATGCCGTGCCAGGCGATACAGCAGCACGATGCTGACGATGAATGCGATCGTCGCGACCACCAGCAGCGCCAGCGCCCACAGCGGATGCGCAACGGCGAGTGCCAGGGCGGCCAACACGAGCCCGTCCTCGGCGATCGAGGCGGTCCAGTTGCTGGCCGGTTCGGGCGACGTGTTGATCAACGCCCGCGTGCCGCTTTTCAAGCCATGACTCAAAGCCGCAACGGTGCCGCCGAGAACCATGCCGGTGACGCTGGCCTCGCCGCCATCGGTGGGCAGCGCGATGCCGCCGAGAAACGCGCCCGCGGGGATTCGGACCAGGGTGTGCACGAGATCCCAAACGGAATCGACGCCGGGCAGCTTGTCGGTCAGGAACTCGACGAGCGCGAGTGCGCCGCAGACACCCAGCACCACCGGCGACTTCGCCAATGCGATCGACTCCGGCAAATCCATCCAGCCGAGATAGCCGGCGAGCCCGACCCCGAAAATCGTGAGGTACACACGTACGCCGGCCAGCCAGGCCAGCACGATGCCCAACGCGAATGGTGCAGCGGGGTGCGTCGAAATATCGATCATGTTCCGCAGTATAGCCTTCGATGTTCGAACGCGCGGCAACAACAGCACGCGGCCGATTGATTTTCCGGATGCGAAAAAACCCGCTTGCGTTCGTGGATCGCATCGCTAGACTCCCCACCCCCGTTTGCACTCGCATGCTTGCGGCGCACAAGAACCAACAACAAGAAGCAGCACGATGAATGCGTTCCAGCCCCTGCGTGTCGAAACGGCCACAACACCCGAGTCCGCTCCGGCGTTGAGCGAGTGCGTGGCGCGCGCGGTGCGCCGTTACCTCGCGCATTCGGGCAAGGACTGCGCCCAGGACCTGTATCGCCTGGTGCTCGCCGATGTCGAAGCGCCGATGCTGCGCGAGACGTTGCGCCACACCGACGGCAACCTGACGCGTGCCGCGGAACTGCTGGGCATCACCCGCGCGACGCTGCGCAAGAAGATGGCCGAGCACCGCCTCGGATAAGCCAGACCGGCGCGCGCCGACCCGGCCTTATACTGCGCGCCTCCCAAGGCACCGGAAAGTCCCCATGACCGCGTCAACGACCGTGGCCGTGCGCCGCGCGCTGCTGTCCGTCTCCGACAAGACGGGTTTGATCGACCTCGCCCGCGCACTGGCCGCACGCGGCATCGAGTTGCTCTCAACCGGCGGCACCGCGAAAGCGATCCGGGACGCCGGCCTGCCGGTCAATGACGTGTCCGACCTCACCGGCTTCCCCGAGATCATGGACGGCCGCGTCAAGACGCTGCACCCGAGGGTGCATGGCGGCCTGCTCGGGCGCCGCGGCCTGGACGATGCGGTCATGGCCGAGCACGGCATCGCGCCGATCGACTTGCTGGTATTGAATCTGTATCCGTTCGAACGCGTGTCGATGGACCCGGACAGCACGTTCGCCGACATCGTCGAGAACATCGACATCGGCGGCCCGGCCATGTTGCGTGCCGCAGCCAAGAACTTCGCCCATGTCGCGGTTGCGACCGATCCTTCGCAATACGCCGGGTTGCTGGCCGAACTCGATGCGAACAACGGCGCGCTGTCCGCGAAGACGCGTTTCGCGCTCGCGGTCGCCGCGTTCAACCGCGTCGCGCAGTACGACGCCTTCATCAGCAACTATTTGTCCGCCGTGCAGGACGACGGCTCGCTCGCGCTGTTCTCGGGCCAGAGCAACGGCAACTTCGTCAAGGTGATGGACTTGCGCTACGGCGAGAATCCGCACCAGCAGGCGGCGTTCTACCGAGACCTTTGGCCGGTTCCGGGCACGCTCGCGACCTTCACCCAATTGCAGGGCAAGGAACTGAGCTACAACAACATTGCCGATGCGGACGCGGCCTGGGAGTGCGTGCGCCAGTTCGAGCAACCGGCCTGCGTGATCGTCAAGCACGCCAATCCCTGTGGTGTCGCCGTGGGTGCGAGCTGCGCCGATACCTACGAGGCCGCATACGCCACCGATCCGACGTCGGCCTTCGGCGGCATCCTCGCGTTCAACACGACGCTCGATGGCGCGACCGCGAAGACCATCCTCGACCGCCAGTTCGTCGAGGTGCTGATCGCGCCCGATTACGACGACGCAGCACTCGCCTACTGCACGAAAAAGGCCAACGTGCGCGTGCTGCGCATCCCGCACGGCGCCGGAAAGAACAACATCGACGTGAAGCGCGTCGGCTCGGGCCTGCTGATGCAGACCGCCGACATTCGCGAAGTCACCCGCGATGAACTGAAGGTCGTGAGCGCGCGCGCGCCGAGCGAATCGGAATTGAACGATCTGTTGTTCGCGTGGCGGGTCGCCAAGTACGTGAAATCGAACGCCATCGTGTACGCGAAGGACCGCCGCACCATCGGGGTCGGCGCCGGCCAGATGAGCCGCGTCGTCAGCGCGAAGATCGCCGGCCTGAAAGCCGAGGAGGCCGGCCTGGTCGTGCCGGGTTCGGTGATGGCGTCGGATGCGTTCTTCCCTTTCCGGGACGGCATCGATGCCGCCGCGCAGGCCGGCATCTGCGCCGTGATACAGCCCGGCGGATCGATGCGCGATGCCGAGGTGATCGCCGCTGCGAACGACCACGGCCTGGCCATGGTCTTCACCGGCATTCGCCATTTCCGTCACTGAGCGAGGCGAGGGTTCATGAAGATTCTGGTGATCGGTTCCGGCGGGCGCGAACACGCGCTGGCCTGGCGATTGAAGCAGTCGATCCGCGTCTCGGAGGTGATTGTCGCGCCCGGCAATGCCGGCACCGCGCGTGACCACGGCCTGCGCAATGCCGACGTGCGGGTCGATGACATCGAGGGTCTGCTGGCACTGGCGCAGCGCGAGCACATCGATCTGACCGTCGTTGGTCCGGAAGTGCCGCTGGTACTCGGCGTCGTCGATCGCTTCCGCGATGCCGGGCTGCGCATCTTCGGCCCGCGCGCCGCTGCGGCCCAGCTCGAAGGCTCGAAAGCCTACGCCAAGGATTTTCTCGCGCGCCACCGGATTCCGACCGCGAAGTATCAGGTGTTCACCGCGCTCGAACCGGCGCTCGCCTACGTGCGCCGCGAAGGCGCGCCGATCGTGATCAAGGCCGACGGGCTCGCGGCCGGCAAGGGCGTCGTGGTCGCGCTCACGCTCGGCGATGCCGAACAGGCGCTGCGCGACATGCTCGGCGGCCAGCGTCTCGGCGACGCCGGTGCGCGCGTCGTCGTCGAGGAATTTCTGGAGGGCGAGGAAGCCAGTTTCATCGCCATGTGCGACGGTGAGCACGCGTTGGCGATGGCGACCAGCCAGGACCACAAGCGCGCGTTCGACGGCGACCTCGGTCCGAACACCGGCGGCATGGGCGCCTATTCGCCGGCGCCGGTGGTCACGCCGGAGATCCACCAACGCGTCATGGACACGGTGATCCTGCCGACCCTGGCCGGCATGCGCCAGGACGGCCGGCCCTTCATCGGATTCCTGTACGCCGGGCTCATGATCAACGCGCGCAACGAGATCAAGGTGCTCGAGTTCAACGTGCGCTTCGGTGATCCCGAGACGCAGCCGATCCTGCTGCGCCTGCAGTCCGACCTCGTCGATCTGCTCGAAGCCGCACTCGATGGCCGACTGCATGAAGTGACGGCCACCTGGGACCCACGCCCGGCGATCGGCGTCGTGTTGGCCGCACACGGTTATCCGGCCACGGTGCGCAATGGCGACGTGATCCGCGGCCTCGACGCCACCCACGCGCCGGACACCAAGATCTTCCATGCCGGCACGAAACTCGACGGCGCGAACGTCGTCACCGCCGGCGGCCGCGTGCTCACCGTCTGCGCCCTCGGCAGCGACATCGTCGACGCGCGGGCCAAGGCCTACGCCGAAATCGACCAACTCCGCATCGACGGGGCGCACTGGCGCCGCGACATCGCGCATCGTGCGATCGGGCGCAGTTGATCGGCGCGGTCCCGGCGCTGGCATCACCCACTGACAACCTCCGCCCCTGGACGGAGGTCTTGCGGCGGAGGGCTCTCTTAGACTCACCGGTCAACCGTCGCTGGCACGGTGGGAACGGAGTGCCATCGTGGCCGACTCATTGACCTTACGCACGGCGCTCGCCGCCGCCATTTCGCTCGCGCTGTGCGCAGCGCCGACCGCATTCGCGGCCGACGCGGACGCGGACCCCGTCGATCAGGCGCACGACGACACCGCCGCGCATCGCACCGAGCAAGTGGTGGTTTCCGCGAAAGGCACTGCTGCGGATGTGCCGGACGCGCTGGCGACGGAGATCGTGCAGGTCGAGGATGCGATCGCACGACCATCCGATCTCCAGGACCTGATCACGCGCATGCCGGGCGTCGGTTCGACCGGCCAGAACGGCATCTTCGAGACCTTCTCGATCCGTGGCAGCGGTGCGAACAACATCGGCATCCTGTTCGCGGGCATGCCCCTGACCTCGCAACGTCGCGCCGGCGTGCCGGTGTCATTCGTCGAACCCGCATTGCTCGGTGCCGTCGCGGTCACGCGTGGTCCAGCGGTCGTGCACTATGGCCCGGGCGCGCTCGGCGGCGCGGTCTCGATCGAACCCCGCTGGTTCGCGCTGCCGTACGCGAGCGCGAGCTACGCAACCGGTGGCGACGAGTCCGTCGTCGCAGCAGGGTTCGGCAGCGACACCTTTTCGCTCGGCGCCGCGCATCACCGGGCGAACGACACGCAAGCCCCCGATGGCACGCCGCTGCATACGCGATTCGAGCGTGCGAGCGCGGTCGTGCAGTTCCGCACCCAGCGCGACGATCTCGAATTCGACGCGATGCTGTCGCCTTCGCGCAGCGAGGACATCGGCAAGTCGAACAGCCGCTTTCCGGCGCGCGACACGATCTATCCCCACGACGACCATACCGTCGGGCGCCTGCGCGTACGTCATGCCAACGGCTTCGAGGCCAGTGTCCAGGGCCACGCCCAGGACCTGCGGACCTGGAACCGGCGCCCCGGTGTCGCCGACACCTTCGCCGACGTGCAGAGCCTCGATCTCGGCGCGACCGTGCAGCAGACCATCGACACCGGCGATGTCGTGCACAACGTCGGTCTCGAATATCTGGGCCGGCGCGATGTCGATGCCTTCGATGCCAGCGGCACGCTGGGCAACCGTCGCTATACCCTGCGCGATGCGAGCGAACAGGGCTGGTCGCTGTTCGCGATCAGCGACTGGGCCGTCGCAGCGGACGTCGCGCTGGAATTCGGTGCGCGCCACTCCACCATCGACCAGACGCAAGCCGGCGCGCATCGCGACGACGGCGATACCGGCCTGACCGCAGGTGCGGTCTGGACACCGGGCGACACACACCGTTTCAGCCTCAACATCGCCAGCGGCTATCGCTTCGCGACGCTGGAGGAACGTTTCTTCAGCGGCGTCACCGCGCAGGGCGACGTCGTCGGCAATCCGGATCTCGGTTCGGAACGTTCGCTCGGTGTCGATCTCGGCCATGCCTGGAGCCGCGGCGAGTGGCATGGCGAGGCCCATCTGTGGCGCACCGATGTCGACGAGCTGATCCAGCTCACTGCAGTCGCGCCGGGCATCAACGGCTTCGAAAACGTCAGCGCCGCCCGACTGTGGGGCGCCGAGGCCATGCTCGGCTGGAACCCGATCGACGACCTCGGGTTGCGCGGCAGCGTGGCCGTCGTCCGCAGCCGTGACGAACGCACCGGCCAGCCGCTGTTCGGCAGCCCGCCGGTCACGACCGAGCTTGAAGCCAAGTACCACGTCAACGCCGCCTGGACGATCGGCGCCCGCTACATGCACCGCTGGAAGCTCGACCGACCCGGCTTCGAGGAAGTGGCGCGTGGTGCAGTCGACCTCGTCGACGCCGAGCTCAGCTACGACCTCGGCGGCGGTCTGGGGATCGGCCTCTACGCGCAGAACCTGTTCGACGAGCGCTATTTCGCAACCGCGGACGCGCTGTCGGCGCTGGCACCGGAACGCTCGTTCGGCGTGCAGATGACCTGGCAAGCGCACTGACGCGGGGCCGGTCAAGGCAGATGGCGCTTCTCGAACTGCAGGCAGTGATGCCCGTCGCGGTAGTGGTACTCGAAATGGTCGGTCAGTGACTTGATCAGGTGGATGCCCAGCCCCCCGATATCGCGCAGCGAGATCGGGGTATGCGTATTCGGGCGCTCCTGGCGATCCGGCCTGAAGGCGAACGCGCGATAGGCGAATTGCGCCTGCACCCGGTCCGGCTGCAGTGCAACGCGCACGAAGATCGGTTCACGCACCGCGCCGGCATGGTGGACCGCGTTGGCCAGAATCTCGTCGCAACAGACCTGCAAGGCGCGCAACACCGGCTCGGGCACGCCGCATGCCGGCAGCCATCGGTCCAGGGTGCCATTCAGCAGTGCGACCGAGGGCAGCTCGCGCGCCAGTTCGAACTCGCGCACCCGCAGACCCAGCTCCGCGCTGTCAACCGAATCGTCCACCGGCACCTCGCGCCGGGGATGCTCGCCAAGCCGGACGGGAAACGCAACTACGTCAGCGCACCCAGGCGTCCAGCTCGCTGCGTTCGAAGGCGCCCGCATGGCGCTTGAGGATGCGGCCATCGGCGCCGATCAGTACCGTGTACGGCAGCACGCCACGGCTGTTGCCGAACTGCAGGGACTCGTCCGGGCTGTCATCGTGGCCGATCAGGATCGGGTAGGACACCGGCGCTTCAGCGAGATAGTCGCGGGCCGCATCGACGGGCTCGACCGCGATCCCGACCACATGCCAATCAGGATGTTCGCGCGCGAATGCATCGAGCACCGGCATTTCGGCGACACAGGGCGGGCACCAGCTGGCCCAGAAATTCAGCAACACCGGCTTGCCGTCGAAACGCGACAACGACACCGCCGCACCCCTCAGGTCGGGCAAGGTCAGATCCGGGCGGCGGTCACCGATCGCGGCCACGCCGGCGATCGGCACCTCGGGATCGGGCACGACCACCGCGGTGCGCAACTGGCGAGCGAGCAGGAAGCCGGCGATCGCAGCGGCGAACGCGGCGGACAGGACGAGCAGAAGAGGACGAATCGACATCCGCCCAGTCTACCTGCGTCGCCAGTATCATCGCGGCTTTGCCGGGAAACATCGCCGATGCGTGCACGCCTGTCCTTGCTGTTGCTGATCCTGCTGGTGGGCGCGAGCGGTGGCGTGCCGGCGCTGCAAATGCCGATTTACGAGGGCGAATCGGTGCTGGCGGCCGGCCAGGACGTGCAGGACGACGGCGCCCTGCGCGCCGCGCTGGTGCAGGTGCTGATGAAAGTCTCGGGTGATCGCAGCATCGCCGCCGACGCCGGACTCGCCGCCGTGCTCGGCGACGCCCGCCGTATCGCGTTGACGGTCGCTGCACGCACGCAGGCAGACGGCACGCGCGTGCTGGTGGCGAACTTCGACCCGGGCGCGGTGCATGATCGCCTGGCGGCGCTTGGCCGCCCGGTCTGGCACGACGACCGGCCACCGGTGCTGGTGTGGCTGGGCATCGACGACGGCAACCAGAAGCAGATCGCGAACGCGAACCAGATCGCGGCATTGAGTGAGATGACGCTGCGGGCGCAGCAGCGCGGGCTGCCGATCCTGCTGCCGCGCATGGACGGTGTCGACCAGAATCGCATCAATCCGGTGACGCTCTGGGGCGCACCGCCGCAAACCATCCTCGCCGCCGGGCAACGCTATGGCGTGCAGACCATGTTGGTGATCCGGCTCAGCCGCGGCACACCGTGGCAGGCGCGTTGCACCCTGATCGATGGCCGCAGCTACGAGGAATGGGAGCAAAGCGATCCGCAGTCGAATGCGCTGCTGGTCGCCGCGATCGACGGTGCCACCGATCGTCTGGCTCGACGCTACGCGGTGGAACCGCAAGGCAGCTCGATCGGCGGCGTCGACTGGTGGATCGAGGGCGTGCGCACGCCGCAGGACTACGCCACCGTGGCCGGTTACCTCGGGAGGCTCGAGTTCGTGCGCGACCTGCGCGTGCTGCGCGCCGAAGGCGATGGCTTGCAGATGCATCTCGATCTCGCGGTCGGCGAGCGCCGCTTGCGCCAGCTGCTGGCCATCGACGGCCGGGTCGAGTTGCTCGATGCCGGGTCGGATACCTCGCCGCGCCTGCGCCTGGTGCATTGATGCGACGATGCCGCACGGCCCGTGTGACACGTGAACGGAGCACGCCATGATTGACGATCGCCGGGTCTGGTCCTGGTTGCTCATCGCTGCGGCGATCGGCCTGTTGCTGTATTTCCTCGCGCCGGTGCTGACGCCCTTCGCGCTGTCGGCGCT
Organism: Lysobacterales bacterium; assembly: GCA_016721845.1. Classification (NCBI taxonomy): domain Bacteria; kingdom Pseudomonadati; phylum Pseudomonadota; class Gammaproteobacteria; order Lysobacterales; species Lysobacterales bacterium. The sequence continues at coordinate 45,772 of JADKHK010000003.1, forward strand.
GTTCGCCTACCTCGGCAATCCGCTGGTGGAACGGCTCGCCGCGAAGCGCATGTCGCGCGGCAGCGCGGTGGCGATCGTGTTCCTGCTGATGACGCTTGCGGTCGCGCTGCTGCTGGCGATCATCATCCCGGCGCTGATCGATCAGGCACGCAGCGTGCCCGGCTACATCGATGCCCTGCACGACTGGTATGACCGCGTCGCGGCACCGTGGCTGAAGGGCGAATTCAACTTCACCCTGACCGCACTCGATCCCGGTCGTGCCTTCGCCAGCTTGCGCACGCATCTCGACGACATCGGCCGCTTCATGCCGAAGCTTCTGGGCGGATTGACCACCTCGGGCGCGGCGGTGATGGCCTGGGTCGCGAACCTGCTGCTGATCCCGTTGATCACCTTCTACCTGATGCGCGACTGGACACAGATGATCGGCCGCGTGCGCGCGCTGATTCCGCGTCCGCTGGAGCCGACCGTGACGCAACTCGCGCGCGAGTCCGATCTGGTCCTCGGCAGCTTCCTGCGTGGTCAGACCAGCGTGGTGGTCGCGCTTGCCGCGATCTACGCGATTGGGCTGTCGCTGGGCGGCCTGAAGTTCGGCATGCTGATCGGCATCATCGCTGGACTGTGCAGCTTCGTGCCTTACCTCGGTCCGGTCGTCGGCATCGGCGGTGGGCTGGTGTCGGCGATCGTGACCGGCGGCGATATCTGGATGAACGTGGCACTGGTGATCGCCGTGTTCTCGATCGGGCAGGTCATCGAGAGTTTCTTCCTGACCCCCAAACTGGTTGGCGAGAGCATTGGCCTGCATCCGGTCGCGGTGATCTTTGCGGTGCTGGCGGGCGGACAGCTGTTCGGATTCTTCGGCGTGCTGCTGGCGCTGCCGGTGGCGGCGGTGATCCTGGTCGGGCTGCGGCACACGCGCGAGCGCTATCTCGCCAGCGACATCTATGGTGCCGAGCGTGCGCCGAGCGATGCGGCCGGCGCCGCACTGGTTCCGATCGAGGCGCCAGCGACGCCGCCGGTATCCGAGCAATCGGCAACGCCACTGGACCCCCCGGCGTGACCCATCGGCAATTGCCCCTGGCCTTGCGCTTTCCGCAAGGCGCGCGCTTCGACCGCTACGCTGCCGATGGCAATGAAGCGGTCGTCGCCGCGCTGCGCGCGCTCGCCGAAGCACCGACGCCCCCCGGCCTCCTGCTGACCGGCGCCAGCGGCACCGGCAAGACCCATCTGGCGATGGCCGTCGTCGCTGCGACGCCGGACGCCGCCTTGCTGCCGCTGGCCGAACTCGGCACCCAGGTCGAGGCGGCAATGGCGGCCACCTCGGCGCGCGCCCTGGTGGTGATCGACGACGTCGACGCGATCGCCGGGCGCCGGGCCGCCGAAGTCGGCTTGTTCGACCTGTTCAACCGCACCTGCGACGCCGGCGGCGCCCTGCTGATCACGGCCCCGACCGCCGTGCCGCGACTCGGCATCGAACTGCCCGACCTCGCCTCGCGCCTCGCCAGCCTTGGCGTGCTCGGCCTGCAGCCGCTCGGCGACGACGCCCGCCGTCGCGTCATCCACGCCCGCGGTGCGGCGCGCGGCATGGAGGTCGGTGATGACGTGCTCGATTTCCTGTTCCGTCGTTATCCGCGTGATCTCGGTGCCTTGCTCGACCTGCTCGACCGCCTCGACCGCGAGACCCTGGCACGCAAGCGCCGCCTGACCGTGCAACTGGTGCGCGACGTCATCCGCGACGCGGACGCCTGATCACCACGGCAGCACGTCGCCGTTGGCGTGCCAGAACGTGCCGCTGTTCGCGGCGTCCAGCGCGTCGATGCGGGCAATCAGCAAGCGTGCCGATTCGGCCGGTTCCAGTTGTCCGTTGCCGCCGGTCATGCGCGTGCGCACGAAGCCCGGATGCAGGATCGCGACCGCCGCGCCCTGCGGCGCGAGGTCGATGGCCAGCGACTTCGCACCCGCATTCAGCGCCGCCTTGCTCATCCGATAGCCGTAGTAGCCGCCCGAGCCGTTGTCGGCGACCGAACCCATGCGGCTGGTGATGAAGGCGAGCTTGCACGGTTTCGCGAGTTGCGCATGCAGGTCCTGGGTCAGCAGGATCGGCGCGAACGCATTCACGGCCATCTGCGCGTCCAGCGATTCCGGATTGATCGATCCGAGCGCATCGTTGGCGAGCACGCCGGCATTGTGGACGACGACATCGAGCCGTCGCGTGCCGATGGCCTGCACGATGCGATGGCGGCCGGCGCCATCGCGCACGTCGGCGCCTTCGATGACCTCGAAGCCGGCGTGCGACTGGCCCTGTGGCCATTGGCGCACGGCAGCAATGACCTGATCGCCGCGCGCAGCGAACTGCTTGACGAATTCGAAACCGATGCCACCAGACGCACCGGTGATGAGAACCAGGGCCATGTTGCGCTCCTTCACGAGGGGAATACCGGGCATTGTCGCGCGAACCGCTACACTCCGCGCCCTCATGCGTGTGCTCGGCATCGAATCCTCCTGCGACGAAACCGGCGTCGCCGTCTACGACACGGCCGCGGGTCTGCGCGCGCACACCGTCTACAGCCAGATCGATCTGCACCAGGCCTATGGCGGCGTGGTGCCGGAACTGGCCTCGCGCGACCATGTCCGCAAGCTGCTGCCGCTGCTGCGCGAAACGCTCGCGTCGGCCGAACTGAGCGTGCGCGATCTCGATGGCGTCGCCTACACCAGCGGCCCCGGCCTCGCCGGTGCGCTGCTGGTCGGGGCCGCGACCGCGCGCGCGCTGGCCTGGTCGCTGGATCTGCCGGCGATCGGCGTGCATCACATGGAAGGGCATCTGCTTGCGCCGCTGATGGAACCCGGTGCGCCGCAGCCCCCCTTCGTCGCGCTGTTGGTGTCGGGTGGCCACACGCAGTTGATCGAAGTGAACGCGATCGGCGATTACCTGTTGCTTGGCGACACCCTCGACGATGCCGCTGGCGAAGCCTTCGACAAGACCGCGAAGATGATGGGCCTGCCCTATCCGGGCGGCCCGGAACTGGCCGCGCTGGCCGGTTCGGGCATGCCCGGTCGCTACACCTTTTCGCGCCCGATGTGCGACCGTCCCGGCCTCGACTTCAGCTTTTCCGGACTGAAGACTCAGGTGCTGCTGGCCTGGGAGAAATCCGACCGGACCGACCAGACCCGCGCCGACATCGCGCGCGGCTTCGAGGAGGCGGTGGTCGCGACCCTCGCGATCAAGTGCCGCCGGGCCATCGAACACAGCAACGCCCGTGCGCTCATCGTGGCCGGTGGCGTCGGCGCGAACCTGCGCCTGCGCGCGTTGCTGCGCGAGGCCGGCGAGCGCGACGGCTTTCAGGTCGCGTTTCCGCGTCCCGAATTCTGCACCGACAACGGCGCGATGATCGCGTTCGCCGGTGCGATGCGCCTGGCTGCCGGGCAGCATCAGGACGCGAGCATTTCGGTACGTCCGCGCTGGCCGCTGGAAGAATTGCTGAAGGTGTGAGCATGGACATCGTTTTCGTCGAAACCCTGAAGATCGATACTCTGATCGGCATCTACGACTGGGAGCGCCGCGCCAAGCAGCCGGTCGTGCTCGATCTGGAAATGGCCTTCGACAACCGCGTCCCGGCCGCGACCGATCGGATCGAGGACACGCTCGACTACAAGGCGGTGTCGAAGCGCCTCGTCGGCTTCGTCGGCGACGCGCAATTCGGTTTGGTCGAAACGCTGGCCGAACGCTGCGCCGAGATCGTGCTGCAGGAGTTCAAGGTGACCTGGCTGCGGCTGCGCATCCGCAAGCCGGGCGCGGTGCGCGGCGCGGCGGCGGTCGGCGTGCAGATCGAACGCGGGCGGCGGCCGGACTGATGGGCCGCGCCTATTTGTCGCTCGGGTCCAACATCGAACCGGCGCGACACCTGCGTGCGGCCATCGTGGCCTTGCGCGAACGTTTCGGCGCGGTGCGCGTGTCACCGGTGTATTGCACGCCGGCCATCGGGTTCGACGGCGACGACTTCCTGAATGCCGCAGCGATCATCGAGTCGGATCTCGACCCGGTTGCGCTGAACGACTGGCTGCACGGACTCGAAGACGCGCACGGTCGCGATCGCAGCGGGCCGCGCTTCGGGCCGCGTCCGCTCGACATCGACATCGTCTTCTACGACGACCTGACGCTGGACGGTCCCGGCCACCTGCAAATTCCGCGCGACGAACTGAAGCATGCCTTCGTGCTGAAGCCACTGGCCGACCTCGCACCGGACTATGTGCACCCGGCGATCGGCCGCTCGCTGGCGGCGTTGTGGGCAGGATCCGGCCTCGCGATCGGACCCGCAATCGAACTTGCATCGACAAACGCCTGAGCTTGCCCTAGCGTTCCGCAGTCGCGCATGGGGCGCACGGGAGTTCGAACATGTTCGCGAAATTTGCGCGCAGCTGGGCACTGGTCAAGGCCAGTGCCGGGGTGTTGAAGCAGGACAAGGAATTGCTGGTGTTCCCGGCGATCTCGGCGGTGGCCTCATTGCTGGTGATGGCGAGTTTCATCCTGCCGCTGTTCGGCCTGCTCGACTTCAAGGCGATGGATCAGGGCGAGCGCGAACCGATGTGGCTTTACGCCTGGGTGTTCCTGTTCTACCTGACGCAGTATTTCGTGATCTTCTACTTCAACACCGCCCTGGTCGGGGCCGCCATGATCCGCCTGCGCGGCGGCGATCCGACCGTGGCGGATGGCCTGAACATCGCCTGGTCCAAGCGCGGCACGATCTTCGGTTATGCACTGATCGCGGCGACGGTCGGCATGATCCTGCGCGCGATCGAGGAACGCGCCGGTGTCATCGGCAAATGGGTTGCCGGCCTGTTCGGCGCGGCCTGGACCGTGATCACCTTCATGACCGTGCCGATCCTCGTCAGTCGTGATATCGGCCCGCTCGACGCGGTCAAGGAAAGCGCGATGATGCTGAAGAAGACCTGGGGCGAAAACCTGATCGGCCAGGGCGGCGTCGGCGTCGTGTTCGGCTTGCTGCAATTCCTGGTGGTCGCGCTGACGGTGGTCGCCCTGATCGCCGTGGCCGGGACGAAATCGATGGCCTTGATCGTCACGGTCGGCGCGCTCGGCGTGATCACCATGATGGCGCTGGCGCTGGTCCAGTCGGCGCTGTCCGGCATCTACTCGGCGGCCCTGTATCGCCATGCGATGGGTGAAGACACCGTCGGCATGGACTCGCAGTTGCTGGCCTCGGCCTTCGCCGCCAAACGCTGATCCCGACCTCCGTTCGCCCCGAGCTGGTCGACGGGCGAACGGAACGGGTGGTCAGCCACGTCGCATCTGTTCGGACACCCATGCGTACAGGCGCTGCCAGGCGGCGCGGGCATTGCCGTCGAAGGCAGGGCCATTGACCTCGGCGAGGGCCGCCATCAGGGCCTCGCCGACTTCGACATAGTGCGCGAACTTCACGCCATAGCCGCGATGGCGCGCACCCAGCGCCTCCAGGGTTCCAGTGAGTTTCTCCGGCTCATCCAGACCGGCCGCGACGACACCGAGCGTCTGCATCAGTTTCATGCGCTGCTGCGTCATGTCGACCGGGAACAAGCGGCGCAGGGCCGGAGCGCGATCAAACAGCTGCGCGTAGAAACGCGTCGCGAAGCCGTCGGGGTCGGCCATCACCGGCGCCAGCGTCGCCCGCAGCATCGGGTTGTCCGAGCGCGTGTAGATATCGAACAGCAATTCGGCAGTGTCGCTCATCGGGCACCTTCAAGGGCGCAGGCCGGTGGATTCCGGCGTGTCGTCCCAGAGGTACGAAGTTTGCGCCAAAAACCGGACATCGGCAGCAGACTTGCCGACAGCGGCACGGATCGGGACACTCGCGGCTTCACCGGAGAACCAGCCATGGGCGAGCGTCCGCAAGTCACCAATCTGCTCGATGCGGTCGGGCGCGGCGAGGCGGCCGCGCAGCGGGAACTGTACGAACTTGCGTACCACGAGCTGAAACGCATCGCCCGTTCGACGCTGAAGAAGGCCGGCGGCGGCGTGACCATGAACCCGAGCACCCTGGTGCACGAGGCCTACATCAAGCTCTCCGGCGATCTGGGCCGCAAGTTCGAGGGCAGCCACCATTTCTACAGCCTGCTGGCGCGGGCCATGCGCCAGGTCATCATCGATTTCTCGCGTGAGCAGATGGCGCAGAAGCGCGGCGTCGGCCTGGTCCGCACGCAACTCACCGAGGGCTTTGTGCAACAAGGCATGGCGCTGGAGGAATTGCTCTCGGTCGACGATGCGCTGCGCAAGCTCGAAGCGGTCGACCCCGAACTCGCCGAGCTGGTCGAATGGCATTTCTTCGCCGGCCTCAGCTTCGTCGAGATCGCCGAAGCCCGCGGCGTCACCGAGCGCACCGTGCGCCGCCACTGGGATACCGCGCGCGCCTTCTTGCTGGATGCGTTGCCTGTGGCCGGTGGGTAGGGCCAATCGCGGGACTGAGCCCGCGATGCATTCAGATCGACAACGCCCGCCCGCCGTCGACGCGGATGATCTCTCCGGTGATGTAGGGCGCGTCGCGCAACAGGAACAGCGCCGTGCGGGCGATGTCGGCGGGCTCGCCGGCCCGCGCCAGCGGCGTGCGGGCAAGCAGGTCGCGGCGCTCGCCTTCCGCCTTGCCGGTTTCGGGCCATAGCACTGCACCGGGTGCGATTCCATTGACGCGCACGGCCGGGCCGAGATCCCTGGCGAGGGCCATCGTCATCATCGCCAGCGCCGCCTTGGCCATGCTGTAGAGCGGATGTCGTGCCAACGGCCGTTCGCCATAGATGTCGACCAGATTGACGATGCAGCCCCCGGTCTTCGCCAGATGCGGCGCGGCCGCCTGGGCGAGGAAGAACGGCGCCTTGGCGTTCGCTGCGAACAATTCATCCCAGTGCGCTTCGGTGGCCGCGCCGATCGGCGTCGGGTAGAAGCTCGATGCATTGTTGATCAGCGCGTCGATGCGGCCATAGTGGGCGAGCACGCGTTCGATGAAGGGCGACAATGCGCCGGTGTCGGACAGGTCCAGCGGCAGCAGCAGGCAGGACTGCGCGCGTTTCGCCTCGCATCGGGCCGCCAATGCCTCGGCTTCGGCCCGGGAATGCCGGTAACTGAGCGCAAGGTCGTAGCCGGCCTCGCACAGGGTGTCCGCCATGACCGCACCGACCCGTTTTGCCGCCCCGGTGATGATCGCGACCGGCCGGGATGAATCCGTCATCGGGTATGCTCCTCGCCCATTCGGACGTCGATTGTGCGTGATTCCCCGTGTCCTTGGCGTCATTCCGGAGATCCGCTTGCTGCCCCATCTCGACACCAGCCCGTTTCCCGCCCCCAGCGCCGATGAACTCGCACACAGCGGCGTCCTCGCCGACTTGATCCGGGCCGAAATCCGCGACCACGGCTCGATCCCGTTCTGGCGGTTCATGGAACTGGCCTTGTATGCGCCCGGACTCGGCTACTACAGCGCCGGCAAGACCAAGTTCGGGGCCAGTGGCGACTTCATCACCGCACCCGAGATCGGCAGCCTGTTCGCGCGCTGTGTCGCACGGGCCACTGCGCCGGTGCTGCGCGCCGGAACGGAGGCCGACTTCCTCGAAGTTGGCGGTGGCAGCGGTGCGTTCGCCGCCGCCGCGCTGGCCGAATGGGAACAGCTCGGCTGCCTGCCGCAGCGCTATCGCATCCTTGACCGCAGCGCCGAACTGCGTGCCCGCCAGCGCGCAACGTTGGAAGCGCGCGTGCCGCATCTGCTCGGTCGCGTCGATTGGCCCGACACGCCCGCCGAACAACCCTGGCGCGGCGTGCTGTTCGCGAACGAGGTGATCGACGCCCTGCCGGTGCACCGCTTCGTGATGCGCGATGGCGAACCGCGCGAGCTGCATGTCGCGGTCGATGCCGAAGGCCGCTTCATCGATGTCGAGCGCGAGGCCGACACCATGCTCACCGCCGCCGTCGCGGCCCTGCAACAGGACCTGCTGGCGCCGCTGCCGGAAGGCTATCGCTCGGAAATCCTGCCGCAACTGCCCTGGTGGATCGACGCGGTCTGCGGACAACTGGTCGCCGGCCTCGCGATCTTCGTCGATTACGGCTATCCGCGCCGCGAGTACTACCTGCCGCAGCGCGATGACGGCACCCTGATCTGCCATTACCACCATCGCGCGCATGGCGACGCATTGCGCTGGCCGGGGCTGCAGGACATCACCAGTTTCGTCGACTTCACCGCGCTCGCGCTGGCCGGCACGCATGCGCGGCTGCCGCTGGCGGGCTTCAACGCCCAGGCCTCGTTCCTGATTGCAGCCGGCATCCTCGACATGGTCGAGGAAGCGACGCAACTGAGCGAGATCGAACGTTACCGGCTGGCGCAGGAAGTGAAACGGCTGACCTTGCCCGGCGAAATGGGCGAACGCTTCAAGCTGATGAGCTTCGCGCGCGCCATCGACCACGTGCCCGAGGCCTTCACCAGCTACGACCAGAGTCGCCGCCTGTGAGCCTGCGTCCGTTCCCGCATCCGCGGTTGTGGCGCGGCTTGTTCGCGCTGGCGATCGCCGGGGTGATCGTGTTGTCGCTGATCTCGAACGAGTCCCTGCGTCAGGTCGACTTCATCGGCAACGACAAGATCGGCCACCTGCTCGCCTACTTCGTGCTGATGGCCTTCGCGGTGCAGTTGCGTGACGCCTCCAACGACTGGTCGCGCGCCGCCTTCGGCCTGTTGCTGATGAGCATCGTGCTGGAATTCCTGCAACAGGCCTCGGGACTGCGCCGCGGCGACATCCACGATGTCTATGCCAATGCCGGCGGCATCGTGCTCGGTGCCCTGACCGGGCTGACGCCGGCGCGAGCCTGGCTGCTGGCGCTGGACCGGCGGTTCAGCACACACTGCGCGCGCTGAGCATCCGGCAGCGTTCCTCGCGTACTGCGGCACCGACCTCGGGACCCCGCAGGCCGCGTTCGAGGAACGGCCGTGCGTCGACCCGCAAGGTGGCGACCAGCGCCTGCGCGACGAGATCGCGCGCCGGATAGACGAAGCGATCGATCGATTCGCCGGCGCGACCGAGTTTGTCGGCCGCACAGGCCAGCGTGATCCGATCGATCCGCTGCGGTTGCCGATAACCATCGAGCCGCTCGATCAAGTCCACCATCGACCCCGGCCGCAGTTCCCTGGCGCGATGCAGGTTCAGGTGCTCGCGACACACCACTTCGGCCAATGCGGCGAAGTCGGCCGGCGCACGCAGGCGCGCACACACGGCGCGCAGTGGCGGCACGCCACGCGATTCGTGTTCCAGATGGCGCGGCAGGACCTCACGCGGGGTCAGCGCCTTGCCGAGATCGTGCAGGAGCACGGCATACCCGACCTGCGCATCGCCCGGGGCCAATCGGGCCGCGGCATCGAGCGCAAGCTCCAGATGCACGCCGGCATCGTATTCGGGATGGAATTCGATCCGTTGCGGCACGCCATACAAGGCGTCGAGCTCCGGAACGATCACGCGCAATGCGCCACACGCACGCAAGACCCGCACGAACACGCCGGGACGCGGTTCGCCGAGGGCCAGCCGCAGTTCCTGGAACACGCGCTCGGGCACCAGATGGTCGGCCTCGCCGGCGCCGACCATTTGCCGCATCAACTGCATCGTCTCCGGCGCGATGCGGAATCCGAGTGGCGCATAACGGGCCGCGAAACGCGCGACCCGGAGAATGCGCACCGGGTCCTCGGAAAACGCGTCCGACACGTGACGCAACACGCGTGCTTCGAGGTCGCGCACACCGCCAAACGGATCGACCAGCGCACCGTCCGGCGCTTCCGCGATCGCGTTGATGGTCAGATCGCGACGACGCAGGTCGTCTTCCAGCGTGACCGTGGCGTCGGCACTGACCACGAAGCCGCGATAGCCGCGGCCGGACTTGCGTTCGGTGCGCGCTAGGGCATGTTCCTCCCTGGTGTGCGGATGCAGGAACACCGGAAAGTCGCGCCCAACCGGCTGGAAGCCCGCGGCCAGCATGGCCTCCGGCGTTTGCCCGACGACGACATGGTCGCGGTCCTTGACGGCACGGCCCAGCAGGCGATCGCGCACCGCACCTCCCACCAGATAGGTGTTCATCGCCGGCACTCGCGTATGCTTGCGCATCCGTCGTTGCACATTCCGTTCACTCCCTGGCCGCCACGCTGCCGAACCTGATTCTCGACGCCATTGCCATGTTGCGCCAGTCCATTCCCGCCCTCGCCCTGTTGCTGCTGCCCGTTGCGTCCTTGCATGCGGCCGACGAAGGACGGCTGAAGGCGACCGGCGGCCTGATGTCGATCGAGGCTGCCGGCGGTGGCGGGCTGGTGCCCTGGGCGGTGCTGTCCGGACTGTCGACACGACCGGGCTTCGATGCGGTCGCGGGTGCGTCGTTCACCCGCGTTGGCGATTTCCGCCTGGAGACCCTCGGCCTGTCGGCGTCCTGGCATGACCGGTTCGAATTGTCGCTTGGGCGCCAGCAATTCAGCGTCGACCGCGGCCTGTTGCCGGAAGGCATCGACCGCCGAATCGGCCAGACCGTGCTTGGCGCGAAGCTGCGGGTCGCCGGCGATCTGATCTATGGCGACCTGCCGCAGATGGCGGTCGGCCTGCAGTACAAGCACAGCGACTCCGATGTGCTGGCGGGTGCGCTCGGCGCGCGCCGCAACGACGATGTCGAGGCCTACTTCAGCGTCACTCGACTGTTCCTCGCCGGCCCCTTCGACCGCAATTGGCTGCTCAACGGCAGCGTGCGCGCGACCCGCGCAAATGAAACCGGATTGCTCGGCTTCGGTTCGCCCGACGACAACGGCTATGCGCTGGTCGGCGAGTTCTCGGCGGCGATGTTCTTCAATCCCGAATTCGCGCTCGGCGCCGAATATCGGCAGAAGCCCGACGGCCTGCCGGGTTTGGGCGAATCCGACTGGCGCGACGTGTTCGTGGCCTGGGTGCCGTCGAAGCGTTTCAGTCTTGCCGTCGCCTGGGTCGATCTCGGCACCATCGCCGCGCGACCGGACCAGGACGGCGTGTTCATCTCGATGACGGGGAACTGGTGATGCGCATGTTCATGGCCACATGGCCGATCGGATTGCTGATCGCCCTGCTCTCGGCTTGCGCGACGACGCGCGAGGCGCGCCTGTACGACGCACTCGGCGGTGAGGCCGGCGTCGCGAAACTGGTCGACGCCATCACCGCGGAATATCGCGAGGACACGAAGATCGGCTTTCTCTTCCAGGACACCGACCAGGATTATTTCCGGGCGCGGCTGCGCGAACACATCTGCCAGATCAGCGATGGCGGTTGCGAATACACCGGGTTGAGCATGGTCGAAGCACATTCCGGCATGGACCTGTCGGAAGCGCAGTTCAATGATTTCGTCGCCGCCTCGCGCCGCGCGATGAGCAAGGCCGGCTTCGCCATCGGCGTGCAGAATCGTCTGCTCGCTCGCCTCGCGCCGATGCGCGGCGAGGTCATCCACCAGTAGCCGAGGCCTTCGGCCGCAGATACAGCGGCACCGACTGCGCCATCGTCGTCTTGGCAATGCCTAGGCGGGTCAGCCCATCCTCGGCACCGACGACCGAATCCACGGCCAGCGAACGAAAGTTGTCGAGCGACAGCGGCTTGTTCGCGAGTGGCCAAAGACCGAACGCCGCGGCCTGGCACCAGCCGAGCGCCTTCGGCATCGGTACGATGAGTCGGCGCAGGCCCAGCCAATGCGCGGCGTGCCGCACGATGTCGGCGAGCGTGACGACGTCCGGTCCGCCGAGTTCGTAGACTTGCCCGATACTCTCGTCGCGCCGGGAGGCACGCGCGAAGGCTTCCGCGACATCCTCGACGGCCACCGGCTGGAAGTGGGCATCGGCCCCCGCCAGCGGCATCACCGGCGACAGTTTCAACAACTCGGCGAAGCGGCAGAACAGGCCGTCGCCACGACCGAAGATCACCGACGGCCGAAAGATCGTCCAGCGCAGGCCGCTGGCCTGCACTGCAGCGTCAGCAGCACCACGCGTGCGCAAGTAGTGACTGTCGCCGCGACCTGCATTCAAGGCGCTCATCTGCAGCAGACGTGTCACTCCGGCTTGTCGACAAGCCGCCACGACTGTCTCCGTGAGTTGCACATGCGCGCGCTCGAACCCGCGACCTCCTGCACCACCGAAACCGGATTCATTGAGGATGCCGACGAGGTTCACCACCACGTCGGCGCCGGTGATCGCCCGCGCCAGCCATGCCCCGTCGTAGACGTCGCCTTCGCGCAGTGACACGCCGGGCTGCAGCGCGACTTCGCGGTGCCAGCTGCGGTTGCGCGTCAGCACCACGACCGTATGACCGTCGCGCACCCATCGCCGCGACAGCACCTGGCCCACGAACCCACTGCCGCCCAACATCACGATGCGCATGCTGATCCCTTCAGACGCAACGATGATGACGCCCCCAGCGTCACGGTTTTGTCGTGGTCGTCACGATCGGGGTCGACGGCAACGGACATGCGACTTCCCGACGCGGCGGTGGCGTACCTTCACCACGCGACATCGCGTAGTCCATCGAAAAGGCCTTGCCATTCAGGCGCCAGTCGTAGATCAGCGCGAACGCGAGCACGCGCGCGACATATTCGCGGGTTTCCTTGAACGGAATCGTCTCGACGAACAGGTCGGGCTCGAGATCGCCGCGCTGCACCAGCCATTGGTCGACGCGCTGCGGACCGGCGTTGTAGGCCGCTGCGGCCAGCCAGTGCGCGCCGTCGTAGCGCTGCAGCATGCCCGACAGGTAACGCGTGCCGAGCGCGACATTCAATGCGGGATCGAACAAGGCGAGCGGATTCGCGAAGTTGCGCTTCTCGGCCTTGGCCATGCGCCGCGCCGTCTCGGGGATCAATTGCATCAGGCCATAGGCATTCGCATGCGACTTCGCGTCCTGCACCCAGGCGCTTTCGGAACGGATCAGGCCGTAGACGAAGGCCGGCGACAGCGCCCGCTGCTGTGCCGACGCGACGATCAGTTCGCGATGGGCGAGCGGGAAACGCAAGCTATAGGCACGCAGGTCGTCGCCGGCATTCAATGCGAATGGCGCGCGGTCGAACCAGCCGCGCTCATCGGCCAATGCGACGGCAGCAAGCCGCGTCGTCGCATCCGCAGCCGACAACGCGGCATCCCATTCACGTCGCGCTTCGGTCATCCAGCCGATCGCATGCAGTTCGAAGGCGCGCGCAAAACCGGGCTGCGCCAGCGCGCTGGCGGCATCGCCGGCCTCCGGCGGCTGGATCGGGCACAGCGCATAGGGCTGGCCGGCGCGCTCGGCGGCGACGAAGCCGAAGTACGTCGGCGACCCGGCGAGCGCGCGATAGAAGCGCGCCGCGGCATCGGCGTCACCGCGCAATTCGGCGACACGGGCACGCCAGTATTGCCAGCGCGGATCGGCGAGCTGGGTCGCATCGAAGCGGTCCACCGCCGCCTGCGCCGCGCCGAGATCACGTCGCGACAAGGCCTCGCGCAAGCGCCATTCGCGCGTCGCGGCCGTGTCCTGACCCACCGGCAGCAGGTCCAGCCAGTTCGCCGCATCGGCTTCGAAGCTGTTGGCGCGATACAAGGCGATGGCGTCGATGACGCGATATTTCTGCCCATCCTCGAACTTGAACTGCTGCGAAAACTCGCGCCACAGGCTGGCGGCCAAGGCGTCATCGCGGGCGGCAATGCGAACGAGTGCGAGCGTCATCGCGCGCCGATGCGCGCCATCGTCGGGCCAGGTCTTCGCACTCCTGCGCGCACGCGCGCTGTCGGCGAGCACGTCGGCGAGGTGCAGTGCGGCCACCTTGTCCTTGCCGGGCAGGTCGGCGGCGAGCGTGCGCAACAGGCCGATCTGGTTCGCCCCGACGGCCAGCTCGATGCGCTGCCAGACGGTGTCGGCATCCAGCGCGCCTTGTTGGCGCAACCAGTGGTCGAGCGGATGGCAGGCCGTCGGCAGCGCCTTGGGGCTGAGCCAGATCGTTCGGATGGCCTCCTTGCGGGCGGCGCCCTGGCCGAGCTCGATCGCCGCATGCTGCTCGTGGCAGCGGTCAGGCAAGGGCAGCGACGGCAGGTCGAGCGACTGCACGCCCGCCCAGTCCTTGCTCTGGATGCGACGCGCGATCAGCTGGCTGCGCAAGGTGCGCGTCAGCGGCTGGTCGCCGTGGCGCGCGATGAACGCCGCGAGCGCGGCGCTGTCGGGGCGCGGCGTGCGCATCAGCGCTGCATGTTCGAGGTAGGGCCGCAGCGGATACGATGCCATGTCCGGCGCGGCTTTCTGCCAGTCGAGTCCGGCCTTGGCGAGCTTGTGCGCGACCAGGAACTGGGTGCGCGCCGTGCTTGAATCGGCCGCGATGCCGGTGCTCGCGGCGCTGGCGGCAAGGAGGATGCAGAAGATGCGACGTTTCATGTCGGCAAGTCTAAGCCGGCTGCAGATGCCAAAGGCGTGACGATGTCGATGCTGTTCGCACTCGCTGCATTCGGACTGGTCGTGGGCGTGGTCGCCGGCTTCCTGGCCGGGCTGTTCGGCATCGGCGGCGGCATGATCATGGTCGCCGCGCTCGCCTTCGCCCTGCCCTACCTCGGCGTGCCCGAGGCGCATGTGATGCACATGGCGCTCGCGACCTCGCTGGCCTGCATCGTGCTGACAGCGATCGCATCGACGCGGGCGCATGCGCAGCGCGGTTCGGTGATGTGGCCGGCGATGGCCTGGCTAGCGCCCGGACTCGTCCTCGGCGGCGGGATCGGCGCATCGCTGGCCGGCCGCGCCCCGGATGCGTGGCTGCGCATCGGCTTTGCGATCTACTGCTTGCTGACGGCGGCGACCCTGTTCGCCGCACGAAAGGCACCCGCGAGCGACGGCCGACACACCGCGCACGGCCCGCTGCTGAGCGTCGCCGCCCTGCCGATCGGCGCAGTGTCGGCGCTGGTCGGCATCGGCGGCGGTTCGATGCTGGTGCCGCTGCTGGTCTGGCGCGGCCATGCCGCCGTGCGCGCGGTCGGCACGTCGGCGGCGTGCGGACTGCCGGTCGCGCTCGCCTCGGCGCTCGGCTACGTCGTCGCCGCGCGCCATACCGATGCGGTGCTGCCGATCGGTGCGATCGGCTACGTGCACCTGCCCGCGGCCGCCCTGCTGGCCCTCGGCAGCACCACCGCCACCCGCCACGGCGCCGCGCTCGCCCACCGCCTCAGCCACCACCATCTCAATCGGGCCTTCGCAACGTTGCTGATGGCGATGGGCCTCGCGATGGTTATCGCGATCCTGCGCTGACGCTCAGCGTTCGATGATGTAGTTCAGGCTCGCGCGTGATTGTTCGCCGCTGGTGGCTTCGAACTCGACGTCGTCGCGGATCAGGTAGCGGACGATCAGCACGCTGCCGCGGCGGGCGAGGCCGATGCCGTAACCGATGAAGAGCTTGGGTGTGAGGTATTTGCCGATGGTGAAGGCTTCGGTGCCGCGCGCCGCGTCGCCGGTGATGCCGATCTCGGCGCCGAGATTGCTGGCGAGCAAGTCGCCGCCGATGGTGCCGAGCGCGAGTGCGGCGTTCGACAGGCGCTGGCGGTCGGCACCGCTGACACCGCGCAGATTGCGCCCGGTGACCAGCAAGGCCAGCGCCTCCGATTCCGGCAAGGCCGGGCGCGCGTAGATCTCGGTCTGCGGCAGGCGCGCGGTGCCGGTGACGCGCACGCCGGCGACAGCGCTGCCGGCCTTGCGCTCGGCTTCGATGTCGAGCGTCGGTTCGTCGAGCGGACTGTTCGCAAACAGAATGCGGCCACGACGAATGGTCAGGCGTTGCCCGTACGCGGCGTAGCGGCCGCTCACCTGCAGCTGGCCTTGCCCGTAGGCGTTGTCGCCGCTGCGCTGGCGCAGGCGCAGATCGCCGCGCAGACGGCCATCAAACCCGTAGCCAATCAGTTTCGCCTGTTCGCCGAAGGTCAGGGTGACATCGGCGTTCCAGCGTGCCGCATCGGCTGCTTCCGCATCGTCGGCATCGACGATCACGACATCGCTGCTGGCGTCGGTCGGCGGCGCCAGCACTTCGGCATCGATCAGCGCTTCGGGAATCGTGACGCGACCGCCGAGCAGCCAGTCACGCTCGCGCTGCTGCAAGGTCAAGTCCGGACTCAACACCAGACGCAGCGCCGGCGTATCGGCCAGCACCGCATTCTCGCCGCTCAGCGCGAAATGCCAGGGCGCGTGCGCTTCGGCCGCACGACCGCCGTCGAGGATCAACTGACCGCCGCCGGAGGTGATCGCGCCGCGCACGATGATCCCGGTCGGTACCGCCGCGATCGCGAGCGCTCCGTCGCTCAGCTGCAGGCCCAGGTCCGGAAGCTCCGCGGCAAAACCGGTGACCGCGAAGGCGCCGCTCCATTGCGGCCGCTCCAGGCCGCGACCACGGAACTGCATGTCACCGCTCATGTCGCCGCGCGGTGACGCGAACTGCGACGTGAACGCCTCGATCGCATCGAAGCGGTGCACGCTCGCATGCACGTCGCCTTCGTACTGCCACTCGCCGTCGACACGGGTCAGACGACCGCTGGACGAGACCTGGCCTTCGGGACGCAGCGTTGCGCTTGCGGTCCACGTACCCGCGCCATCATCGACCTTCAGATCGAGCGCCAGGTCGCGATAGCCGAGATCGAGATCGGGACGCTCGTCGACGCGCATCGCGCCCTCGGCACTGTCGAGACGTGCATTCAACGCAACCAGTTTGCCGCCGACCAAGGTCAGGTCGGCGCTCCCGGACAGACGCGCTTCGGTCCGGAACGGCGCCTTGGGTGCCAGCAGGTTCGTCAACGGTTGCAGATCCAGCGCGACGACTTCGGCACTGGCGTCGATGCGCGCCACATCCTGAGCAAACTGCAGGCAGACCCGTCCGCCCGCTTCTCCGGCCAGACAGCTGCGCGCCAGCGAAAGTTGCCCGGTATGCCAGACCATGGCCGCGGGCTCGATCAACGATGCACGCAGCTCCGGCGCGAGCAGGTCGAGCCCGACCATCCGTCCGCGCCACGCGCCCTGCGGACTCCACGCGCCCTCGGCCGCGACCTGCAGTTGTCGGGCGCCGGCCTGCACATCGAGGTCGACCCGATGGGCCGCGCGCGTGCCGTCGACGGCGACCTGTACACGTTCGAAGGATTGCCCGCCAAGGACGAACCCGCGCAAGGTGCTCTGGATCGTGACCGGCGCCGCGAGGTCGCTGCCGGCGCGGCCATGCACGCGGCCCTGGGCCAGCGTGAACTGCGGCAACATGACCTCCGCCGCGTCGACATCGAACTCCCAATCGCGATCAATGCGGGCGGTGGCGTGCACGTGGCCGTGCCCGTCGGGCAGCAGATCCGCAAGATCCGGCACATCAAGCAACAGGTCCAACGGCGCCTGCTGCGATGCGCGCGTCAATTGCAGCGACGATGCACCCGCAGACAGGTTCAGGCGCGCGCTGGCGAGATCGCCTTCGAGCAGGACCACCGTGCCGGCCCCTTGCAACGCCCGCTCACGCAAGCTTCCGGACAATCGCTCGATCACCAGCTCGCCGTTCAATCCTTGCGCGCCGAAACCGCCGTGCCAGACCAGATCGGCATCGATCGCGCCCGGCCAGTCCGGCGACAGCAAGGCCGGGTCGAACTGAACCAGCTGCAGGTTCAAGGCTGCGGGCGTCGCCGTCGCCGTGGTCAAGGCGCCATCGAGTTTCAGGCTGCTGCGGCCGGACACCAAGTGCAGATCGTCGGCCAGCCAAGCATCCGCCTGCTGCACGATGCGGCCATCGAGGGTCGCGCTCGGCCAGCCGTCGCGATCGAGCGTCAGGTCGGGCGCAAGCACCAGCGCAGCGCGGGAACCGGACAGCGCCATCGCGCCGGCCACCCGCAGCGGCGGCGCGTCGTCGGCAGCAAACGACAACGCAGTCGTCGCGGCTTCGAGCGTGAGTGGTGCAGTCGCGTCAAAAGGGATCCTACCCTGCAACGAGACGCGTCCCTGCGGCGCCGAAAGATCGAAGGATGACGATGCGATCTGCAAGGCATCGTCCTCGATGCGTGCGATGGCCGTGATCGCTGCCAGATGCAACGTGTCGTAGCTCGCATCACCCTGCATGCGCAGCGCGCCCTGCTGGGTTTGCAGCTGCAACGACGCGGCGACGGGCGTGTCGTGCCACGTTTGCCGCGGAATTTCGACCCGTGCCTGCCAATCATCGATGTCGCGCACATCGGACAATGCGACAACCGCCAGCAGTGGCGACTGCAGGGCAAGGGTCAGCCCGGTGCGGCCGCGCTCGGTGCGCGCCTCCAGACCGCCGGCCACATGCTGCTCGTCGAGGGTGACATCGACCGCAAGCCGCGCCGACTGCAACGGCAAATCGCGCGCCAGATCGAGCGCGAGATCGCCATCGACGCGGCCCATCGCGGCGGTCAGATGCAGATCGTCCAGCGCCACGGTTTGATTGTGCATCGAGACGCGCGCATCGACGCGATCGATTGCCCAACGCTGCTCGGTCTGCACGATCTCCAGCGCCGAAACGCGCAATCGGTCGATCTGCACGTCGGGCAGGACCGGTGCGGCCTTGGCGGCCGTCGTCGCGCCTGCGCCGGGCTCAGGCCATTCGAGGGTGACGCCCGCGAGGTTCGCCGAGCGAATCCGCACCGCCCCGCGCCATAACGGTGCGAGCGCCAGATCGATGTGCGCCTCGCGCACCGAAAGTCTCAGCGCCGGCGTGTCGATCCGGAGACCCTGCGCATCGATGCCCGACCAGACACTGCCCTGCACGGTCGCTACCTGCGCGCTGCCGTCCGCGGGCAAGGCGCGCGCGACCATGAAACGCAGGCCGCTGTTCGCGAACAGCAGCCACGCGAACACGATCGCGAAGAACGCGAGCAGCAGCCCGATCAGTCGCCGCGTGCGCCTCACAGATCGGGCCCCGCCGACAGATGCAGCTGCCAGCCGCCGGCGATGTCATCGAAGCCGCGCGCGATATCGATGCGGATCGGACCAACCGGCGATTGCCAGCGCAGGCCCGCGCCGACCCCCAATTCGAGATGCGGTTCGCCGCGCGACCAGACATCACCGGCGTCGACGAAGCCGGCGGCGCTCCAGCCGGGCATGAACTCGCGTTCGTATTCGATCGAGGTCGTGGCGAGATAGCGTCCGCCGATGGCGAGGCCTTCCTCGTCGCGATCGCCGAGGTCCTGGTAGCCATAGCCGCGCACGCTGCGGTCGCCGCCCGCGAAGAAGCGCAATTCCGGAGGCAGACGCGCGAAGTCCTCGGTCGACGTCGCACCGAGCGTGAGTTGCGCGATCAGGCGTGCACCGAATCCGGCCGGCGCGATGCCCTTCAGCGTCGCCCGGCCCTGCAGCAACGAGACGTCGCTCAACACGCGGTCGCTGGCAGCGAGCACGCGCACGTCGAGCGACGCACCGCGCGCCGGATGCACACGGTCTTCGGCGAGCACACGTTCGTAGCGCAGCTCCGGGTAGACGACGCGCGTGCTTTGGCGCTCCTGTCCGGCACTGCGCGCGCCGACCAGGAAGCTGCCGTCGAGCGCGTTCAGCGACGCCTGCGCGTACCAGTGATGGCCGCGCGCAATGGCGTTGCCGCTGAGCAGGAAAGAGCGCGCATCGATGTTGTCGGTCTGCTCGTCCTGCCAGCGCGTCGCGATCGTGTAGCGCGAAATTCGTGCCGCGAACTGCGGGAATGCGTATTCGGCATACAGCGCCGACCGGCGTTGCGCGACTTCGGCCTCACCGTAGAGCTGGTGGCCACGCCCGTTCACCCAACGCCGCTCGATGCCGCCGCGGACACCGGCGCCCTCATCGGTGCCGTAGGACACGCCAGCGACATAGCGCGTGCGCAGGTTCGGGCTGAGTTGCACCTGCAAGGGCACGCGCAGGGTCAAGGGATCGATCTCGCCCTGGCTGATCTCGATATGGTCGAAATAGTTGCTCGCCGCCAGCGACTGCTGCAGCGCCTCGACCCGCGCCTGGTCAAAGCGGTAGCCGTCCGGCCAGGGCACGAAGCGCTGCATCAGGCCATCGTCGAACTGCGCACCCTGGAAACTCACTTTGCCTAGGAAATGGCGCGTGCCCGATTCGTAGCGCAACACGATGCGGGCACTGGCCGCACCGCGGTCGATCTCGACGCGCCGCTCGACCAGCCGTTGCATCAGATAGCCGCGACGCAACAGTGCCCGTTCGATCGCGGCCTTGCTGGCCTCGTAGACACGATGATCGAAGACCTCGCCGAGCGCAGGCTTGAAGTCGCTGATCAAGCTGCCGATGCGCTCGTTGCGCATGGCCGCGCCGGCGATGCCGACGTCGATCGCGCGCACGCGCACCGGCTCGCCGAGCGCCACGTCGAGGTGTACGAGATAGCGTCCCTGCGCCAGCGGATCGACCCGAACCGCGGTGGTTGCCGCGTAGTAGCCGAAGACCTCCAGCGCGCCGTCGACCTCGGCCTCGACCTGACGCAGCAGGCGCTGCAGGCGACGGTCACCGATGCTGGCGCGGTTGCGGTAACTGGCAACTTCGAGCGCCGGCAGCACGGCCGCCATCTGCTCCTCGTCGAGGCCCTTGATGTCGAGCGTGACCACCCCGGTCGCATTCTTCGGCCCCGGCCGCGCAGACGCGATTGGCACCGCCGCGAACAGGCCGATCGTCAGGATGAGGTGGAGGATGGAGCGCCAGCGCATCCGGCGAGTGTCAGCGATCCGACCGGAATTCCCAAGCTTCATGCGTCACGGTTGCCGGTGTTCGGTCCTCGGCAACACGCAGCCGTCGGGCAGATGCAGGTCGACCGCGACCGGCAGATGGTCGGACACGCGCAGTGGCAGCACTTCGTAGCGGCGCACGTCGATCGCCGCCGTGGTCAGGACCTGGTCGATCGAGCGTTGCGGCTGCCAACTCGGAAAGCTCGGCGCACACGCCGCCGGCTGCAAGCGCGTACGGGCGAACAGCGGTGCGATCGAATGGCTGTCGGGCTCGCAATTGAAGTCGCCGAGCACGACCGCATGCACGCATTCACCGACCAGGTCGGCGATGAACTCGGCCTGGCGCAGGCGCGCGCCGGGGGTCAGCGCCAGATGCACGATGAACACGCGCAAGGCCGCGTCTTCCTCGCCGAAGCGCACCTCCAGCGTGCCGCGGCCGGGAATGCGCCCCGGGAGGCGGTGATCGATGATGCTGCTCGGCGCGAAGCGCGACAGCAGCCCGTTGCCGGGCTCGGCCAACGCGAGCGCACGGTTGCGCTGATGGCTCCAGTACGGGAAATCGGCGTTCTCGGCGAGCACCTGCACCTGATGCTGGAAGCCGCTGCGCACGCTGTGGCTGTCGGCTTCCTGCAATGCGACCACGTCGAAACCGCGCGCCAGAGCCGCGACCTGGGCCAGGTTCGCGCGCTTGCCGCGATGCGGCAGCAAGGTCTGCCAGCCGCGCGTGAAGTATTCGCGGTAGGCATTGGTCTGCGCCCCGGCCTGGATGTTGAAGCTCAGCAGTCGCAGATGGCGTTCGTGGTCGCGTGCATCGGTCATGCCCTGATCATGCGTCCACCGCGCCAATTGGCAAGCCAAGAAACGAAACGCGAGGTGATCGAGGTCAACCGGCTGCTGCCGCAGCGGGTGGCGCCGACGTCTGCGCCGCGGTCTCCTTCGCGATCAGGAAATCGGCCACGTCGAACATCTGCGCATGGCCACCGGCGGACTTCGTGGTGATGCGGTACTTGCCGGCGACGATCAGGGTCGGCGTGCCCTCGACCTGGTAGCGCGGCACCAGCAACTTGGCCTGCTTGAGCTTGGCGTCGACGCCGAAACTCTTGGTCGCGGCCAGGAACTGCTGCGTGGTCTTGCCGTACTGGGCGTAGACCTTGGCGACATCGTCGAGCGTGCGCAGCGAACGCTGCACATGCACGCCATCGAACAGCGCCTGATGGCCCTGCTCGGCGATGCCGAGCGCGGCCGCGGCATAGTAGGCGCGGGCAAACATTTCCCAGGTCGGGTTGTATTGAACCGGCAGCAGGGTGAACTGCACGTTCGCAGGCTTGCGCTTGCGCCACTCGCGCGCCTGCGGCTCGAACGCGGCGCAGGCACCACAGGCATAGCTGAAGGCTTCGACCACTTCGATGCGATCACCGACCCGGCCCGGCTGCGCCGGATGGATCGGGAAATAATGCGTACCGGACTGGTAGCGCTCCATCATGGCCTGCGCGTCGACGACGATCGGCGTGATCGCGAGCACGACCAGGGTGAACCATCGGATCAGCATCGGTCGATCTCCATGTCAGAGGAAGCTCACAGACGCCGTGACCACGAGCAAAGTTCCCGGCGCCGAAACGCAAACGGGGCGCTAGCGCGCCCCGTCCGGATCTCGCGATGGTTGGCGCGAATCAGCTCTTGGCCGGCGCTGCGGCGGCAGCAGCCACTTTCTTCGCCGACGCTTCCTTGGCGACCAGGAAGTTCACGACGTCGAAGACCTTTTCCGGGCTGCCGGCAGAACCGACGGTGACGCGGTACTTGCCGGCCACGACGACGGTCGGCGTGCCATCCACGCCATAACGCGGCACCATCTGCTTGGTGCGATTGATCTTCATCTCGACACCGAAGCTCTTGGTCGCATCGAGGAACTGTTGCTCGGTCTTGCCGTACTTGGCATAGACCTTGGCGATGTCTTCCAGATTGCGCACGTCGCGGCGCACGTGCACGCCGTCGAACAGGTCCTGGTGCGCTTTCTCGGCAATGCCGAGCACTTCACCGGCGTAGTAGGCGCGGGCGAATATTTCCCAGCTCGAGTTGAAGATCGCCGGCAGGTAGCTGAAAGAGGCCGCCGCCGGCATCTTCTGCTTCCAGGCCTGCACCTGCGGTTCGAAATGGGCGCAATGGATGCAGGCGTAGCTGAACACCTCGACCACCTCGACCTTGTCACCGGAACTGGTCGGCTGCGGCGGATCGATCGGGAAGTAATGCGTCCCCGCCTGATAGGGCTCGACGCCCACCTGCGCGCAGGCGGAGACCGAGACGAGGGCAAAGGCGGCAGCAGCCAGAAGGCGGATCAGCATGGGGCAACTCCATCAGGAAGAACGGTCACGCAGGGACCGCGACCCGGCATGGAACCCGGCCGCGGGCGAAAAGTTCCCGGCGATCAGGGCTGGGTCGCGGCCGTCTGGGCGTCGGCGCGGTGGTGCAGGCCTTCCAGATAGGACGAGATCGCGAGGATTTCCTCGTCGCTCAGGCGCGCGGCGACATCGGCCATGACCGCGTACAACGGATCCTTCAAGGCCGGTGCGCCGACCGGCGTGGCCTTGAACAGGTTGAGCACGGTGCCGAGGTAACCGGCATGCTGGCCGCCGATCGACGGATAACTCGGGCCGGGCATGCCGCGACCGGCCGGACCATGACAGGCCATGCACGCCGGAACGCCGCGGGCGGCGTCGCCACCGCGATAGAGCCGCGCGCCGACATCGACGATGCGCTGGCCGTTGTAGGGGCTGAGTTCGTTGCTGATCGCCGACTCGTCCGCCAATCCGGCCTGTACCTTCTGCGTCGCGAAATAGGCGCCGATGTCGCGCATGTCCTGCGGACCGAGGCCGGCCGCGAAGCCGAGCATGATCGGATTCGGGCGCGCACCGAGCTTGAACAGGGTCAACTGGCGGGCGATATAGCCCTCGTGCTGGCCCGCGAGCTTCGGATACATCGGATCGGCCGAGTTGCCGTCCAGGCCGTGGCACGCGGCACAGGCCGCCGCCTTGCCGGCACCGGCCTGGGCGTCTCCCGGCTTGGCCTTCGCAAGCTCGGCAAAGGCCGCGCCCACCGCGGCCAGCGGATCGACCGGCGCGGCCGCAACTGGCTCGATCGGCGCTGCTTCCGGCGTGGCAGGCGCAGCGGCCGCCGTCGCAGCATCCTGCGCCCACAGCGCCGACGACATCGAAAGGGCGAACACAGCGAGAGAAAGACGCAGCTTCATGGCCATCAACTCCAAGGAAATCCGGGGGCATGCCCGGAACCCGGGCACGCGAAGGCCGGAGAGTTTACATGAGGGCCGGAGGGGATTCAGCCGCGGTCGAACCGATGCCCCGGACCGGACGTGCGCACTTCCAGCTTTTTTATACGGGAACACCCAGACTGACCGCATGGATCACCTCCCCGAACCCGGTACCGGCATCACAAGCGATCGGCGCCATCCGTTCTTCGCGGCCGTGCTGGCCTGCGCGGCGCTGTCCCTGCTGCTGTTGCCTGCCTACCAGCACCTCGCGACTGCCAACATCGCGATGATCCTGCTGCTGTCGGTCGCACTCGTGGCGTTTCGATACGGGCGTGGCCCGGCGATCCTGGCCAGCGTGCTCAACGTCGCGGTGTTCGATGTCGGCTTCGTGCCACCGCGCGGGTCGTTCACGGTACAGAATGCGGAATACCTGATCGTGTTCGCGGTAATGCTGGCCGTCGCCCTGATCATTTCCCACGTCAGCGGCAAGCTGCATGCCCAACAGCAATCGGCGAGTGTCGGCGAAGCGCGGCAACGCGCCCTGTACGAACTGGCCGCCGAACTGAACGCCTCGCTGCGCCGCGAACAGGTGATTGATGGCGTTGTCGCCTTCCTGCGCCGACAGCTCGATGGCGAGGCCCGCTGTCATCCGGCGGACACGGAGACGCCGACGGTCGATGCCGCCATCCGCTCGGTGCTCGGCGCAGGCGCGTCGGCACAGATCAACGATGGCGAGGCCCTGAGACCGGTGCGCAACCTGCAGCCGCTGCGTGGGGCGACACGACTACGCGGCGTGCTGGAAACGCGACTGCCCACGCTGCGTCCACCCGACGACCTGAATCGCCAGAACCTGCTGTCCACCGTCGCCGAATTGATGGCGGCCGCACTCGAACGTCTGCACTATCTGGATGTTGCGGCGCGCACGCAGTCCGAAATGGAGGCCGAACGCCTGCGCAACAGCCTGCTCGCGACGCTGTCGCACGATTTGCGCACGCCGCTGACCGTGCTCTTCGGTCGCGCCGATGCCCTGCGCGATGCCGCAGCCGACACCCCTGGCGTGCGCGACCTCGCTGCCGCCGTCTGTGACGAAGCGCTGCGCGCGAACCGCTTGTGTGAAAGCCTGCTCGACCTCGCGCAGGCACGTGGTTCGGCCAGCCTATTGCGGCGCGACTGGGTGGCGCTGGACGAAGTGGTGGGCGCCGCATTGGCAACGCTGAGTGGCGTACCAGGCAGCGCGCGCGTGCGCACCGACCTGCCCACGGACCTGCCCTGGCTGCGACTGGACGCCGCGATGTTCGAGCGGGTCGTCGCCAATCTCATCGACAACGCGCTCAAGCAGGGCGGCGAGCATCAAGACGTCAGCGTGTCGGCCGATGTCGAGGCCGATGCCGTGCGTCTGCGCGTGCGCAACACCGGCTCGCGGTTTCCGGACCGCCCCGAGGAACTTCTCGCCGCTTTTGCGCGCGGCGAACGCACCGATCGCGGTGGCTTCGGCATCGGTCTCGCAACCTGCCAGGCCGTCGTCGCTGCGCATGGCGGCCGTTTGCATCTGCGAAATCGCGACGACGCGGCCGAGGTCGAGATTCTGCTCGCGACGCCGCGCGAATCCATGCCCGCGCTGCCGGATTCGGAGCCGGCGCATGGCTGAGCGCGACGCCACCATCGTGCTGGTGATCGAGGACGATTTCTCGATCCGCCGCCTGTTGCAAGAGCGTCTTGAGCATGCCGGTCTGATGGTTCACGCGGCGGCCGACCTGGGCGCTGCGCGACTGGCGTTGTCCGCGAACCGGGTCGAAATCGTCCTGCTCGATCTCGGCTTGCCCGACGGTGATGGCGTCGATTTCGTGCGCGAGCTGCGGCGCTGGTCCGAACTGCCCGTGCTGATCCTGTCGGCGCGTCATCAGGATGCCGACAAGATCGCCGCGCTCGACGCCGGCGCCGACGACTATCTGGCCAAGCCGTTTTCGAGCGGCGAATTGCTGGCGCGCATTCGCGCCTTGACCCGCCGCCTGCGGCCCGAACGCACCCCACCCACCGCCCGTGTCGGCGAGCTTGAAATCGATTTCGCGGCGCGACGCGTGCAGCGCAGCGGCGAACTCGTGCATCTCACGCCCATCGAGTTCGACGTACTCGCGGTGCTCGCCGCCCATGCCGGCCAAGTGATGACTTATCGACAACTGTTGGCGGACGCCTGGGGACCGGAAGCGGCCGGGCAGCACCACTACGTGCGCATCGTCGTGGGCCATCTGCGCCGCAAGCTCGAAGCGGATCCGCTGCGGCCCCGCCATCTGCTGACCGACACCGGTGTCGGCTACCGCTTCCAACCCTGATTCCCGCAACGAGCCCCCCCATGAAATCCTCGCGTTCCGCCCTGGTCCTCGCGGCCCTCGGCATCGTTTACGGCGATATCGGCACCAGTCCGCTGTACGCCTTCAAGGAAGCCTTCACGCCCGGCCACGGCCTGACACCGACGCCGGAGCACGTCCTGGTCACGCTGTCGGCGCTGTTCTGGGCCGTCACCCTCGTCATCTCGATCAAGTACGTTTGGGTCGTGCTGCGCCACGACAACGACGGCGAAGGCGGCGTACTCGCGTTGACCGCGCTCGCGCATCGCGCCAGCCAGTCGCATCCGCGACTCGCCGCTGGGGCCATCGTTCTCGGCGTGTTCGCGGCCGCGCTGTTCTACGGCGATGCCATCATCACGCCGGCGATTTCGGTGCTGTCGGCGATCGAAGGCGTGGCCGTGGCCGCGCCTGCACTGTCGCACTGGGTCATTCCGATCACGATCGGGATCCTGGTCAGCCTGTTCCTGGTGCAGCGACATGGCACCGGTCGTGTCGGCGCCTCGTTCGGACCGGTCACGCTGATCTGGTTTGCGACGCTCGGCGTGCTCGGGATCATCAGCATCCTGCAGACGCCGGCCGTGCTCGGCGCGCTCGATCCACGCCACGCGCTGCAGTTCGCGGCCGATCATCCGCAGGCCGCGTTCGTGCTGATGAGCGCGGTCTTCCTTGCGCTCACCGGCGGCGAAGCCCTGTACGCGGACATGGGCCATTTCGGCGCCTGGCCGGTGCGCGTGGCCTGGTATGGACTGGTCTGTCCGGCGCTGCTGCTGAACTATTTCGGCCAGGGCGCTCTGGTGATGCGCGATCCGGCCGCCGCCGCGAATCCGTTCTATGCGTTGGCGCCGGACGGGTTCCTGTGGCCACTGGTCGCACTGGCTGCGGCCGCCACCGTGATCGCTTCGCAAGCCACGATTTCGGGTGCCTATTCGATCACGCTGCAAGCCTCGCGCCTTGGCTACCTGCCCCGCATCCGCCTGTCGCACACGTCCGACACCGAGCGCGGCCAGATCTACGTCCCGGCGGTGAACTGGCTGATGCTCGGCGGCGTGTTGCTGCTCGTGGTCGCGTTCGGTTCATCGAGTGCCTTGGCTGCCGCGTATGGCATCGCCGTGTCCGGGACGATGATCGTGACCACGCTGCTGACCGCCGTCATCGCAGCGCAACGGCGCGCGAAGCGGCGCATTGTGCTGATCGCCTTCCTCGCGCTCGTGTTCCTGGTCGAGTGCGTGTTTTTCGGCTCGAACGCGATGAAGTTCCTGCACGGCGGCTGGTTCCCGCTGGTGCTCGGTGCGCTGATCTTCGTGCTGCTGACGACATGGCGCCGCGGCAGCGCGCTGGTCGCGGAAGAACGCACGCGTCTCGACCTGCCGATGGACGGCTGCGCCGCCGCGCTGGTCGCCGGCGTCACACGCGTCGCAGGCACGGCGGTCTACCTGAACTCCGATCCAGGCCGGGTGCCCAGTGCCCTGCTGCACGGCCTCAAGCACTTCAAGGTGCTGCACGAGCGCGTGTTGTTCGTGCACATCGAGTTCATGGAAACGCCCTACGCCAAACCCGACGAGCGCGTGACCGCCACCGCACTCGGCGGCAACATGCACGACGTGCGTGTGCGCTTCGGCTTCCGTGAGGAACCCGACCTGCCGAAGGCGCTGCGACTACTCGATGCGGCCTACGCTGTCGGCGAGGACATAGCGGTCACCTATGTCGTCGCGCGTTCGACCATCGCGAACGGTCCGGGCCGCCTGCCTGCTTGGCGTGCCGGCCTGTATGCCGCCATGAGCCGCCAGGCCGACGACCCCGGCTCCTACTTCGCGCTGCCGGCAAATCAAGTCGTCGAATTGGGGACGCGGGTGTTGTTGTGACGATCCGCTAGTAAGCGAATTCGCGATACACCGGATCGACGGAGCCGTTCCATTCGCCGTGGAAGAGTTCGAGTTTGCGTTCGGCCGGGGTCTGGTTGGCCTGGGCGAATTCGATCAGGGGTTCGAGGAACAGGGATTCGTCGATGCCGCGGGTGTTGAGACGGGCGCGGCGCTTGAGGCCGTAGGCGGCGATCTTCAGGGCTTCCAGTGCCAGGTCACGCGCGGTGCCGTTGCGGAACGGGGTCTTCAGCGCGAGCTTCGGCACGCCGTTGCGCAGCGCTTCGCGTTCGTCGAGGGTGAAGTCCTTGACCAGATCCCAGGCGGCATCGAGCGCGGTCTGGTCGTAGAGCAGGCCGACGAAGAACGCCGGCAGTGCGCACAGGCGATTCCACGGACCGCCGTCGGCGCCGCGCATCTCCAGATACTTCTTCAACCGCACTTCCGGGAAGGCCGTGGTCAGGTGATCGTTGAAGTCCTTCAGCGTCGGCTTCTCGCCGGGCAGCACATCGAGCTTGCCGGCGAGGAAATCGCGGAAGTTCTTGCCGCTGGCATCGATGTACTGGCCATCGCGATAGACGAAGTACATCGGCACGTCGAGGATGTAGTCGACATAGCGCTCGTAGCTGAAGCCATCCTCGAACACGAAGCCAAGCATGCCGGTGCGGTCCGGATCGGTGTCGCTCCAGACATTCGAGCGGAAACTGAGGAAGCCGTTCGGCTTGCCCTCGGTGAACGGCGAATCCGCGAACAACGCAGTCGCGATCGGCTGCAGCGCCAGCGACACGCGGAACTTCTTCACCATGTCGGCTTCGCTGCCGTAGTCGAGGTTCACTTGCACGGTACAGGTGCGCTGCATCATGTCGAGGCCGAGATTCCCGCGCTTCGGCATGTACTCGCGCATGATCTTGTAGCGACCCTTCGGCATCCACGGCAGTTCGTCGCGGCGCCACTTCGGGTTGAAACCCATGCCGAGGAAGCCGAGCCCGAGCTGGTCGCCGATCTGCTTGCATTCGCGCAAGTGCGCGTCGACTTCGCAGCAGGTCTGGTGAATCGTTTCGAGCGGCGCACCCGAGAGTTCGAATTGTCCCGCCGGCTCCAGCGACACCGAGGCCAGCCCCTTGGTCAGCGCGATCGGATTCCCGTGTTCGAGAAACGGCGTCCAGCCGAACTCGCGGGCCATGCCCTCGAGCAGGGCGCGAATGCCGCGCGGACCCTCGTAGGGCGGCGCGCGCAGGTCTTCCAGCTGATAGACGAATTTCTCGTGCTCGGTGCCGATGCGCCAATCCTCGATCGGCTTCTCGCCGCTGGCGAGGAAGTCGATCAGATCCTGTTTCGACTCGATGGACGCGGACGCGCCTTGGCTGGGATTCGACACATCACACTCCTTGACGACGCAGGACCAGACCGGTCGCGGTCTTGAATCCTCGCAGATGCGGCGTGACGGCGCGATTGCAAGGGATCAGCGCGCGAACCAGGGCTTCGGATCGAGCGGACGGCCCTGATGGCGCAGCTCGATGTACAGGCCGGCCTGCGCCGCGCCACCACTGGCACCGACCGTGCTGATGACATCGCCGGCGGCAACCCAGTCGCCGACATCCTTCAACAGCGATTCGTTCTGCGCATACAGGCTCATGTAGCCGTCGCCGTGATCGAGAATCAGCAGCAGGCCGAAGCCCTTCAGCCAGTCGGCGAACGCGACCCGCCCGGGCGCGACCGCGCGCACCTCGTCGCCGGCACCGGCATCGAGCAGCCAGCCCTCGCTCAAGCGTCCGGTCGCGATGCTCTGGCCGAACCCCACCTGCACGCTGCCGGCATGCGGGCGGCGCAAACGACCCTTCAGCGTCGCGAAGGGCTGCGCGGCATCGAGCTGCTTCGGAATATCGGCGAAGATGTCGCGCAATTCCTCCAGCAGGCGCAGCAAATCCTGCTCATCGCGACCCAGTGCGGCCAGGCGCGTCTTGCCTTCCTTGAGCTTCGCATCGAACTCGACCAGCACCGCTTCACGCTGCACGCGATCGGCCGCGAGCTGCGCCGATTGCGCATGTTCCTTCTGCTGTTCGGCCGCCAGCGTGGCCTTGGTCGCGGCGATGGCCTGCTCGACGGCGAGCAGGTCCGACAACTCGGCCATCAGTTCCTGCACGCGGGTCAGCCGATCGCGCTGCAAATAGCGGTAATAGGCCAGGGCGCGACTGCTGTCGCCGATGCGGTCGCGTGCCAGCAACGCCTTCAGCGATTCGCCGCGACCGATCATGTAGACCGAGCGCAGCAGGTCCGCGAGTGTCTCGCGACTGTGTCCGAGGGTTCGGCTCAGCACCACGCGTTCGGCCTCGCGCTCGGCGAGCAGGCGGTTCTGCGTGTCGATGCCGGCGTCGAGCTCGCGCAGGCGGCGCGCACTGCCGCTGACCCGGGTATCGATCTCGCGCAAGGCCACGACCCCTTCGTCACGCTGTGCCGCGAGTTCGGCGCGCGCCGCCGACAGGGTCGCGATCTCGGCGCGCAATGCCTCGAGCTTCGCTTCGGTCTCGGCCTCGCGTTCGGCATTCTGCGGCACCACCGGCGCCGCGACGACCTGCGCCATGCCGAACAGCAGCGCGTAGGCCGCGCGCCATCGCACTCAGGCGGCTCCGACGATCAGCGAGCGTCCGCTCATTTCCGCAGGCTGCGGCAAGTCGAGCAATTGCAGCAGCGTCGGCGCCAGGTCGCAGAGCGCTCCATGCCGCAACTGCGCGGCTCGACCGACCAGCACCACCGGCACCGGCCCGACCGTGTGCTGGGTGTGCGGTTCGCCGGTGTCGGGATCACGCATCATTTCCAGGTTGCCGTGATCGGCGGTGACGATCATCGCGCCACCGACCGCGTCGATCGCCGCGCGAATCTCGCCGAGCGCCAAGTCGACCGCCTCGGCCGCCTTCACCGCGGCCGCGAAGATGCCGGTATGGCCAACCATGTCCGGATTGGCGATGTTGCAGACGATCAAATCGAAGGCGCGCGAACGAATCGCGGCGGTCAGTTTGGCGGTGAGTTCGGGGCAGCTCATCTCCGGCTGCAGGTCGTAGGTCGCGACTTTCGGCGACGCGACCAGCACGCGTTCCTCGCCCGGAAACGCGTCCTCGCGGCCACCGTTCAGGAAGAAGGTGACGTGCGCGTACTTCTCGGTCTCGGCGATGCGCAGTTGCGTCAGGCCGTGCGCGGCGACCACCTCCGGCAAGGTGTTGGCCATGCTCTGCGGGGGATACGCAACCGCCGTGACCGGCAGGTCGGCCGCGTATTCGGTCAGGGTCACGTAGGCCGACAGCGCAATCGCGCGGGGCTTCGCGAAGCCGTCGAAATCCGCGCGCACGAAGGCACGCGTCAACTCGCGCGCGCGATCGGCGCGGAAGTTCAGGAACACCACGGCGTCACCGTCGGCGAATCTCGCGCCATCGCCGACGACGGTGGGTTTCACGAATTCGTCGGTCTCGCCACGCGCGTAGGCAGCGTCGAGTGCGGCCATTGCATCAGCGGCACGGAATTCGGCCTGCGCTTCGGTGATCGCACGATAGGCTGGCTCGACCCGTTCCCAGCGGTTGTCGCGATCCATCGCGTAGTAGCGGCCGCTGACGGTGGCGATGCGTGCGCCGGGCAGGGCCGCACATGTGGCGTCGAGCTTCTGCAACGACGCGCCCGCACTCTTCGGCGGCGTGTCGCGACCGTCGGTGAAGGCATGCACCGCGATCGATGTCACGCCCGCGGCGGCGGCCGCACCGAGCAAGGCGAGCACGTGGTCGATCTGTGCATGGACGCCGCCGGGCGACATCAAGCCGAACACGTGCAGGGTGCCGCCGCTCGCCTTCACCGCATCGAATGCACTCACCAGCGCGGGGTTGCCGGCGAAGCGCCCGTCGCGGATGGCCTGGTCGATGCGCGTCAGTTCCTGATACACGACGCGCCCGGCGCCGATGTTCATGTGCCCGACCTCGGAATTGCCCATTTGTCCATCCGGCAGGCCGACGTGTTCGCCATGGGTATCGATCAACTGGTGCGGGCACTCCGCGAGCAGGCGCCGCCAGTTCGGCAGATTGGCCTGCGCGATCGCGTTCCAGTCGGTTTCGATGCGATGGCCCCAGCCATCGAGGATCAGCAGCAGCACAGGTTTCGGCGTGGGCACGAGGCGGTTCCGCAAGGGCGATCCGGCATTCTAACGGCGCGGCGACCATGACCGATGGCCTAGCCCTAAACCCTCGGCGACGGCCCTGCATCTGAGCCCGGGCAACCCCACCAGGAGAATTCCATGCGTCGCATCCCGCTTGCCGTACTGATCAGCGCCCTCTTCGCCACTGCCGCCCTCGCCGGCGGTCCCGAGCACGATGGCGCCCACCACGGCGACATCAGCAAGGTCAATCGCAGCGTCCATGTCGGCGACGGTGAAACCGCCGGCGACGTCGAATCGGTCAACGGCTCGGTCACGATCGGCGACCACGCCATCGTCGAGGCCGCTGAAACCGTGAACGGTTCGGTCCGGATCGGCGCCAACAGCCAGGCCGAGTCGCTGGAAACGGTGAACGGCAGCATCAGCGTCGGCGCCAAGACTGTCGTGCAGGAAGGCATCGACACCGTCAACGGCGCGATCACGCTGGACGAGGATGCCGCCAGCCTCGACAAGATCGAAACCGTGAACGGTCGCATCGAGCTCGGTGCACGCGCCCAGGCCGGCGCCGGCATCGAACTCGTGAACGGCGACGTCGAACTGAAAAACGCCGCGCGCGTGACCGGCGACATCGTCGTGCGCAAGCCGAACAGCTTTGGCTGGTTCAACGGCAAGAGCAAGACCCCGCGCGTGATCCTCGGCCCGAACGCGGTAGTCAACGGCAACCTGGTGTTCGAACGCGAGGTTGAGCTGTACATGCACACCACGGCCAAGGTCACCGGCAAGCAGGACGGCCCCCTCGCCGGCGGCAAGGTGATCAGCTTCAGCGGCGAATCGCCGAATACCTGAGGCATCGCGCGATCCGTTTCACATTTCGTGAAGTTTTGACTTCGCGCGTTCCACGCCCGGCGGTGGCTGACTAGACTGCAGCCACCGCCGGAGGACGATTTGATGATGGACCGCAAACGCGAAATGGCGCTGGCCAACTGGTGCCGTGGCGTATTGAACGACAATCAGATCAAGGTCGCGCCGGCGTCGAGCGACGCCAGCTTTTGCAGCTACCACCGCGTGTCGAGTCGCGACAACAGCTTCATCGTGATGGACGCGCCGCCGGACAAGGAAAACATCGCGCCCTGGCTCGACATCCATGCGCGTCTGCGCAAGGCCAACGTGAATGCGCCGGAGCTGGTGGCCGTCGAGCGCACCCTGGGCTTCATCCTGATGGCCGACCTCGGCGATCTGAGCTACCTCTCGCAATTGAACGAACAGTCCGCCGACCTGCTGTATCGCGACGCGCTGAACACGTTGTACGCGATGCAGACTCGCGTCGACAGCAACGGTCTCGAGACCTACCACTACGGCAAGCTGGTCGCCGAAATGGAACTGTTTCCGGAATGGTTCCTGCAGCGCCATCTCGGACTGCAACCGAATTGCGCCGGCTGGGACACCATCGAGCAGGCCTTTTCGGTACTGACCGCTTCGGCGCTGGAACAGCCGCAGGTGTTCGTGCATCGCGACTTCCACAGTCGCAACCTGATGCGCACGACCCTCAACAATCCGGGCGTGATCGACTTCCAGGACGCGGTGAAGGGGCCGATCACCTACGACCTCGTCTCGCTGCTGCGCGACTGCTACATCGAATGGCCGAAGGAGCGCGTGCTGGCCTGGATGCAGGCCTATCGCGAGCGCGCCGTGGCCGCCAACCTGATCGCGCACAACGAACTCCGCTTCAAGCGCTGGTTCGACCTGATGGGCGTGCAGCGCCACCTGAAAGTGCTCGGCATCTTCTGCCGGCTCTGGTACCGCGACGGCAAGGCGCAGTATCTGAACGATCTGCCGCTGGTGCTCAAGTACACGCTCGAGGTCGCCACCGTGAACAAGGACCTGAAGCCGTTCGGCGAATGGCTGGCGAAGATCACCGCGAACATCGACCTGACGCGGCCACGCGACTGAACCGATGCGTGCCCTGATCTTCGCTGCGGGTCTCGGCGAGCGCATGCGCCCGCTGACCCTGACCACGCCGAAGCCGCTGTTGCCGGTCGGCGGCAAGCCGTTGATCGCCTGGCACATCGAACGCCTGCACGCGATCGGCGTCCGCGACATCGTGATCAACACATCCTGGCTGGCCGAGCGTTTTCCCGAAGTGCTGGGCGACGGCAGCGAATTCGGCCTGCACCTGCATTACAGCTACGAAGGCGACACCCCGCTGGAAACCGGTGGCGGGATGCAGCATGCACTGCCCCTGCTCGGTGAAGCCCCCTTCATCGCGATCAATGGCGATATCTGGAGCACGCATCCGCTCGATACCCTGCCACGCGAGCCTGCGGGGTTGGCGCATGGCGTGTTGATCCCGCTGCCGGCCTTCCGCACGCCTGGCGACTTCGAGGCCGTGGCGTCGCCGTTGCTGGGCAGCGCGGCCGGGCCGCACACGCTGGCCGGCATCGGCGTGTATCGGCCGGAACTGGTTCGCGGGCACCCGGCCGGCAAGTTCTCGATCACGCCGCTGCTGATCGCCGCAGCCCGCGCCGGGCGATATTCGGCGGACAGGCATCAGGGAGACTGGGAGGACGTGGGGACGCCCGAGCGCCTGTCCGCCCTGGATGCCCGGGTTTTTGCTGCGGCGCAGCGCGACTTGTCTGCAACGAACCGTTAAAAAGCGCCCGCGCATGAACCGTGTCACAAGCAGAGCCGGGCACCGGCCGTAGGGACGCGTCATGGTATGGACACACTTCGCGGATAGCGTGCGCGCGCCATTTACCGGGGGAATCCATGCTTCGTTCGACGCGTTTGCGCGCGACTACGCTCGCGCTGTGCCTTGCTGCGGCCTTTTCGGTCCAGTCCGCCCGTCCGGTCAGCCCGGACCACCATGAATTCGAGGCCGCGATCCACGCGCCTTATGCCGCCGACAAGTCGGCCGCACGCGAATTCACCCTCTATTTCAGCTGGATCGACGCCAAGGACCCGTCCACGGTCGCGTGGAAGGTCGAGTTGCTGAGCCAGGACGGCAGCCGCGTGCTGCGCCAGTGGCACGGCGAGGAACGCCTGTTCCAGAAGCAGATCGAGACGGTGCTGCCCTGGGACGGCACCGGGAGCGACAAGCGTGCGCTTGCGGATGGCTTCTACAAGGTGCGCCTGACCGCGACGGCCGGTGATCCGACCACGCAACGTTCGCGCGGTGGCGCATTGGCCAAGCGCGTCGACCAGGCCCTGCTGGAGGACGGCAGCGCCGCCCACGTGCAGGAATGGGATGTCCGCGTCGGTGCGATGCCGAAGATCGCGATGCCCGAATTCAATGCGCTGGCGACGGCCACGTCGGGCAAGTCGCGGGCAGCGACCGGATCACTGCCCTACACCATCTATTTCGGCAACCTGCACGGCCAGAGCAACGACTCGGACGGTGGCGGCGCCATCGGCTCCTGCACCTCGTCGCAGCCCGCGCAGACCGGCGCCTACGGTCCGGCGGACGCGTTCACCTATGCGCGCGGCCGCGGCCTCGACTTCCTGATGGAGTCGGAACACAACCACTACTTCGACGGCTCGTCGAGCACCAACACCTCGGCCAGCCCGACGACGGCAATCAACCGTTACGCCGCCGGCCGCACCGCGATGGCGAACTCGAACAGTGCCAACCCGAGCTTCCTCGCCCTGTACGGCATGGAATGGGGCGTGATCAGCAATGGCGGCCACCTCAACATCATCAATGGCGACAAGCTCGCAGCCTGGGAATACAACAGTTCGAACCAGCTGCTCGGCGATGTCTTCGTCGCCAAAAACGATTACGCCACCCTATACACGACGATGAAGGCGCGCGGCTGGATCGGCCAGTTCAACCATCCGAGCACGTCCGACAGCCAGTTCAAGATCGGCACCACGGTGTTCGGTTATCACGTCGACGGTGACGAGGTGATGGTCGGCGCGGAAATCATGAATACCTCGGCGTTCTCCTCGAACACCACCGAAACCGAGACCAGCCGCAGCAGCTACGAAAGCGCCTTCAACAAGCTGCTGGAAAACGGCTTCCACGTCGCACCGACGACGAACCAGGACAACCATTGCGCGAACTGGGGCGCGAGCTACACCAACCGCACCGGCGTGCTGCTGCCGAGTGGCACGACCTTGAACGAGGCCAACTTCGTCGCCGCGATGAAGGCACGCCGCGTCTACGCGACGATGGACAAGAACTCGCAGTTGGTCACCACGGCCAATGGCAACATCATGGGCAGCCGCATCAGCAATTCGGGTGCACTGAGCCTGGTCGCGAACTTCGCGAACAGCGCCGGTCGCACGGTCTCGCAGGTGCAGTGGTTCGAAGGCGTGCCGAAACGCGGCGGCACCGTCACGGTGCTGGCGTCGACCGCCACGCACAGCTTCACGCCCGCCGCCGGCGAGCATTTCTACTACGCCAAGCTCACGCAGGATGACGGCAAGATCCTGTGGTCGGCACCGGTGTGGGTGACGCAGACCGGTGGTGGCGGCGGCGACACGACCGCACCGACCGTCAGCGCGTCGGTGACCGGCACTTCCGGCACGATCACGCTGAATGCGACGGCCTCGGACAACATCGGCGTGGCCAATGTCGAGTTCCTGATTGACGGCGTCTCGCGCGGCAGCGACAGCACCGCGCCCTACAGTCTGGCGTTCAATTCGGCGACGCTGAGCAACGGCACGCATGCGCTGACCGCACGCGCGTCCGATGCGGCGGGCAACAGCACGACCTCGACGGCCGCAAGCTTCGCCGTCAACAACACGACCGCCGACACCACCGCCCCGACCGTGACCGCGACCGAAACCGGCAGCAGCGGCACGATCACGCTTGGCGCCACGGCCTCCGACAATGTCGGCGTCAGCAAGGTCGAGTTCTATGTCGACAACGTGCTGAAAGGCACCGACACGACCTCGCCCTATGCGCTGACGCTGGATTCGACGACGCTGAGCAATGCCTCGCACGCGCTGGTCGCCAAGGCCTACGACGCCGCGAACAACATCGGCACGTCGGCCACGGTGAACTTCACCATCAGCAACGTGACGAGTGTCGAGCAGATCAAGAACGGCGGCTTCGAATCGGGCAGCACGAACTGGACCGCGACCAGCGGCGTCATCACCAATGACGCCAGCTTTGCGGCCTATGCCGGCAGCTACAAGGCCTGGTTGAACGGATACGGCGCCACGCATACCGACTCGGTCTACCAGACCATCACCATCCCGAGCACGGCGACGCAGGCGACGCTGACCTTCTGGCTGGATGTCGCGACGGACGAGACCACGACGACCACCGCCTACGACACGTTGAAGGCACAGGTGCGCAACACGTCGAACTCGGTGCTGGCCACGCTGGCCACCTATTCGAACCTCAACGCGGCCGGCGGGTACAGCCAGAAGAGCTTCAACCTGCTCGCCTACAAGGGCCAGACCATCCGCGTCTATTTCGAGGGCATCGAAGGCTCGCAGGTCGCGACCTCGTTCGTGCTCGACAACGTCAGCGTGATCACCAAGTAACCGGCGCGATCCGCCGCATACGCAACGGCCCGGTCAGTCCGGGCCGTTTGCTTTTCGGGTGCGGCACTGCGTATAAGCCGCGAACGATGCGTTCACTTTCCTGTCTTCTCCTGCTCGGCGCCTGGTCCGTCTTCGCGACCGACGCCGTGCTCGATCGCGGCAACGGCCCCGAGCCGACGACGCTGGATGCGCATCGCGGCTCCGAGGTGAATGCGCAGAACGTCCTGATGGACCTGTACGAAGGCCTGGTCACGTTCGCGGCCGACGGCACGATCGTGCCCGGAATGGCCGAACGCTGGGCGGTGTCGGCCGATGGGCTGACCTGGACCTTCCACCTGCGCGACAACCTGCGTTGGTCGAACGGCGAAGCGCTCACGGCTGCGCAGTACGTCGCGTCGATGCGGCGTGCGCTCGACCCGGAGACCGCAGCACCGCTCGCATCATTGTTCGCGACTATCCGTCATGCGCCGGCCGTGATGCGCGGCGACGAACCGACGAGTGCACTGGGCATCCACGCGCCGGATGCGCGCACGGTCGTGATCGAATTGACGCAGCCGACCGCGCTGCTCGAACGCCTGACGCTGCCGGTCGCCGCGCCGATCCATCTGCCGTCGCTGCAACGCCATGGTGCGCAGCACACGCGTCCGGGAAATTGGGTCGGCAACGGGCCGTATCGATTGGTCGAATGGACGCCGCAGGCGAGTCTCTTGCTCGAGCGCAATCCGCGCTTCCATGCCGCCGGGGAGGTCGCGATCGACCGCGTGCGCTTCCACGTCACCGAGGATGCGAACACCGAGCAGAAGCGCTTCGTCGCCGGCGACCTCGACCTCACCGAGGTGGTGCCGCCGGGCCGGCTCGATCGGCTGCGCGCACGCTTCGGTTCTCAGCTGCGCATCAGCCCGTATCTCGGCACCTTCTACTTCGGCTACAACCTGCGCCGCGCGCCCTTCGCCGATCAGCCCAAGCTGCGGCGGGCGCTGTCGCTGGCGGTCGACCGCGACATCCTGACGCGCTACATCACGGCCCTGGGCGAAACACCGGCCTACGCGCTGATTCCGCCGGTGATGCTCGGCACCGCCGCGCGCACGCCGCCCGACGCTGCGATGACGCAAGCGGCACGCGTCGCCGAAGCGCAACGACTGTATGCCGAGTCCGGCTATTCGCGCGACGCGCCACTGGAGATCGAGTTGCGCTACAACACGTCGACGCCGCATCGCCGCCTCGCGCTAGCGGTCGCGGCGATGTGGCGCGAACAACTCGGCGTGCGCACGCATCTGGTCAACGAAGAATGGAAAGTGTTCGTGCAGAATCGCCGCAGCGGGCGACTGACCGAAGTGTTCCGCGGCGGCTGGATCGCCGATGTCGACGATCCGCTCGCCTTCCTCGACGCCTTCGACGGTGCCAGCCCGACCAATTGGACCGGGTACGGCGACGCGGCATTTTCGCGTTCGCTCGCTGCAGCGCGTGCAACGCCCGATCCCGCGCTGCGCATGCAGCGTTTTGTCGACGCCGAAACACGGCTGCTGCAGTCGCAGCCGATCCTGCCCATCTACTTCTACGTCTCCAAGCATCTGGTCCGCGACGAAGTCGAAGGCTTCGTGGCCAACCCGCTCGATCGCCATCCCTCGCGCTGGATGCGCCTGCGCGCGGTGAAGCCATGAGGCGTTGGTTGTTTCGCATCGGCGAAGCGCTGCTGACCCTGTGGCTGCTGATGACGCTGTGCTTCGTGCTGATGCGCGCCGCACCCGGCGGGCCGTTCGATGTCGAGCGCGAGGTGACGCCCGAGATTCGCGCACGCCTGGAAGCGCGCTATCACCTGGATGAGCCGCTGCCGACGCAGTATCTGCGCTATCTCGGCCAGATCGCGCAGGGGGATCTCGGTCCGTCGTTCCAGTATCCGGATTACACGGTCGGTGAACTGATTGCGGGCGGACTCACGGTGTCGGCGCCACTCGGTATCGCTGCGCTCGTGCTGGCGCTGCTGGTCGGCGTGCCGCTGGGTCTGGTCGCCGGCTGGCGCGCAGGGCGCATCAGCGATCACGTCGCGAGCGGCATCGGTCTGGTCGGCCTGGCGCTGCCGAAGTTCGTGCTCGCGCCGCTGCTGGTGTTGTGTTTCGCGGTCTGGCTCGGCTGGTTGCCCGCAGGCGGCTGGGATGCGAGCGATCCCCGCTACGCGGTGCTGCCGGTGATCGCACTCGCGGCGCCGAACCTGGCCTACGTGGTGCGACTGACACGCGCCAGCCTGATCGACGTACTCGCCACCGACTACATCCTCGCCGCGCGCGCCCGCGGCATCGAAGGCCGCGATCTGCTGATCCATCACGCGCTGCGCCCGAGCCTGGCACCGATCGTCGCCTGGATCGCACCGGCAACGATCGCGCTGGTCACCGGCTCGGTCGTGGTCGAACAAGTCTTCGGCATCCCCGGCATCGGCCGCTACTTCGTGCAGGGCGCCCTGAACCGCGATTACACCCTCGTGATGGGTGTGGCGCTGACCGCCGGCGTCGCCATCATTCTCATCAACCTCGCCGTCGATGCACTGCGCGGGTGGGTGGATCCGCGGCTGTCCATCGTCACGTCGGACTGATCACCCCCGCGCCGCGCCGCCCTGGCGACGCGCGACCACGATCGCCTTGAGGGCGTTCAGGGCCGCGCTGAGGGCGTAGTCGCTGTCGAGTTCGGGATCACGTTCGGACGCCGAAGCGGCGGCCGGTTCGGCGGATTCGAGATGGCCGCTGAGCGTGGCTTCGGACTCGATGATCTGCGGACCGCTGTCCTCGTGGACCAGTTGCACGTCCGACAAGACGATGTCGGGCGTGATGCCCTGGGCCTGGATCGAGTGCCCGCTCGGGGTGTAGTAGCGCGCAGTGGTGAGCTTGATCGCGCCGCCGGACTCAAGCGGCAGGATGTTCTGCACCGAACCCTTGCCGAAACTGCGCTGGCCGACGATGAGCGCGCGCTGGTGGTCCTTGAGCGCACCGGCGACGATTTCCGAGGCGGACGCGCTGCCGCCATCGATCAGCACCACGACCGGTGCGCCATCGAGCAGATCTCCGGGACCGGCGGCATAACTCGCGTCCGCCGAGGCCAGGCGGCCATCGGTTTTCACGACCAGTCCGCCATCGAGCAAGGCATCACAGACTTCGACGGCCGCCTGCAGCACGCCGCCGGGATTGTCGCGCAGGTCCAGCACCAGGCCGCGCGGCGCACCGCGGTCCGCCTTGAGCTTGCGCAATCGGTCGCGGAACTCGATCCCGGTGTTCTCCTGGAACACGCTGAGCCGCGCGTAGGCATAGCCCGGCTCGAGCCAGCGCGTACGCACCGACTGCGCCAGGATCACCTCGCGCGTCAGCTTGAAGCTGAGCAGGGTGCCGCTGCCGGCCCGGTCGACCGAGAGTTCGACCGACGTTCCGGCGGCGCCGCGCAACTGATCGAGCGCCTCGTCCTCGCGCTCGGCCACGGCGACGCCATCGATCGCGACGATGCTGTCGCCCGCCAGGATGCCGGCCCGCGCCGCCGGCGAATCGTCGATCGGTGCGATCACCCGCAAGACGCCGTCGATACCGATCACTTCGATACCGAGTCCGCCATAGACGCCTTGCACGTCCTCATCCCACTGCTTCAATTCGTCCGCTGTCAGGAATGCGCTGTGCGGGTCGAGATCAGCCAACACGCCGGCAATCGCGCCCTTGAGCAGGGTCGCGTCGTCGACCGGATCGACATAACCGTCCTTGACCGCGCGCAGCACCGACACGAAGGTGCGCAGGTCCTCGGCACCGATCTCGATCGGCGCACGCTCCGGCTGACCCTCGACGGGCGGCACTTCGGTCGCATTCGCAGCCAGCATCGGAAGCATCAGGCAGAACGGCAAGCAACGGCGCATCGGCAGCATTCCAGAGGGATTCCAGGTGGACGATAGCCCGCCCGGGCGCTCCCGTCATCGACTCGTTTGTTTTTCGTTTTGGCCGGGGCTACAATGCCCGCCCTTTTTTCCGGGGTCGCCCCCGGGTCTGTGTCTCAATCGGAGAGATCATGCCAAGCGTCAAAGTCCGCGAAAACGAACCTTTCGAGTTCGCCCTGCGTCGTTTCAAGCGCACCTGCGAAAAGGCCGGCATTCTGGCCGAGACCCGCAAGCGCGAGTTTTACGAAAAGCCGACCCAGGAGCGCAAGCGCAAGGCCGCCGCGGCCGTGAAGCGTACGCTGCGTCGCGTCATGCGCGACGTCACCAAGCGTCAGCGCATGTATTGATCGGCGCCGGGAACGCAAGTTCCCGAACCGATTGCAAGCTGCACTCTCCGTAGCCGGCGCTGCCCTCGCACCGCCGGCTTTTTGTCTTTCCCGTTTTTCGAATTCCACGACCAAGGATCAGCCATGAGCCTCAAGCAGCAACTGACGGACGACATGAAGGCCGCGATGAAGGGCGGCGAAAAGGACAAGCTGCTGGTGATCCGCCTGATCAATGCCGCGATCAAGCAACGCGAAGTCGACGAGCGCATCCAGCTCGACGACACCCAGGTGCTGGCGGTGCTGGAGAAGATGGTCAAGCAACGCAAGGATTCGATCACCCAGTACGAAGCCGCGGCGCGCGAAGACCTGGCCCAGGTCGAACGCTACGAACTCGGCATCATCCAGACCTACCTGCCGGCGCAGATGCCGGCCGAAGAAGTCGAGGCCCTCGTCGTCGCGTCGATCGCCGAAGCCGGCGCGACCAGCGCCAAGGACATGGGCAAGGTCATCGCGCTGGTGAAGCCGAAAGTCGCCGGCCGCACCGACATGGGCAAGCTCTCGGAGCTGGTGAAGCAGAAACTCGCGGCGTTGGGTTGACTCTCAAATTATTTGAAAATCACCCGACACCCCATCAAGGAAGACGCCATGAGACATCTACTATTCTGGTGTGCATTGTTAGTTAGCAGATTGGGGGCCGCAGCCACTGCAGACGTTCACCTCACCGTCGAGGCTTGGCCAGGTTTCGCCGTTGAGCTGCACCAACCCATCACCTTTCGGATCACCGTCGCGAACGACGGACCAGATGAAGCGCCGAACGTTGTTGCATTTAGCTCGTCATTCAATCCATTGATTATCCCCCCTCCTAATCCTGACTCGGGAACGTGTCCGTTCCTTTTAACGTGGGCATCAAACCCTTCTGAAGGAATCGACTATTGGGCTTGGAATATCGACTTCGGAACAATTCAGCCAAATACGACGACTTCATGTGAACTGACGGTGCCTGGTTTAATCGTCGCTGATTCAATTTCAACGACCACCCGAGTCCAGATATTTTCTTCGACGACGGACCCGGCGCCTGACAACAACCTTGTGTACGGCCAAATCACGGGATTTGAGCAATTCAGCAAAATACCAATTTTTTCACTTACAGGGAAAGTAATGATGGCAATTTTTATTGCAGTCCTTGCTCTTATTACATTGCGCAAAAATGGAGCTATTTTTCTCTTGGCATCGTTGACCGCCGTCAACGCTTCTGCTGATGCACCCAGTCCAATCCTTGCTTGGTCTGCCACGTCTGGAGACGCTGACCCAAAGGAATGGGCGGTAGTCACCGACCCCCAAGTAATTTTCCTGCAGCCCACATTGCCAAATCCAGAAACACCGGAAGCAGAGCTTCTAATTTCTCTGCCAAATAATTCACCCAGAATAGCGAGACTCAATAGAAGCTACGGAAATGGCACCTCTTATACTTGGGCTGGCGAATTTGAACCCGGACAATCTGTCATTGCAACCGCAACTCCGGATTCCCTATATCTCACTGTTTTTACCGGCAAAAATATCTATGTGATCCAGCCATACGTAATTGATGGCGGAATTGCCGACGGAAGATGAAGGCTGGGCGTCGAAGACGATTCAGCCTTGAGTTTGTCGTGATGTCATTGTATTTTGGACACAACAATTTTCTATTGCAATGAATGGTGACGTATCTCTGATGCGCAGCTATGCGGCGCATCAGGTGAACGTAATGAATGAAGTATTTCAGAACTCCGGAGTATCGAACGTGACCGTGCGAATGGTAAATGCTAAGCCGTCCGGAAGGATCGACAGCGGCGATTACAATTCTGATCTTAATGGGATTCGACTGGATCAGTTCGTACAAGACGACAGAAACTCATACTTTGCTGACATAGTTGTCCAGATCGGCGAACAATCGCCGGGCGGCATTGCGGGAGTAGCATATGGCAACTCCAACCCAACTTCAGGTGAATCAATCGCTTTCGCTGTAATGTATCACCAAGCCGACCTGGGGGGGCTCACATTCGCCCATGAGGTTGGCCATGTCCTGGGTATGGCTCATCACTATCAATCATCTGGTTTTACCCCGCCGTACCCGTGGTCGTACGGACACGTTGCGTATCCTGACGCTAGTCACACAATGGGTTTCGTTACGACAATGGCGTATACCGGATTTTGTGGCGGATCGCCTCCTTGCTTCAAAGTTCCGTATTACTCAAACCCCGCCATTACCATAGGCGCCGATCCTGTCCAGGGTCGTCCGATCGGAAATTCGAGCAATGCGAACAATGCCCAAACTGCAACTCTAGTTGCGCCAATAGTTGCCGGGTATCGATCACCGCCGCCGCCGCTATTCGCTGATGGCTTTGAAAGCTAGAACTCCTCCCCGCCCGCGACATCATTGAGCTGACCGCAGTGGCGCGCATCCCCGACCGCTTCATCGATGACCTGCTCGCGCGCGTCGACATCGTCGAGGTGATCGAGTCGCGCGTGCCGTTGAAGCGCGCCGGTCGCGACTACACGGCGCGTTGCCCGTTCCACGACGAACGCTCGCCCTCGTTTTCGGTCAGCCCAGCCAAGCAGTTCTATCACTGCTTCGGCTGCGGCGCGCATGGTTCGGCGATCAAGTTCCTGATGGACTACGACCGCCTCGAATTCGTCGATGCGGTCGAAGATCTCGCCGCCCGGGTCGGCATGACCGTGCCGTTCGAAGGTGGCATGGCGCGCGGCCCGCAGGACCAGTTCGCCGAACTGTACGAGGTGCTCGATGCCTCGGCGCGCTGGTTCCAGAAGCAGTTGCCCGGCAGCGAGAAATGCCGCAAGTACCTGGAGAAGCGCGGCCTCGATGCCGCG
The DNA here is from genome assembly GCA_016721845.1 of Lysobacterales bacterium. Taxonomy (NCBI): domain Bacteria; kingdom Pseudomonadati; phylum Pseudomonadota; class Gammaproteobacteria; order Lysobacterales; species Lysobacterales bacterium. Next base: position 90,636 of record JADKHK010000003.1, read on the forward strand.
ATGATCCAGCGCTTCGGCCTCGGCTACGCGCCGGACGGATGGGATGGCGTGAAGAACGCCATCGGGACCAGCGACAGCCGCCTCAAGGCGCTGGACGTGTCCGGCATGCTCTCGACCGGCGAGCGCGGCGGTGTCTACGACAAGTTCCGCGATCGGCTGATGTTCCCGATCCAGGACCGGCGCGGCCGCATCATCGCCTTCGGTGGCCGCGTGATGGGCGAGGCCGACGGCCCGAAATATCTGAACTCCCCGGAAACGCCGCTGTTCCACAAGGGTCGCGAGCTGTTCGCGCTGCACCAGGTGCGGCAGTCGCACAGCAAGATCCCGCGGCTGATCGTGGTCGAGGGCTACATGGACGTGATCTCGCTGTTCCAGTTCGGGATCACCCAGGCGGTGGCGACGCTCGGCACCGCGACGACCAAGGATCACGCCGAACTGTTGTTCCGCAACTCCGCCGATGTGTACTTCTGCTTCGACGGCGACAAGGCCGGCCGCAGCGCCGCATGGCGCGCGGTCGAGTCGGTGCTGCCGCGCATGAAGGATGGTCGCCAGGCCCTGTTCCTGTTCCTGCCCGACGGCGAAGACCCGGACACGCTGATCCGCAAGGAAGGCGCGGACGGCTTCGAAGCGAGGCTGAAGGAAGCGACGCCGCTGTCCGAATTCTTCTTCGCCGAACTCGCGAAGGACATCGACCTGCGCGGCCTCGAAGGCAAGGCGCGGCTGGCCGAACGCGCCAAGCCGCTGCTCGCCCAGATTCCCGATGGCGCGTTCCGCGACTTGATGCAGCAAAGCTTGTCGGAACGCACCGGCATGCAGCGCATCGGTCCGGTGTCGCCGACCGCGGCGGCGCAGGTGCACGCGATGACCCAGGCGCGCGGCACCTTCAGCAAGCCGCCGCAGCAACGCAGCGTCGTGCGCGCTGCGGTCGCGCTGCTGGTGCAGAAGCCCGATGTCGCGATGGCGCTTGAGCCGCCCTACGTGTTCGGCGCCTTGCGTCAGCCCGGTGTGCCGCTGCTGATGGAATTGATCACGCTGTGCCGTTCGCGCCCGGACATGAATACCGCGACCTTGCTCAGCCAGTTCGAAGGTCGCGACGACTACGAGCCGTTGGCAAAACTGGCGCAAATGGATTTCCCGTCGGCACCGGAACATTGGCGCATCGAATTCGTCGATGCCTGCGAGCAATTGAACCGCCAGACCTTGCAGCAACGCATCGACGAACTGCTGGCCAAGCAGGAGTCCGGCTTTCCGCTGTCCGCGGCCGAGAAGAGCGAGTTGCGCGCAGCACTCGCCAGCAAGTCGAAGCGCTGAGGGAAGGAGATCGTGAAGATGCGGGCATGCCGAAGTGTGTTGCTGTTGTTGCTGTCCGTCGCCGCCGGCGTAGGCCGGGCACAAGTCGCGGCGCCTGCAGCGGATGCGAACACCGCCACCGCGATCACGGTGATCGACATCGCCCAACGTGCCGAGGCCGATGAGCAACTCGCCGACAGCGTGCAGCGACGCGCGATCGGCAGCGGCAGCGCCGAGTCCTTGGAACAGCGGCTGCAGGCACTGAACGCCTCGCACCAACGGCTGCAGAAAGCGCTGCGCTCGGTCCAGGTCGAGGCCTTGCCGATTCGCCGACTGGAATCGCTGGAACGGCACTGGCGATTTTTGTCACGCGATCTCGAGCGCTGGCGCAGCGATGTTCAGGCCGCGATCCAGCCGCTGTCCGCCGACACCGAGGCGCTCGCCGCACGCCAACTGAACTGGCAGGCCACACTCACCGCTCATACCGGCGCCGACACGCCGTGGACGACACGGGCACGCCAGGTGCTGGCGCGTCTCGACGCCGCGCAACGAGCAATCGCGAAGCCCGGCGCCGCCCTGCTCAGGCTGAGCCAATCCGCAGGCACGGTCGGCAACGAGATCGCGGCCGGGCTGGACCGCGCGCGGCAGCAGATTCGCCTGCACGACCGCGACCTGATGCGCCTCGACAGCACGCCCCTGTGGGCGGCGCATCACTCGGGTACGCATGCAAATTCGCAGGAGATCGCGCGCCAGGGTCTCGCGATCGAAAGCGCCTTTGCGGAGGACTACGACGACCGCTTCCGGCGCAATCGCAACGTGATGACGCTGAGCATGCTCCTGCTGCTGCCGCTGCTGATCTGGATCTCGCGCCGCACGCGTGCCCGCGCCCGTCGCGAACACGTCGCCGACGCCACCCTGGCGGTGTTGTCGCGGCCATTCGCAGCCTGGATCGTGCTGTATGCGATCGCATCCTTGATCTACAACTGGGACGGGCCGGTGATCCGTCACCAGGCCACGTTGTTGATCGCGTGGCTGCCGGTGTTGCGCCTGTTGCCGAGCATCGTGCGCCGCGCCATCGGGCCGTGGGCGTGGATCAGCGCCGTGTTCTACGCCCTCAACTTTGCGGCCTCGCTGTTCGCGATCGATCCGCTGACCTATCGCTACGCACTCGCGGCCTTGAGCACGCTGCTGATCGTAAGCTTGCTGTGGCTGGCACGCCGGCATCGCCGCCACGTCGAGGTTTCGTCGGCCAGCACGCGCACGGTTTGGCTACTGTGCGGCTCGGCGGTGCTGGCGGCGGTGGCCTTGGTCGCGAATGGCGTCGGCAGCATGGCGCTGGCGACGGTGCTGCTGGATGGCCTGCTCGACGCGACCTATCTCGCGGTGGCATTGGCCGCGGTCGCGGCGGTGGTACATGCATTGTCCGATACCGTATTCCGCCGCGGTGCCGACGTGGTGCCGGCACGGATCAGCGCGCGCGCCGGTTCACTGAAACGCGCGGCGATCACGCTCGGTGGTCTGGCGATGGCGCTGATCTGGCTGCTGGCGACGTTGAATGCCTTCCGCATCCTGCGCCCGGCCTACGAACTCGCGACCCGCGTGCTCGGCTATCGGATCGTGCTCGGCGACGCCACGCTGTCGATCGGTGCCGTCGCGCTGTTCGCGCTGAGTGTCTGGATCGCGCTGTGGATTGCACGCACGCTGCGCGACTTGTTGGCCGAAGACCTGTTGCCGAACATGGCCCTGCCGCGCGGCGTCGCGCACAGTGTCTCGACCCTGAGCTACTACGCACTGATCTGCATCGGCCTGCTGGTCGCACTGGCGATCGCCGGCTTCCAGTTGAGTCAGCTGGCCCTGGTGTTCGGCGCGCTTGGCGTCGGAATCGGCCTCGGCCTGCAGGACGTGGTGAAGAATTTCGTCAGCGGTCTGATCCTGATGGTCGAGCGGCCGATCCAGCCCGGCGACGTGGTCGAGATCAATGGCGTGACCGGGCGCGTGCGCGACATCGGCCTGCGCGCGACGCGGCTGATCACCTTCGAGGGCGCCGACGTGGTGGTGCCGAACGGCATGCTGCTGTCCGACCGCCTGACCAACTGGACGCTGAGCAACAGCAGTCGTCGCATCGAGATCAATATCGGTGTCGGCTATGCCAGCGATCCGCAACAGGTACTGACCTTGTTGCGCCACGTGGCCGCACAGACCGAAGGCTTGATCGCCGAGCCGGCGCCGGCGGCCCTGTTCGTCGGCTTCGGCGCAAGCTCGCTCGACTTCACCTTGCGCGCCTGGACACGCGAGGAGTCGGACTGGGTGGCGATCCGCAGCCAGATGGGCCTGTCGGTGCTGCAGGCCTTGCGCGTCGCCGGCATCGCCATTCCCTATCCGCAACAGGACCTGCACCTGCGCAGCCTGTCTCCCGAAACGGCGGCATTGCTTGCACAATCCGCAGCCGCACAACGCACGGAACCGCCCACTGCATGAACACCCCCGCTACCCCGCCGATCGTCCCGTTCTGGCAGCGCCTCGGCGATATCTCGAAGTATCCGCTGCAGTCCGGCGCGATCACCAATGTGCTGTTGTTCACGGTGCTGCGCCTGGCGGACTTGCTGCCCTTGGGCTGGATCGGCGGCACCGTGGTGTCGCTGGTGCTGTGGGCGGGCATTCTCAAGTACGCCGCCGAAGTGCTGGTGGTGACTGCACACGGTCGGGTCGATGCGCCCGAATACAGCATGCAGGTCGGCGAGTCGCAGGCCTGGGACCAGATCAAGCTGCAGATCCTGCTGTGGCTGATGCTCGTGCTCGGCATGCTCGGCTTCGGCCTGCTGCTCGGCGTGCCGGGCATGCTGCTCTGGGGCCTGTTCGTGGTCGTCGCCATTCCCGGCGCGACGATCACCCTGGCGATGACCAACAACCTGTGGGCGGCGCTGAATCCATTGAGCTGGGTGGAACTGATGCAGGCCTTTGGCGGGCCCTATTTCGCGGTCGCGGCCCTGTGCGGCCTGTACCAGCTCGGCGGCGCCAGCGCCCAGTCGTTTGCCGCAGCGATTCCGATGGTGCCCGGCATCGTCACCTTCCTGCTGACCTGGTTCGTCACCCATTTCGTCCTGGTCGCCAGCTTCCACTTGATGGGCTACCTGGTCTACCAGTACGCCGACCGCATCGGTCACGAGGTCAAGCGCGACGAAGCACCGAAGAAGCTGCAGGCGCTGCGCGCCGATCCGGACCAGGGACTGGTCGACGAGGCCGAGCTCATGATCCAGGAAGGCCGCGCCGACGAGGCCGCGACGCGCCTGCGCGAACACATCGCGACCCGCGGCGGCACCGTGCTGCTGCACGAACACTATCGCAAGCTGCTGAAGGCGAAGCAGGACACGCCGGAACTGCTGCGCCATGCGCAAGGCTATGTGCAGGTGCTGCTGGCACAGGACAACCTGAAACGCGGCATCGAGATCCTGCAGGAGAGTTTCGCGCTCGATCCGGCCTTCAGCGCCGACATCGCCGACGACACCCATCGCCTGGCCCAGCGTGCCTCGCAGATCGGCCAGCATCCGCTGGCACTGAAGCTGATCGCCGGTTTCCACAAGCGCTGGCCGAAACACAAGGACATCGCCCGCAACTACCTGTTCGCCGCGAAACTGCTGACCGAAAAACTGCATCGCGACGACCAGGCCCTGCAGCTGCTGACCCAGCTCAAGGCCTTCCGTCCCGACGACCCGCTGATGCCCGAGATCGATGCGCAACTGCAATTTCTTGCGGCGCTCGCGCAAACGGCGAAGCCGGGCGTCGGGGACTGATCAACCCAGCAACAAGGTCGCCTTCCCCGCTTCCGGCGAGTCCGGATGGCGCTGGCGCAGGTGCGCCAGAACGCGACGCGTGGCGGCGTCGTCGCGCTGTTCCTGATGCGCCAGGGCCAGCTTGAACCAGGCGGCGGCGAGCTGCGGATGCGTCGGTTCGACCGCTTCGATCGCCGCAAGCGCAGCGTGCGATTCGGCCAGCAGCCCGACCGGCTGCCAACGCGCAGCCAGCGCCATCAGGGTCGGCGCAGACGCCGGCAACCGCGGTGCATGCGCCTTCATCGACTCTCCGAGCCAGCGATGCTGGCGTTGCGCATCGGCGCGGCCACGGGCACGCCAGTCGAGCGCGTGTGCCGTCGCCGTCGCCGCTTCGCGGCTGTCCTTCGCGAACAACCAGCTGCGCAGCCAGGGCTCGATGATGTCGGGATCCTCGGGATGCCGCTGGATCATTGCGTCGAAGCGTGAACGTGCGGCGTTCAGTTGCAGCTTGCCGAGTTCGGCAAGACCCGCCGCAAGTTCTTCGGCGCGGCGATCACGTGTCTCTTCCTCGTCGAGATAGGCGAGATTCACGCGCTTGAACCGGGTGGCCGCATAGGCCAGCGCGGCGCCCGAGAGGATGCCACCGGCATGCGCGTCGAAGCCGATGCCGGCGTCCGGCGCCATCAGCAGTTGCAGGAATTCCCAGCCGAACCAGATCGGCAGCAGCCACAGCGCGCGCACCCGCGTGTAGTCGAAGATCATGAAGATCCAGTAGAACAAGCGCACGCGCCGCTGGCCCCAGAGCACGGCGTAGGCGCCCATCAATCCGGCGATGGCACCGGACGCACCGAGCAGCCCGCCGCTGTCGCCCCAACGCCAGCCCAGCGAAAACAGGCCGCCACCGATGCCGGCGAGCAGGTACAGCAGCAGGAATCCGAAGGAACCCAGCACCGGCTCGACGACCAGTCCGAGAATGACCAGAAAGACCATGTTGCCGATCAGATGCCCGCTGTCGCCGTGCAGGAACATCGAACTGAACAATCGCGCCGGATCCAGCTCCGACTGACGCAACAGGTGCCGCTCGGTGAACGACGAGCGCCAGCCGGCGTCGAACTGTTGGCGCATGGGTTTCCATTCCGCGTAATCGCGATGTGCCGGTGCAATCGCACGATCGCTGCGCAGCAAGACCAGGAACGCGTCGTCATTGTTGATCTGCAGCGCCAGCACCTGCGTCTGCATCGACGGCGGCAACTGCTGCCAGCGCGACCGCCAGGCAATGCCCGGCGCGCGCTCGATGTAGTCGCGGTAGACCGGCAGCTCGATCTCGGCCAATCGGCTGGACGCATACGCCCCGACCGCTTGCGCCTGGCGCGCGTCGTCCGGCCGCTGCAGCCCGAAATAGACGAACGCATTGATCAGCACCAGCAGCGCGGTGATCCATGGAAACGTCGACAGGGTCGGCTTCTTGTGCAGCGGGATGATCAGCATGCCGATCTCTAGCCGACTTTCTCGAACCCGAAAGCCGCCGGCGCGTGCTGCATCGGCAGCGGTTCGGCGAGGTAATGGTCGATCAGCAGGAAGGCGAACAAGGCCATCAGATAGATGATCGAGTAGCGGAAGGTTTCCATCGCGAACCACTCGTTCGGCGGGTTCATCAGGCGTACGGCGTAGTACAGGAAGCCGGCGCCAAGCACGACGGCGCCGCCGAGGTAGATCACGCCGCTCATGCCGGTCAGCCACGGCAACAGGGTCACGATCACCAGCAGGATCGTGTAGAACAGCACGTGCCAGCGCGTGTATTCGACGCCATGGGTGATCGGCAGCATCGGCACCGCAGCGCGCGCGTAGTCGTCGCGGCGAAAGATCGCCAGCGCCCAGAAATGCGGCGGTGTCCAGATGAAGATGATCAGGAACAGCAGCAGCGCATGCGGGTGCACGTGCCCGGTCACCGCGGCCCAGCCGAGCACCGGCGGCGCGGCGCCGGCGGCACCGCCGAGCACGATGTTCTGCGGCGTCGCCCGCTTCAGGTACTTGGTGTAGATCACCGCGTAGCCGATCAGGGCGCAGAACGTCAGCACGGCGGTCAACACGTTCACGAAAGCGACCAGCAACAGCATCGACAACGCGCCGATGCCGAGCGCGAACCACAGCACCTGGCGCGGCGTCAGCTGCCCAGTCGGCAGCGGTCGATGTGCGGTCCGCGCCATCACCGCGTCGATGCGTGCGTCGAGCAGGTGATTGATCGCGGCAGCCGATGCAGACGCCAGCCAGATGCCGATGCACCCGACGATGGCTTCTCGCCAGGGCGGCAGCCCTGGCACGGCGAGGAACATGCCGACCACCGCCGTGAACACGATCAGGGCGACGACGTTCGGCTTGGTCAACGCCCAGAACTGGGCGAACTGTCGGAATAGCGCCATTGCGGACTCAGCGCGGCGCCGGCGTGGTGCGCGCGAGCAATGCCACCAGCGAGAACAGCAGGGCCGCAGCAATGCCGTTGTGGGCCGTCGCAACCCACAGGGGCAAGCCGAACTTCACGTTGGCGATGCCGAGCAGGATCTGCAGGACCAGCAAGGCACCGATGGCCCGGCCATAGCTGCGCGTCGCCGGTTGGCGCATCGCGGCCAGTGCCAGCACCAGCACATGTCCGGCGACAAGGACTGCGAACCAGCGATGCGTCAGATGGATGGCCGTGCGCGCCGGACCGTCGAGCACGCCACCTTCGTAATCGACCCCGATGCCACGCCAGAGCACGAAGGCCTCGCGGAAATCCGTCGCCGGCCACCACTGCTGCAGGCACGTCGGATAGTCGGTCGCGCAGGCGAAGGCCGCGTAGTTCGCACTGGTCCAGCCGCCGAGCGCGATCTGCAGCGACACCAGCACCAGCGCAACCACGATCAGGCCGCGCTTCACCGTTGCACCGCCATGCACGCCATTCGCGCGCAACGCGGTCCAGGCCAGCATCGCCATGGTCGCCATGCCGCCGAGCAGATGGCCCATCACCACGATGGGCTTGAGCTTCCAGGTCACCGTCCACATGCCGAGCGCCGCCTGGAACAGGATGAAGGCCGCCGCAAACAGCACCGCGCGCCGCGGCTGCGGCAGATGCGCACGATTGCGCCAGGCCAATGCCGCCAGCACGAAGGTGGTGAGCATCAGCAGCCCTGCGAAATAGCGGTGCACCATCTCCTTCCAAGCCTTGTGGACCTCGACCGGCCGGTCCGGATGGGCGGCATTCGCGGCCGCCACCTCCGCTTCATGATTGGGCCAGGTGGCTTCGCCATAACAGCCCGGCCAGTCCGGGCAGCCGAGGCCGGCATGCGACAGGCGGGTGTAGGCGCCCAGCAGGATCACGCCGAACACGAGCGCAACGGCAAACCAGGACAAGCGACGGAACAGGGGAGTAATCATCATGAACCCTTCAACGAATCAGTTTGCCGAGATCCTTGCGCACGCGCTTCAGATCGGCCTGCTCAGGATATCGCAGCATCAAGTAGCCGGCCGGATCGACCAGAGCCAGAGTGAGATCGGTGCGCGCCGGATACAGGCGCTCGGGCAAGACACCCGGCAGATCGGCCAGCGCATAGACCCCGCTGGCCGCGCTCAGCACGCCATCCGCAGGCAGCGGGCGATCGATCGCGATACGCAGCTTCTCGGCATGCCGGCCGAGCGAGATGCGCAGGTTGCCGACCTGGTCGAGGCGTTGTCGACAGAGGCTGTCACAGGCATCGGGAATACGGACGATCAGGGTCCAATGCCACTGCGGCGTCGCCCACGCGAATTCCCCGCCCGCCCGCTGCGTGCCCGCCTGTTCGAGGTGCACCGGCGGATCGACCAGTTCGCCATAGTTGCGGCGCCCTTCCGGCAACCAGCCGGAGAACGCCAGCAGTGCGGCGAACAGGATCGGCGCCGCGAATACCAGCGCGATGAACACCAGCGTGCGACGGCCCCTGCGGACATCGGTCATGGACGGACTTCCTTGCGACGCAAATGGAACATCAGGAACAGAATCAGGCTTGCCACCGCGAAGCTTGCCCACTGCAGCGCGTAGCCGCGGTGACGATCGGCCGCCATGCCGGACGGCTTCCAGTCACGACGGAACGGCGACGCCAATTCGGGCGCGGGCCAGAACACGCGATCGAGCATCGGTTCGAGACGAGGCGCTTCCTGCGCAATCATCAACGGATCGATATCCAGTCTCAGCTGTTCGGGCTGCGAGGGCGCCGGCGCAAGTCGACCGGAATACATCAGGCCCGGAGCTGGCGCTGGCGCGATCAAACCGCGCGCATCGAAATCGGGCAACAGCAACGGCACGACCGGCGAAATGCGGCGTGATCGATCCGCGGCGACCCAGCCCAGATTCACCAGCACGTAGCCGCCGTCGATCGCAAGCGGCACGTAGACATCGACGCCATACTCGCCCTCGACGATGCGGTTGTCGTGCAGGTAGACGCGGTCGATCAGCAGGCGCCCATGCAGGTGCGCTGCGGCGAAATCGCCCGGGAGTCGATCCAGCGCCGGGAAGTCGAGCGGCGACGACGCGTCGTCAGCGGCCAGCGCAGCCGCGAATTCACGCGCGCGCTGGTCCTTGAACGCACCGCGCTGCCACTGCCAGCGTGCCGCCGCGACGAATCCGATCTCGGCCACGATGAACAGCAGCAACAGCCAAGACCGGGGTTGACGAAACGCCAACATCGCCGCTGTCACCCCGCCCTATACTGCTCGCCCGCAGTCGCGGAGCAGGCAGTCGAGGTGTCGGTCATGTGGCAGAAACTGTTCATCGTCATCGTGTTCATCGCGATCGTCTACAACCTCGGTGTCGGCCTGTACTACATGATCACCGACAAGGGCACGACCAATCGCACTGTCAACGCCCTGACCCGCCGAATCGCCATTTCAGTCGCGCTGTTCGCGCTCGTCGGCATCGGCATCTGGATGGGCTGGATTTCACCGCACGGTATCGTCGTGCGCTGAGGAAGACATCGCGGCGTCAGCCGCGATGCTCCGGGCAAATGACATCAAAGCACGTAGACGAACAGGAACAGTCCGAGCCAGACCACGTCGACGAAATGCCAGTACCAGGCAACGGCTTCGAAGCCGAAGTGCTGGTCGCGCGAGAAGTGGCCCTTGGCACAACGGAACCAGATCACCAGCAGCATGATCGTGCCGAGCGTCACGTGCATGCCGTGGAAACCGGTAAGCATGAAGAAGGTGCTGCCGTAGATGCCGGAGCCGAGGGTCAGGCCGAGCTCGTGATAGGCGTGGTAGTACTCGGTGGCCTGGTAATAAAGGAACAGCACACCGAGGGCGACCGTGGCACCGAGGAAGACCAGCAGCTTGCGACGCTCGCCCGCGCGCAGTGCGTGGTGCGCGATGGTGACGGTGATGCCTGACGTCAGCAGGATCAGCGTGTTCAGGAAGGGCAGGCCCCAGGCGCCGATGGTTTCAAACGTGCCGCCGATTTTTGCCGGACCATTGGTCGGCCAGGCGGCGCTGTAGCCGTTCCAGATGAATTCGTGGGTCAGTGCGCCATCACCTTCGCCGCCGAGCCACGGCACCGAGAACATGCGGGCGTAGAACAGCGCGCCGAAGAAGGCTGCAAAGAACATCACTTCCGAGAAAATGAACCAGATCATGCCCATGCGGAAGCTGATGTCGACCTGGCGGTTGTAAAACCCCGTCACCGACTCGCGAATGACGTCGCCGAACCAGCCGAACAGCATGAAGACGAGTGCCGCAATACCGGCGTACAGCACGTAATGTCCGCCAGCCGACTTGTTGACCGTCAGCGCGGCGCCGATCATGGTCGTAAACAGCGCCAGCGTGGCGATGATCGGCCAGCGGCTGCCGTGCGGGACATAGTAGATGTTCGGATCGTGCGTCTCTGTCTGGCCCATGATGGTCCCCGATGGTTTAGCTGTTGGGTGACGACACCGCACTCGTCATCGCGAGCGGTTCCGCCACCGGATTGAACACGTAACGGAAGGTCAGGCGACTGACCTCCGCTGGAAGCTGATCGTCGATCACGAAACGTACCGGCATCTCGCGCGACTGCCCGGCTTCGAGGCGTTGTTCGGTGAAGCAGAAACATTCCGTCTTGCTGAGATGGATCGCCGCTTCGGACGGCGCGACCGTGAAGATCGCGCGACCACTCAGGGCGACACGGCCATCATTGGTCGCGGTGAAGGTCACGGTCGCGGGCTCGCAAGGCCGCACCTTGACCGATTTCTTGGCCGCATCGAGGCGCCACGGCAGTTCCGGGCTGATGCTGGTATCGAACTCGACCAGCAACTCGCGCGTCTGCACCACGCCCGCCGCACACGCGGCCACTTCGCCGGCAGTCTGGCTCGGGCGAATGCCGAACACCTTTTCGCACAACACGTCGTAGAACGGCGCCAGCGCAAAACCGAATGCGAACGCGCCGGCAGTCGCCGCCAGCGCCCAGCGCAGCACGCGGGCATTGCGTTGCTTGAGTGTCGCGTCGTTCATGCGCCGACGATACCGCCCAGCCAGAACAAGCCGTAGATCGCGAAGACGACACCCGCGACGATCCACGCCGTCCGCTTGGCAGCGGCACGGCGGGTTTCGAGTTCGCGGCTGTCGCTCGACATCATCGCAGCAGCCTCAATGCGTCACGTCGCCGTGAGCGAGCATGCTGTCCTTGATTTCCGGCGGCGTGGTGAAGCTGTGATACGGCGGCGGCGAGGACAGCGTCCACTCCAGGCCATGCGCCCCTTCCCAGACCTGTTCGGTCGCCTTGGGCAGCGCCTTGTTCCGCGAGCAGTCCCAGATGATGTACGCGAACAGCAACTGGGTCGCACCGAACGCGAATCCACCGATCGACGACACGAAGTTCCAGTCCGCGAAGGCGACGTTGTAGTCGGGAATGCGGCGCGGCATGCCGGCCAATCCGAGGAAGTGCTGCGGGAAGAACAGCACGTTCACCGAGATCGTCGACAGCCAGAAATGCCACTTGCCGAGCGTCTCGTTGTACATCCGGCCGGTCCACTTCGGCAGCCAGTAGTAGGTCGCGGCCATGATCGAGAAGATCGCGCCGGTCACCAGCACATAGTGGAAATGCGCGACCACGAAATAGGTGTCGTGATACTGGAAGTCGGCCGGCACGATGGCCAGCATCAGGCCGGAGAAGCCACCGATGGTGAACAGGATGACGAAGCCGAGCGCGAACAGCATCGGGGTCTCGAAGGTCATCGAGCCGCGCCACATCGTGAACACCCAGTTGAACACCTTGATGCCGGTGGGTACCGCGATGAGCATCGTCGCGTACATGAAGAACAGCTCGCCGCCGAGCGGCATGCCGACGGTGAACATGTGGTGCGCCCAGACGATGAAGCTCAGGAAGGCGATCGACGCGATCGCATAGACCATGGCCTGGTAACCGAACAGCGGCTTGCGCGAGAAGGTCGGGATGATTTCCGACACGATCCCGAAGGCCGGCAGGATCATGATGTAGACCTCGGGATGCCCGAAGAACCAGAAGATGTGCTGGAACATCACCGGGTCACCACCGCCGGTGGCGGAGAAGAAGGTGGTACCGAAGAACTTGTCGGTCAGCAGCATGGTCACGGCGCCGGCCAACACCGGCATCACCGCGATCAGCAGGAAGGCGGTGATCAGCCACGACCAGACGAACACCGGCATCTTCAGCAGGTCCATGCCTGGGGCGCGCATGTTCAGGATGGTCGCGATGATGTTGATCGCGCCCATGATCGAACTGATGCCCATCATGTGCACGGCGAAGATCGTGAACGCGACCGAATCGCCGCCCTGCAGGGACAGCGGCGGATACAGGGTCCAGCCTCCGGCCGGGCCGCCGCCACCGATGCCGAAGAACACCTTCAGCGCAAGCGGCAGCAGGAGCGTCGTGAATGCGAACGGCATGATCCAGAACGACCAGTTGTTCATGCGCGGCAGGGCCATGTCCGGCGCACCGACCATCATCGGGATCATCCAGTTGGCGAGACCGACGAAGGCCGGCATGACTGCACCGAAGATCATCACCAGCGCGTGCATAGTGGTCATCTGGTTGAAGAACTCCGGCTCGACCAGCTGCAGGCCGGGGTACATCAGCTCGCCGCGGATGACCATCGCCATCAGGCCGCCAATGAAGAACATGACCAGCGAAAACACCAGGTACATCGTGCCGATGTCCTTGTGGTTCGTGGCATAGAGCCAGCGATTCACGAAGCCGTGCGGCTTGTGATCGTGGTCGTCGTGGTGTGCGCTTGCGTCATGGGCCATGACTGATCTCCAGAATGCTTCGTGTTCAGCCCTGGCTCGGCGCAGCTTCTGCTGCAACCGGCTCGGCGGGGGTGGCGACAGGGGCGGTGGCTTCGGCGTTCGCGCCTTGCTGCGCGATCAGCCATTGCTCGAACTCCGCCTTCGGCTTCACTTCCACGACGATCGGCATGAAGCCGTGATCCTTGCCGCAAAGTTCGGCGCACTGGCCACGGTAGAGGCCGGGCTCTTTCACCAGCGTCCACTGGTCATTGATGATTCCGGGAATCGCATCCTGCTTCCAGCCGAGCGCAGGCACCCACCAGGCATGGATCACGTCGCCGGCGGTGATCACGAAACGCACCTTGGTGTCTGCGGGAATGACCAGCGGACGGTCGACGTCGAGCAGATAGTTCTTCACCGTATTCGGATCCATGCCGGAACCGAGCTGGCGCGTATCGTCGCTGTCGCGGGCCAGGGAACTGATGAAGCTCACCCCAGAGTCGACGTAGCGATAGCCCCACTTCCACTGGTAGCCGGTGATCTCGATGGTCATCTCGGCGTCACGGGTGTCGGCCATTTCGATCAGCACCTTGGTCGCCGGCCAGGCCATTGCGACCAGGATCAGCACCGGGATGATGGTCAGCACCACTTCGGCCTTGTCGTTGTGCGCCCACTTGGCCGCCACGGCACCGCGCGACTTGCGGAAACGGAACATCGCGATGCCCATCGCACCGAACACGAGGATGCCGATCACGACGCAGATCCACAGCACGATCATGTGCAAGCCGTACACCTGCTGCGACACATCGGTCACGCCGGGCGTCATGTTCAGCTTCCAACGATCCACCGCGGCCATGCCCGGCAGACTGAACGCCATTGCGGCGACGGCGATGCCGAGCCGCGACAAACCCATGCCGATTCGCTTCATTCTGTCACCCAATCCGGACGTGCCGGCCTCAGTTCTTCAAACCCATCAACACCGGCTGCAAACTTGCAGCCGGTGCATCTCATTCGGACCCGAGCTTGGCGGAGTCGCCTTGCGGCGCGATCGAGCACGCGCGCGCCGCGCTGGGGTCGCGCATGATAGTGGCCGCCCGCCTGCAGGGGCAACCGAAACACGGGCCAATTGCCCGCAAACCTTCGCGTCGCGGCCCGCCGGCCTCGCTACACTACGCGCCCTCGCGCGCCCCGCGGCGCGCACCACGCGACCGATCCCGCCTGCCATGACCGAATCCTCTGCCCTACTTTCCGCTGAACTGCCGGCTCCGGGCGATTCTCTCTGGCAGGCGATGACGGCGGCGTATGCGGCCGATGAAGCCGTTGCATTGAGGCCGCTGCTCGATGCAGCGACCTTGCCGACCACCGAACGCGACGCCGTGCTTGCCCGCGCCGGCGACCTCGTGCAGCGCGTGCGCGCGAAGGCGGCGCAGCAAAGCGCGGTCGAGAGCTTCATGCGCGAATACGACCTGTCTTCTGAGGAAGGCGTGCTCTTGATGTGCGTGGCCGAAGCCCTGCTGCGCATTCCCGACGCCGACACCGCCGACAAGCTGATCCGCGACAAGCTGGGCGACGCCGCCTGGAACAGCCATCTCGGCAAGAGTCCGTCGCTGTTCGTCAACGCCGGCACCTGGGGCTTGATGCTGACCGGCAAGCTGATTTCGCTGGCCGAGGAAACCCAGCAGAACTTCCTCGGCGCGATCAAGCGCCTGGTCGCCCGCAGCGGCGAGCCGGTGGTGCGCCTCGCGGTGCGTCAGGCCATGCGCATCATGGGCCACCAATTCGTGCTTGGCCGCACGATCGGCGAGGCGCTCGATCGGTCTCGCGACAAGGACGGCCGCGCGTATCGGCATTCCTTCGACATGCTCGGCGAAGCGGCGCTGACGCGCCCCGATGCGGCACGCTACTTCGAGGCCTACAAGGCCGCGATCCTCTCGATCGGCGCCCGCGGTCCGTTCGCATCGGTGCTGGAGGCGCCTTCGATTTCGGTCAAGTTGTCGGCCCTGCATCCGCGCTACGAAGTCGCCAAGCGCGCCCGCGTCAAGGCCGAACTGACGCCGATGCTGCTGGAGCTGGCGCAACTGGCGATGGCGCAGAAGATCGGCATGACCGTCGATGCCGAAGAAGCCGATCGCCTGGAGCTGTCGCTGGAGGTGATCGGCGCAGTGTTCCGGCATCCGTCGCTGGAAGGCTGGAACGGATTCGGCCTCGCGATCCAGGCCTACCAGAAGCGCTGCCCACAGGTGATCGACTGGCTGGCCGAGCAGGCGCGCCAAAGCGGCCGGCGCTGGTGCGTGCGCCTGGTCAAGGGTGCGTATTGGGATTCGGAAGTGAAACGCGCCCAGGTCGACGGCCACGTCGATTTCCCGGTATGGACACGCAAGCCGAATACCGATGTCGCCTACCTCGGCTGTGCGCGCAAGCTGTTCGGCTACGGCGAGCTGTTCTATCCGCAGTTCGCGACCCACAACGCGCACACCATCGCCGCCATCCATCATTTCTCGAAGGGGCAGCCGTTCGAATACCAGCGCCTGCACGGCATGGGCGCCGACCTGTATGCCGAGGTCGTCGGCGAGAAGAACCTGAACATTCCGTGCCGCGTCTACGCGCCGGTCGGCTCGCATGAGGATTTGCTGCCCTATCTCGTGCGCCGCCTGCTCGAGAACGGCGCGAACACCAGCTTCGTGAACCGCATCGTCGACGAGAGCCAGGCGATCACCGATATCGTCAAGGACCCGGCCGAAGTCGTGTCCCAGTTCCAGACCCTCCAGCATCCCCGCATCGATACGCCGGCCCGCTTGTTCGGCGACCAACGGAAGAATTCCATGGGCATCAATCTCGCGAACGACAACGACCTGCGCCAACTCGCCGCGCAGATGAATGCGGCTGTGCAACCCTGGAGCGCCGCACCGCTGGTGCCGGGCTATCGCGCGACGCAGGCCACGCTGGCGGTCACCAATCCGGCCGACCGTCGCCAGCAGATCGGCGTCTGGACCCCCGCCGATGCGCAAGGCGTTGCGATCGCGCTCGACAATGCTTCTGCGGCGCAGGCCGCCTGGGACGCGACGCCGCCGGCAGCGCGCGCCAAGATCCTCGAACACGCCGCCGACCTGCTCGAAGCGCGTCGTGCCGAGTTCATGGCCCTGGCGGTGCGCGAAGCCGGCAAGACGCTGTCGGATGCGATTGCCGAAGTCCGTGAAGCCGCAGACTTCTGCCGTTACTACGCCGCGATCACGCGCAGGATGATGGGCACGCCGGAAACCCTGAAGGGCCCGACCGGCGAGCTGAATCAGCTGTCGCTGCATGGCCGTGGCATCTTTGTCTGCATCAGTCCGTGGAATTTTCCGCTCGCGATCTTCATGGGCCAGGTGGCAGCCGCCGTCGTGACCGGCAACGCCGTGATCGCAAAACCGGCCGAGCAGACCAACCTGATTGCCCATGCCGCGGTGAAGTTGCTGCACGAGGCCGGCGTCCCGGAAGCCATCCTGCAATTGCTGCCGGGCGACGGTGCGACGGTCGGGGCCACGCTGACCAAGGATCCGCGCGTGGTCGGTGTCGCCTTCACCGGATCGACCGAGACCGCCCGGCTGATCAATCGCAGTCTCGCCGCGCGCGATGCCTCGATCGCCGTGCTGATCGCCGAAACCGGTGGCCAGAATGCCCTGATCGCGGATTCGTCGGCCTTGCCCGAACAGTTGGTGAAAGACGCGATCGGCTCGGCCTTCGGTTCCGCCGGCCAACGTTGCTCGGCAGCGCGCATCCTGTTCGTGCAGGAAGACATCGCCGACAAGGTCGTGCAGATGCTGGCCGGCGCAATGGATGAGATCGTGGTCGGTGATCCAGCGCTGCTGTCGACCGATATCGGCCCGGTAATCGACAACGATGCCAAGGCCATCCTCGACGCCCATGCCGCACGCATGGACCGGGAGGCCAAACTGATCAAGCAGATCGTGCTCGATCCCGGCACGACCGGCCACGGCAGCTTTTTCGCGCCGCGCGCCTATGAACTCGCCAGCCTGAAGCAATTGCAGCGCGAGATCTTCGGACCGGTGCTGCATGTGATTCGATATGCCGCCAAGGACCTCGATGCCGTACTCGCCGAGATCAATGCGACCGGTTATGGCCTCACGCTCGGCATCCATTCGCGCATCGACGCGACCATCGAGAAGATTTCACGCACGGTGCGGGTCGGCAATTGCTACGTGAACCGCAATCAGATCGGTGCCGTCGTCGGGGTGCAGCCGTTCGGCGGCGAAGGCTTGTCCGGTACCGGACCCAAGGCCGGTGGCCCGCATTACCTCGCACGCTTCGTCACCGAGCGCACGCTGACCGTCAACACTACGGCGGCGGGCGGCAATGCCTCACTGCTGACCCTCGGCGAATGAGGCCGATCATGGATCTGCGCGTCATCCTGTTGACGGCATCCATCGTGATGCTGACGGCATGCGCCGGAGAAGTCCCGCCACCGCAACCGGCGCCCCCGACCGATCGCAACTTCACCGCGACCGTCAACGATCAGCCGGTCGTCGGCGGCACGGCGTCCTTCGAATGCCTGATCCGCAGCGACGGCAAGGATCACCAGAGCCGCTACCTGCTTACCTTCACCGACGATCTCGCCCATACCATCCAGGTCGGGATCGAGCGGGGCGGCGATGCCCCGGGCGCGCGCGCCATCGTCGATGGCATGGCCACCACCACGGGACTGGCGTACGGGCGGCCGCAAGACACGACGGCAACGTTGACCGCGATCGTCCCCACAGCGACCGGAGCGGTGATTTCCGGCAAGTTCAGTGCGCGTTTCGAGGTCGCGAATGCGGCGCCGAACGTGGTGATGCGTGACCCGCTGATCGTGAAGGATGCATTGTTCGAACAAGTCGAATGCATCGACCCGGTCGAGGCACAGGCGGCGCAAAAGCCTTAGTCATGCTCAGTTGCGCAATCGTCGCGCGATCGCGTCGCGCGACAGCAATGCGTAGCCGACACCGCAGGCAAATCCGGCCAGATGCACCGGCCAGGCGATCGGCGAGCCCCCGGGCGTGAGCACGAACATCAGGACCTGAACCAGAACCCACAAGCCGATCAGGCCATAGGCCGGCATGCGCACGAATTCGAAGAAAGCGCCCAGCGGCAACATGAGTCCGAGTCGCGAGCGCGGGAACAGGGTCGCATAGGCACCCACCAGGGCCGACACCGCGCCACTGGAACCGATGATCGGAGCCGACTGGGCCGGGAACCACAAGGCCCCGACCAGATTCGCCGCCATGCCACACAACAGGAACAGGGCGATCAGGCGCGGCGCGCCGAGCGGCTTCTCTGCCGATGCACCGAACACCAGCAGGAACACCAGGTTACCGATCAGGTGCAGTCCGTCCGCGTGCACGAACAGCGCGGTTGCGAGTCGAACGACATGCAGCACGAAGACCTTCGACCCCTGGCTCGCGATCGCCACCCAGTCGCTGGGCAGCACACCGAGCAAGTGCAGCCAGCGCGTACGCGCCTCGGGCGACTGCCCCCACCACGCGATGAACATCGCGATCGACAACGCGACCAGGAAATAGGTCGCGATCGCTGGACGCGGCTTGCGGCGTGACGGGACGTGGACGAACATCAGCGCCCAAGTCGCGGCAGCAGGAAGCGGGTGCCGCGATATTCAAGCAGCAGTGCATCTCGCTCGATCTCGATCAGGTTCAGTTCGTTGCCGACGACCCCCTGTTCATTGACGCGCTTGCCGTCGATGATCGCGAAACGAAGGGTCGGATCCTGGTGATACACCTGCATCGTGACTTTCAACGGCGGCAATGCTTGCCGGGTCGCGAGCGGGAGTTCGAACAGCATCGGCACGGCGGTGCTGCCGTTCGGCGATGAAGGCGAAGCGGGCTGCTGGGAAGGCGGCGGAGCCGTCACAGACGTTACCGGTGTTCCGGATTCTTTCGGCACCGGTGGCGGCAGGGCAGACGGCTCGCTCATCTCGGCCTGCGCTGCTTCGGCGAGCGTGTCGTCGGGCGCGTTCGATTCGGCGATGGGCAACGGAACCGGGACAGGGATCACCGGGACCGAGGCCGCGGATTCGGAGACTTCCGGAGCTTCCTGCAACTCGGGTTCGGCATGGCGTCCCGCCCCCAGTTTCGCCGCGATCGCGTCGGTCTGGGCCGCGGTGAATGCATCGGTCGCGGGCGCCGCGGGTGGTGGCTGACGCAGGGCCAGCGGCTTGCGCGCGACGGGCTCCGCCGGCGCCGGCTCAATCGCGGGCTCGCGTGGGGCGGTTTCAGCAACGGCATCAGCTGCGGACGCCGCAGCTCGCTCATTGCCAGCGGGCATGATCAACGCGCGGTTGGTATAGGCCGCCGCGGCCAGCACCGCCAACCCGATCATGACCCACAAGGTCTTGCGCGAACTGGCCTCGGGGCTACGCCGCATTGGTGTCGCCGAAACCAGTGGCGGCAACTCACCCGCGCGTCGTTCTGCTTCGGCTTTCTGTAGTGCTTCGTGGATCAGGGACATGCGCGCAGTTTCACTGTTGCGGAGCAGAAACGAAAGCGTCGGCATCGACACCATCGGACAAACGCGGACCTTGTGGCTGAAACGCGATGAGCAATGCCATGGTCTCGGGGCCAACCAATCCGTCGGCATTCAGGCCGTATTGATCCTGCAGCCGACGAATGCGCGCCGCAGTGTCGTCGCCATAACGTGCGGGCAGCCTGGCCGCAACGCGATCGAAGCCGAACAGCGCCGCATGGATCAACTCGACCAACGGGCCTTCTGCGCCGGTGGAGATCACGACACCGTCGTAACCTGCCGGGCGCGGTACCACGAGCATGGCATCGCCGAGCCAGCGTGGACCGATGTCCTGCCAGCGCCGGTTGGCGATGCGATTCGGTCCCGCGATCTGCGCAGCCTGCGCCTTCAAACGGCGCAACGCGAACCACGGACGCGCACCCTGGTCGCGCAAATTCAGCGCCAATGGCCGATTCAGCTCTCGCAACATCGACTCGTTCAGACGCAGTCGCGCGCACAACGCGCCGGACGAGGACGCGTCACCGCAACCTACCGACGCATCGTGGCTTGGGCTGCTCCACCAGCCCGCGATGACATCGGCCGCTGGTCCGGCAGACGGAAAAGCGGCAAAAGTGGACTGGTCGTCCGATGGGGCGACTGGCGGACTCGACGTCGGCGCCGCGACGGTTGTCACCGGCATCACCGGATCATCAACGCGCGGCCACCAGAGAATCCACGACAGCACGACCCCCAGAAGCACCAGCACGATGATTGCGATCACGCCAAGGTGCCGCCGATGTCGCGGCGCCGCCATGGTTGGCCCTGCAACTTCGTCCGCGGCCGCTCGAACCAAGTCCGCTTCGATCTGTTCCAGCGAGCGGGCGTAACCACCGAGCAATGCCCGGTCTGCCACGACATTGATCGAGCGCGGAAAACCTTGCGTACGTCGGTGCAATTCTCGCAACGCGTTGGCGGTGAACAGCGGGCGCTTGCGACCGGCGACGGCCAATCGATGTTCGATGTATGTGGCCGTGTCGTCGGCCGAGAGCGGCGCCAGATGAAAGCGGGCGGTGATGCGCTGTGCCAGTTGCCGCAATTCCGGGCGCGACAGCACATCGCGCAACTCCGGCTGTCCGAGCAGGATGATTTGCAGCAGTTTCTGAGTGGGCGTCTCCAGGTTCGTCAGCAAGCGCACCTGCTCCAGGGCATCGAACGAGAGGTTCTGCGCCTCGTCGATGATCAGCACGACACGCAAGCCGCTGGCATAGGATTCAAGCAAGTACCGGGTCAGTGCATCCGTCAACACCTTGATGCTGGAGGTCCGCTTCGGCAGCAGGATGCGCAACTCATCGCAGATCGTGCGCAACAACTCGATCGGTTGTTGCATCGGGTTCAACACCAGAGCAATGCGCACGTTTTCCGGAACCTGGGCCATGAGCAGGCGGCACAGCGTCGTCTTGCCGGTGCCGACTTCCCCGGTGAGCTGCACGAATCCGCCGCCACCGCCCTGGTTGATGCCGAACAGCAGATGCGCCAACGCATCCCGATGCTGCGCAGTCAGATACACGAAACGCGGATCCGGCGTGATCGAGAACGGCGCTTCCCTGAGTTCGAAATGATCGAGGTACATGCGCTCGTCGACGATGGCGTTGCGGTACTGAGACTGATGGCGATACCGCAAGTTCACGGTGCAAATCAGAATTGCGAAAAGAGAAACGCCCCGTCGATTGCTCGACGGGGCGTTCAGTATACAGCCCTTGGCGGTGACCTACTCTTGCATCGCTTAAGCGACACTACCATCGGCGCTGCAGCGTTTCACTTCTGTGTTCGGGAAGGGAACAGGTGGGACCACTGCGCTATGGCCGCCAAGGAGACGGCTGGAGTCGCGCATGAGCGCGGACTCGCATGGGGTGATGGGACGTAACAAGGTAAGAGGCTTGCTTCGATGTGTCATCGAGGCGTAAAGCGTCTTGAGGTTATAGGGACAAGCCACACGGATCATTAGTACAGGTTAGCTGAACCTCACGGTCTTACACACCCTGCCTATCAACGACGTAGTCTTCATCGTTCCTTTGGGGACTTGTGTCCCGGGATATCTCATCTTGAGGCGAGTTTCCCGCTTAGATGCTTTCAGCGGTTATCTCTTCCGTATTTAGCTACCCGGCAATGCCACTGGCGTGACAACCGGAACACCAGAGATACGTCCACTCCGGTCCTCTCGTACTAGGAGCAGCCCCTCTCAAATATCCAACGCCCACGACAGATAGGGACCGAACTGTCTCACGACGTTCTGAACCCAGCTCGCGTACCACTTTAAATGGCGAACAGCCATACCCTTGGGACCGACTACAGCCCCAGGATGTGATGAGCCGACATCGAGGTGCCAAACACCGCCGTCGATATGAACTCTTGGGCGGTATCAGCCTGTTATCCCCGGAGTACCTTTTATCCGTTGAGCGATGGCCCTTCCATACAGAACCACCGGATCACTATGACCTACTTTCGTACCTGCTTGATCCGTCGATCTTGCAGTCAAGCGAGCTTATGCCATTGCACACACTGCGCGATGTCCGACCGCGCTGAGCTCACCTTCGTGCTCCTCCGTTACTCTTTAGGAGGAGACCGCCCCAGTCAAACTACCCACCATACACGGTCCCTGACCCGGATTACGGGCCTAGGTTAGAACGTCAAGCACATCAGGGTGGTATTTCAACGTCGCCTCCATCCAAGCTAGCGCCTGGACTTCAAAGGCTCCCACCTATGCTACACAGACGAACTCAACGTTCAGTGTAAAGCTGTAGTAAAGGTTCACGGGGTCTTTCCGTCTTGCCGCGGGAACGCTGCATCTTCACAGCGATTTCAATTTCACTGAGTCTCGGGTGGAGACAGCGCCGCTGTCGTTACGCCATTCGTGCAGGTCGGAACTTACCCGACAAGGAATTTCGCTACCTTAGGACCGTTATAGTTACGGCCGCCGTTTACCGGGGCTTCGATCAAGAGCTTCGCTTGCGCTGACCCCATCAATTAACCTTCCGGCACCGGGCAGGCGTCACACCCTATACGTCCACTTACGTGTTTGCAGAGTGCTGTGTTTTTGATAAACAGTCGCAGCGGCCTGGTCACTGCGGCCCAATATCGCTCAGTGATGCATATCACCACGATACTGGGCGCACCTTCTCCCGAAGTTACGGTGCTATGTTGCCTAGTTCCTTCACCCGAGTTCTCTCAAGCGCCTTGGGATTCTCACCCTGCCTACCTGTGTCGGTTTACGGTACGGTCCTCGTGATCTGAAGCTTAGAGACTTTTCCTGGAAGCGTGGCCTCGGTGACTTCGTTCTAATGAACTCGTCTCGGTGCTCGGTGTAGAGGGTCCCGGATTTGCCTAAGACCCACACCTACCGCCTTTCCCCGGGACAACCAACGCCCGGTACACCTAGCCTTCTCCGTCATCCCATCGCAATCACGAGCGGTGCTGGAATATTAACCAGCTTTCCATCGACTACGCATTTCTGCCTCGCCTTAGGGGCCGACTCACCCTGCGCCGATGAACGTTGCGCAAGGAAACCTGGGGCTTTCGGCGTGCGGGCTTTTCACCCGCATTATCGTTACTCATGTCAGCATTCGCACTTCTGATACCTCCAGCAGCCTTTACAAGCCACCTTCGCAGGCGTACAGAACGCTCCTCTACCACGCACATTGCTGTGCATCCCTAGCTTCGGTATACCGCTTAGCCCCGTTAAATCTTCCGCGCAGGCCGACTCGACCAGTGAGCTATTACGCTTTCTTTAAAGGGTGGCTGCTTCTAAGCCAACCTCCTGGCTGTTTTAGCCTTCCCACATCGTTTTCCACTGAGCGGTAATTTTGGGACCTTAGCTGAGGGTCTGGGTTGTTTCCCTTTTCACGACGGACGTTCGCACCCGCCGTGTGTCTCCCATACAGTCCGTCTTGGTATTCGGAGTTTGCAATGGTTTGCTAAGTCGCGATGACCCGCTAGCCATAACAGTGCTCTACCCCCAAGAGGATACATATGAGGCGCTACCTAAATAGCTTTCGAGGAGAACCAGCTATCTCCAGGTTCGATTAGCTTTTCACTCCTAGCCACACCTCATCCCCTACCTTTGCAACGGGAGTGGGTTCGGGCCTCCAGTCGGTGTTACCCGACCTTCACCCTGAGCATGGCTAGATCACCTGGTTTCGGGTCTACTGCCCGCGACTATGCGCCCTTATCAGACTCGGTTTCCCTTCGCCTCCCTATACGGTTAAGCTTGCCACGAACAGTAAGTCGCTGACCCATTATACAAAAGGTACGCAGTCACCCTTGCGGGCTTCCACTGCTTGTACGCATACGGTTTCAGGTCTATTTCACTCCCCTCACCGGGGTTCTTTTAACCTTTCCCTCACGGTACTTGTTCACTATCGGTCGGTCAGACGTATTTAGCCTTGGAGGATGGTCCCCCCATATTCAGACAGGGTTTCTCGTGCCCCGCCTTACTCAATTTCATGCACGATGCCCTTTTGCGTACCGGGCTATCACCGTCTATGGCCAGACTTTCCAGACTGTTCCACTAGAACATCATGCACTTAAGGGCTGGTCCCCGTTCGCTCGTCACTACTGGGGGAATCTCGGTTGATTTCTTTTCCTCGAGGTAATGAGATATTTCAGTTCCCTCGGTTCGCTTCCACACCCTATGTATTCAGGTGCGGATACTCCTTGCGGAGTGGGTTTCCCCATTCGGACATCCCCGGATCAAAGTCTGTTGCCGACTCCCCGAGGCTTTTCGCAGGCTGCCACGTCCTTCATCGCCGCTGACCGCCAAGGCATCCACCGTATGCGCTTGTTCGCTTGACCCTATAACCCCAAAACGCCTTCGCGTCCTGGGAGCATCAAACAAACCTCATTCATTTCGCTTACTTGCCTCAACGACACATTCGGAAGCTTCGCTTTCACACCATCGCTTGCGCGATCGCATGAGGGCGAGCCCCAAACGCTTGTTACGTCCCATCTTGTCAAAGAACGAAACCAGGACTTCAGCGTCCGGCTTCTAAACCACTTGGGTGGAGCGATCTTCGATCCACCCAAATGTTCTGTTTGTTTCAGCGTGCTTTCCAGAGAATGGATCAGGCGCAACTGGTGGAGCCAGTCGGTTCGAACCGACGACCCCCTGCTTGCAAAGCAGGTGCTCTACCAATTGAGCTATGGCCCCGTAGCGTTGGTGGGTCTAGGAGGACTCGAACCTCCGGCCTCACCCTTATCAGGGGTGCGCTCTAACCACCTGAGCTACAGACCCAATGTGCGCTTCGAGCGCAGCGCATGGAGCAAGCTCCACGCGTGACCGCGTTCTCTGGTTTTGTACAGGTATCTTGAATGGACGCCCGGCGGATGCCTGCCAGACTCTAAAGGAGGTGATCCAGCCGCACCTTCCGATACGGCTACCTTGTTACGACTTCACCCCAGTCATCGGCCACACCGTGGCAAGCGCCCCCCTTGCGGTTAAGCTACCTGCTTCTGGTGCAACAAACTCCCATGGTGTGACGGGCGGTGTGTACAAGGCCCGGGAACGTATTCACCGCGGCACTGCTGATCCGCGATTACTAGCGATTCCGACTTCATGGAGTCGAGTTGCAGACTCCAATCCGGACTGGGATCGGTTTTCTGGGATTGGCTCCACCTCGCGGTATTGCAACCCTCTGTACCGACCATTGTAGTACGTGTGTAGCCCTGGCCGTAAGGGCCATGATGACTTGACGTCATCCCCACCTTCCTCCGGTTTGTCACCGGCAGTCTCCTTAGAGTTCCCGGCATTACCCGCTGGCAACTAAGGACAAGGGTTGCGCTCGTTGCGGGACTTAACCCAACATCTCACGACACGAGCTGACGACAGCCATGCAGCACCTGTGTTCCCGAGTTCCCGAAGGCACCCCCTCATCTCTGAAGGGTTCTCGACATGTCAAGACCAGGTAAGGTTCTGCGCGTTGCATCGAATTAAACCACATACTCCACCGCTTGTGCGGGCCCCCGTCAATTCCTTTGAGTTTCACGCTTGCGCGCGTACTCCCCAGGCGGTCGACTTAACGCGTTAGCTTCGATACTGAGTGCCAAGTTGCACCCAACATCCAGTCGACATCGTTTAGGGCGTGGACTACCAGGGTATCTAATCCTGTTTGCTCCCCACGCTTTCGTGCCTCAACGTCAGTGTTGATCCAGATGGCCGCCTTCGCCACGGATGTTCCTCCCGATCTCTACGCATTTCACCGCTACACCGGGAATTCCGCCATCCTCTATCACACTCTAGTCCGCCAGTATCGGATGCAGTTCCCAGGTTGAGCCCGGGGCTTTCACATCCGACTTAGCGAACCATCTACGCACGCTTTACGCCCAGTAATTCCGATTAACGCTTGCACCCTTCGTATTACCGCGGCTGCTGGCACGAAGTTAGCCGGTGCTTATTCCTCAGGTACCGTCAGCACGTCAGAGTATTAATCCAACGCTTTTCGTTCCTGATAAAAGTGCTTTACAACCCGAAGGCCTTCTTCACACGCGGCATTGCTGGATCAGGCTTGCGCCCATTGTCCAATATTCCCCACTGCTGCCTCCCGTAGGAGTCTGGACCGTGTCTCAGTTCCAGTGTGGCTGATCATCCTCTCAGACCAGCTACGGATCGTTGCCTTGGTAGGCCTTTACCCCACCAACAAGCTAATCCGACGTCGGCTCATCCAATCGCGCGAGGCCTTGCGGTCCCCCGCTTTCACCTCTCGGTCGTATGCGGTATTAGCTAACCTTTCGGTTAGTTATCCCCCACGATTGGGCAGATTCCGACGTATTCCTCACCCGTCCGCCACTCGCCACCCACAGTATTGCTACTGCCGTGCTGCCGTTCGACTTGCATGTGTTAGGCATGCCGCCAGCGTTCAATCTGAGCCAGGATCAAACTCTTCAGTTAAATCAAGACTGATGAGCGAACCAAGTCAAACCACTAGCGTTAAAACTACTGTTCTTTCCTTGGACGCCATAAAACATTTCGGCAGGTTGTTCACCCACCAGGCGCCCATTCAAAACACCTGTGCACGCTGTCAAAGATCAAACCATCGCGAACTTTCGTCCGCCAGCCCCAGAACATTTCGTCCCGAGTGAGCCGCGCATTATAGAGCGGTTTTGATGGCTGTCAACACCTCTGTGCGACTTCGTTTTGTGTTGCACGGGTCGCGAGGGGGAGGAGATCTTACCTATGGCCCCGGGCCTTGGCAAGCATCTTCTTGTCCGCCGCCGCCACACGATCCAGCTGAGCTACTGTTTGGCCTCCCGCCGGTGAATCTCAAGCTCGAATACGTCGATGTCACAAGCCTTCACGACAACACCCGCGGATCGCCGTGTCGCCGCCATTGCTGCGCAATGTGTGATGTGCGGACTCTGCCTGCCGCATTGCCCGAGTTATCTGGTGACGCGCAACGAGGCGGAATCGCCACGCGGCCGGCTGGCGTTGATGGCCCGCATCGCGACAGGACAGGCCACTGGCGATTCACAACCCTCGCTGGACAGCTGTCTCGCCTGCGGTCGATGCGAGCGCGTGTGCCCACCCAAGGTGCCATTCATCGAAGCACTCATCCTGACTCGCTCCGGTCGTGCGCGAACGCGCGAACACTGGGCCGGCCAACTCGCACGGAGACTGGCACGGCGGCCTGCGTTGCTGCAGATGCTTCTGCGCGGCGCCGTGGCCGTGCGCGCGTTCTCGCCAAGCGCATTCCGGCGCCGGACGAACCTCGATGGCCTCGCATCGACGATCTCGGCGCGCGCCGCGCGGCACACTCGGGCGAACGGTACCAAGGCACGCACCGACTTGATCCTGGCGGGCTGCGCCGCACACACCCTGGAACGCAGCTCAGTCGAGGCAATTTCATTCGTCGCCGCCATCGCCGGCGCCAAACCCGTAATCGACGATGCGCGATGCTGCGGCGCACTTGACCAGCATCTCGGATTCGCGTCGCCACCGTGCATGCCGATCGTCGACGAACCGGACCGCATCGTTGCCATCAACTCCGGATGCACGGCTGCATGGCAGCGGCGACTGGCGACACCAGCGATCACGGGTGTCGCGTCTTGGCTGGAACAACAATGGCCGCAGCTCGTCGATCGATTCGCGACACGGCCAATGCGCATCGCGTTGCATGTGCCGTGCACGCAACAAGGCCTCGCCGGCGAAGCGGAATCGATGCGTCGCCTGATCGACCAACTGCCCGGCGCGATACGTCTCGAACTGCCGGTGCAACCGGGGTGTTGCGGCGCAGCCGGCACCTACTGCATGAACCAACCAGCGATCTCGCAACAACTCGGCGCGACCGTGGCAGAGCAGATCCGCATGCTGCATCCGGACATCGTCGTCAGCGCGAATGGTGGTTGCCGGGCGCAACTGTCGCAAGCCCTGTTCGATCTGGGTACTCCGATGCTGGTGCTGCATCCGGCGGAACTGGTGGCTGACTATCTGAATGGACGACCCGAATGAGCTTCCGACGCATGACGTTGCTTGATCACGCGATTGCAGCGCTCGATACCGCCCGCACGCTGGAATCCGAGCCCCACCCGACTGCGCGAGCGAATCCCGCTCAATTGCAACAGTCGCCTGAACTGAACGAACGCGACCGCCGCCTTGTCGGCGGCCTGATGCGCATCAACCACACCGGCGAAGTCTGCGCGCAGGCGCTATATCTGGGTCAGGCCGCCGTGGCCGAATCTGCGGACACGCGGGCACACCTGCTGCAGGCCGCGCGCGAAGAACACGATCATCTGCTCTGGTGTTCGGCGCGACTTGCGGAAATCGACGCACTGCCGAGCCAGTTCAACCCGCTCTGGTTTGCCGGCAGTTACGCGATCGGCGCGACGGCCGCGCTGTTCGGAGACCGCATCAGTCTGGGTTTCGTGGTCGAAACCGAGCGCCAGGTGGAAGCCCACCTCGACGATCATCTCGATCGGCTGCCCCTCGCCGACGCCCGATCACGCGCGATTCTCGAAACGATGCAGGGCGAAGAAATCGAACATGGCCAGCATGCGCTCGATCGCGGCGCCGTCGAACTGGCGACACCCATTCGCCGCCTGATGGGCTATTGCGCGGACGTCATGCGCTTCGTCGCCTATCGCATCTGAGTCCGGAAACGGAACGGGCCGCAGAGCGGCCCGTTCGTATTGCGGAACAGCAATCCGGTCAGACCAGGTTGCGGCCGTGGAACAGTTCCTCGATCTCGCGTTTCAATTGCGCCTCGACGCGGAGCCGATCCTTGAACGACAGATCCTTGGCCTGCGCCTCGAACAGGTAGTTGTCGAGATCGAACTCCTTCACGTGCATCTTCGTGTGGAAGATGTTCTCCTGATACACGTTGACGTCGAACATCTCGTACTTCTGCTTGATGTGCTTCGCGAGATAGTCCTGGATCGAATTGATGCGATGGTCGATGTAGTGCTTCTTGCCCTTGATGTCGCGGGTGAATCCACGGACGCGGTAATCCATCGTGACGATGTCGGATTCGAAGCTGTCGATCAGGTAGTTCAGCGCCTTCAACGGCGAAATCACGCCGCAGGTGGCCACATCGATGTCGGCACGGAACGTCGCAATGCCGTTGTGCGGATGCGTCTCCGGATAGGTGTGCACCGTGATGTGGCTCTTGTCGAGATGCGCGACCACGGCCTCGGAGATCATGTCCTTGCCGAGCTTCTCGACGATCGGATGCTCGGAGATCAGGATCGTC
Source organism: Lysobacterales bacterium (assembly GCA_016721845.1). Classification (NCBI taxonomy): domain Bacteria; kingdom Pseudomonadati; phylum Pseudomonadota; class Gammaproteobacteria; order Lysobacterales; species Lysobacterales bacterium. The sequence goes on from JADKHK010000003.1 coordinate 120,163, forward strand.
ACCGACGCACCCTGCGGGTCGTAGTCCTGGCGCGCGACGTTGAGGATGTTCGCGCCAATGATCTCGGCCACCTCGGTCAGGATCTGCGTCAGGCGATCGGCATCGTATTGTTCGTCGATGTATTCGATGTAGCGGTCGCGCTGTTCCGGCGTCACCGCGTAGCAGATGTCGTAGATATTGAACGACAGCGCCTTGGTCAGGTTGTTGAAACCCTGCAGTTGCAATCGCGGAAGCGGCTTGACCATGGTGCTTTTCCTCAGTCGCCACGGGTGAAAGGGGCGCGGATTATGGGGCAAATCCTCCGGCAGGGGTAACCTTGCGGCGTCCGGATTCAGCGCAGCGTTTGAAATCGGCCCGGCACCGTCCTATAAACGTGAACATTCCGCGCAATCGAGACCGCGATGCCCAACTCCAATCCCGACCATCTGGCAGGCCTGCACGACGCCATGCCCAAGACCGTCACGCCGCGTTCGCTGGCGCTTGAGGGCCCGTCGATCGATCGTTTCCTCGGTGCCTGCCATCGCCGCCGCTACCCGAACCGCACGGCGATCTTCATGCCGGGCGACCGCGCCGACGTGCTGTATTACATCGTCGACGGCTCGCTCAGCGTGGTTGCCGAGGACGATGACGGTCGCGAACTGATCCTGGCTTACCTGAACAAGGGCGAGTTCATCGGCGAACTCGGCCTGTTCGTCGAGACCAGCAAGCGTGAAGTCCTGGTTCGAACGCGCACCGCCTGCGAACTCGCCGAAATCAGCTATGAGCGACTGCTCGCGCTATTCGAGAGCACGCTGCGCGACGAGTGCCCGAAGCTGATGTTCGCGATTGGTTCGCAGTTGACGCGGCGCCTGCTGCACACCAGCCGCAAGGTCAGCCGTCTGGCGTTCATGGATGTGACCGGCCGGATTTCGCGCACGCTGTTGGATCTGTGCGGCGAGCCGGATGCACTCACGCATCCGAAGGGCATGCAGATCCGCGTTTCGCGCCAGGAGCTGTCGCGCATCGTCGGCTGCTCGCGCGAAATGGCCGGACGCGTGCTGAAGCAGCTTGAAGAACAGGGCAAGATCGGCGTCACCGGCAAGACCATCGTGGTCTTCGGAACGCGCTGAGTGGGCGCGTCGGTCGCGCCTGCGGACAAGGACCATCACGGCGGCCTGCGTTTCCGCGACGCGAAACTGCATGACGCCGGCGCGGTTTCGCGCTTGATCGAAGCGCTGGGTTATCCCTGCGACCTGGCCGAGGCCGAACGTCGCATTCGCCGCGTCAACGCCAGCCCGAGACAGGCGCTCGTTGTCGCGGAGTGGAAAGACGCCGTCTGCGGCCTGGTCAGTCTCGACTTCATGTTCTACCTGCCGCTCGGCCGCGAGACCTGCCGCATCACGGCGCTGGTGGTGGACGACCGCTTCCGCAAGCACGGCATCGGCCGCGAGTTGTTGCGTTACGCCGAGAATGCCAGCCGCCGCGAAAACGCGGCTCGACTTGAACTCACCACGGCCGCTTCACGCACCGACGCCCACGCGTTCTATCGCCGTTGCGGCTTCGAACAATCCTCGCTGCGCTTCGTGAAGCAGCTGTGCGACGCCTGACCTAGCTCGCACCCGGATCGCGCCAGACCATGTAGGTGTCGGAGCGCGCGTAATGCGAATCCGGCTTATGGCCGCGATGCTCGAAGCCGGCGCGTTCGTACAGCGAAATCGCCGCTTTCAGCGAAGAATGGGTCTCGAGGAACAAGGTGTCACCACCGAGGCGCCGGAACTCGTCGACTATCGCATCCAGCAGCAATCGGCCGATCCCCGCGCCCTGATGGGCGGCAGTGACCGCCATCTTGGTCAATTCGTAGACGCCGGGGGACTCCTGCAGCAGAGCGCAGGTACCGACGACATCGTCGCCGAGCACGGCAAACAGGATGCGGCCACCACCCGCGAGGATGCGTTGCTCGGGATGATCGAGCACCTCGGCATCGATCGGCTCGACCTCGAAATGGCGCTCCAGCCACTCGCGGTTGAGGCGGCCGAAATGGGCGCGCAATGTCGGCTCGAACGCGACGATGCGCAGATTCATGCGAACAGCCGCTGCAGCTCTGCGCCCGGGTCGTCTGCGCGCATGAAGGCTTCTCCGACCAGAAAAGCGTGTACGCCGGCGGACCGCATCGTCGCGACATCGTCGCGGCTGTGGATGCCGCTCTCGGTGATCAGGATGCGACTGGCGTCGACGTGATCGCGCAACGCGAGCGTGGCTTCCAGCGACACCGAGAAGTCGCGCAGATTGCGGTTGTTGACTCCGATCAGCGGCGACGCCGTGCGCAGTGCCTGCGCCATTTCCCCGGCGTCATGCGTCTCGATCAGCACATCGAGGCCGATCTCGATCGCCAGACCGGCGTAGTGCTGCAACTGGTCGGCACCCAGTGCCGCGACGATGAGCAGGATGCAATCGGCGCCGAGCACGCGCGACTCGTACAACTGATACGCATCAACCGTGAAGTCCTTGCGCAGAGCCGGCAGACGGCACGCTGCACGCGCCTGCTGCAGGTAGGCGTCGGCTCCCTGGAAGAAATCGACGTCGGTCAACACCGACAGGCAGGCTGCGCCGCCCCGCTCGTAACTCGCCGCGATCTCCGCGGGCCTGAAGTCGGGGCGGATCACCCCTTTGCTCGGCGAAGCCTTCTTGATCTCGGCAATCACCGCCGATTCGCCGCGCGCGATGCGCGTGCGCAGCGCCTCCGCGAATCCCCGCGTCGGCACCATGTCGGCCGCTCGCGCCTTGAGATCATCCAGCGGCTGGTAGACGCGGCGATCGGCCACTTCGATCTGCTTGCGATCGAGGATGCGTTCGAGAATGTCGCTCATGCCGATGCCGCTCCGGAAGCCTTGCCGTAGGCACGCTCGACCCGAGCCACGCGCACCTCGAAATGTTCATACCATTCGTTGCGGCCACGACGACGCGCCGTCGCGTGCTCGTCCTGCATCCGCCACTGCGCGATCGCGGCCTCGCTGTCGAAGTAGGCCACGGTGATGCCGAAGCCGTCGGCGCCCCGCGCGGATTCGGCGCCGAGAAATCCGGGTTGCTGCTGGACCAGCTCGAGCATGCGCGCCGCCGTCCCGGCATAGCCATCATCGGGTCCGCCGCGTCGCAGCGACGAAAAGATCACGGCGTAATACGGCGGCTGCGGCAGCGTCGCGAAACCATCAGCCATTTGCGGCACCCGCGATCGCCTGGGTCGCGGCCACGAACTCGTCCAGCTTGCGCCGCGCCGCGCCGCTGCCCATCGCTTCCCGTGCACGTCCAATGCCGTCGCCGATATCGCCCGCCACGCCAGCGACATACAACGCGGCGCCGGCGTTGAGCGCAACGATCTCGCGCGGCAGCCCGTCGATGCCATCGATCGCTTCGAGCACGCGCGTGCGCGACTGCTCGGCATCGTCGACGCGCAGGTTGCGGCTCGACGCCATGCGCAGGCCGAAGTCTTCGGGATGCACTTCGTATTCGCGCACGACGCCATCGCGCAGTTCGCCGACCAGGGTCGCGGCGCCCAGCGTGATCTCGTCCAGCTGATCGCGGCCGTAGACCACCAGGGCATTGCGCGCGCCGAGGCGCTGCAGCACGCGCACCTGGATGCCGACCAGATCGGGATGGAACACGCCCATCAGGATGTTCGCTGCGCCGGCGGGATTGGTCAGCGGACCGAGGATGTTGAAGATCGTGCGCACGCCGAGCTCCTTGCGCACCGCGGCGACATTCTTCATCGCCGGATGATGGATCGGCGCGAACATGAAACCGATGCCGGTGCGGCGGATGCATTCCGCGACCTGCGCCGGCTGCAGGTCGATGCGTGCGCCGAGCGCTTCGAGCACATCCGCAGCGCCCGACTTGCTCGATACGCTGCGATTGCCATGTTTGGCCACCTTGGCGCCCGCCGCGGCCGCGACGAACATCGCCGCGGTCGAGATATTGAAGGTGTGTGCGCCGTCGCCGCCGGTGCCGACGATGTCGACGAAATGCGGATCTGGCGCGATCTCGACGCGCGCCGAAAACTCGCGCATCACCTGGGCGGCGCCGGCGATCTCGCCGATGGTCTCCTTCTTCACACGCAGGCCGGTGAGCAAGGCCGCGGTGATGACCGGCGAAACCTCCCCGCGCATGATCTGGCGGAACAGGTCCACCATCTCGTCGTGGAAGATTTCGCGATGTTCGATGGTGCGCGCGAGCGCTTCTTGCGGCGTCATCGGCATGGTCACTGGGCCAGGAAATTCTTCAACATGGCGTGGCCATGCTGGGTCATGATCGATTCGGGATGGAACTGTACGCCCTGGATCGGAAAGTCGCGGTGACGCAAGCCCATGATCTCCTCGATCGAGCCGTCGTCGTTCGTGGTCCATGCGGTCACTTCGAGACCCTCCGGCAACGCGTTCTTGTCGACCACCAGCGAGTGGTAACGCGTCGCCTCGAAGCCATCCGGCAAGCCGGCGAAAACACCCTGTCCGGCGTGATGGATCGGCGAGGTCTTGCCATGCATGATGCGGCCGGCACGAATGACCTTGCCGCCGAACGCCTGGCCGATGCTCTGGTGCCCGAGACAGACGCCCAGCATCGGCAGCTGGCCCGCAAACGTCTTCAGCACCTCCACCGACACGCCCGCTTCGCTCGGCGTGCACGGGCCCGGCGAAATCACGATGCGATCGGGCTTCAGTGCGGCGATGCCGGCGAGATCCAGCTCGTCGTTGCGGATCACCTTCACCTCTTCGCCAAGCTCGGCGAAGTACTGCACGAGGTTGTAGGTGAAGCTGTCGTAGTTATCGATCATCAGCAGCATGCGGACTTCAAGACCATGTTTTTGTTGAATTTATTGACGGCATACCGTCGGCGGATACCACACGGGATACCACAATGTCGTCTTCTAGCGCCCCCGCGTCGACAAGCGAGTCCGCAATGGACGCGCATGCGAAAGACACTGTCCTATTGGGACAACCAAGCGCACAAGTCCGGTGAAGAACTGAAGCATAACGTTCTGGCAATTCCAGGTCAGCACGACTGTCTCACGAATCTCGCAAACCTAGTCCCATCGTGTTTGACGCCTGAGGTAGCGCGGTGGACATGCAGCGATCGAACTGAGCGCGGTTTGGATGGCGAGTTGATCCGAATCCTCGGGAAGAAGAACGGCCAAATCAGCGTTCTTGTATCCGAGCATCCCGAGTAGGCAGAGTCTTGCCAGTTCGTGCAGATGACCGAACTCAGCATCCGGTGCGGGAGGGAGGGACTGGCTCGCGTCGGCGGGCACTGGAGGTCGGTGCACGACAAAGTCGGCACCGTGCGCCAACCCATTCCTTCTCTGCGAATAGAGATCAGCCAGCCAATCTTGGTCGCCAGACCGAAGCAAAGGTCCCGCCAGGAATTTCGAAACGCGGCCCGCCAATCGCCGGCCATAGCTCAATCCGTCGAACGTGCTGTTGGGCTTCAAAGACCCAGCTGCTTTGGCCTGCTTCCTCGAAGTGGGTCCCGGCTGCGGAAATACAGCATCCAATGCGGCAAACAGCCCCAGCATGGCGAGCTGCCAGGATCCTACTAAGCCGAGTGTTACCTGACCAAAGTTCGCGAGCGCTGAACGAATTCGCGCACAAGCTCTGCCCCTTCTAAGGTTGACCAAGCGGCGATTGAGCATGCGCGCCTTCTCGATTTCCGCTGAGCCGAACTGCCGCGCTGTCACAGGGTTGAATCCGCTCTGATCCAAATACCGTCCTGCCTGCGCGACGATGCCCTGATCGATGGTCAGCACGGCACGCAAATCAAAGGACACTGGTTTGACAAGTCTCAGTGCCAACAGGGCCGTGAACAGATCGTCTCGAACGGAGTTCAAGGTCTGCAATGGAGGATGGTCTTTCGCGAGGCACGCATGAACTTCGCCCGCACCAACGAACCTCTCGGGAGTGAGGAGCACCGTAGTGCGAGATCCTTCCTCATACGCAAACCCGTTATCGAACCGATCGTCATCGCGATCTATCGCCCAATATGCAGCGCTCGGATCCGCCAGTTCGACGCCATTTCCCAACAAGAGCGGCAGCGGCTCAACAAAGTCATAGTTGAACTCGCTCATCAGCAGAAACTCTCGCGCAGCTGGAAATGAACTGCTCATGGTGAGCTTCCCCTCATGCCGACATCGGCATCAGTGTATCCGCCGGCGAAAGGCAACGGCCTTTGGAAAAGTGGGCGATGCAGCATTCCATTCCAACGGACGATTCACTAAGGAATCTCTGAACAAGTCGCCAAGCCCTGATTCCGATCATGGTTCGACAAGCTCACCACGAACGGAATCAGGGCGTCACCCGTTCGCCCTGAGCTTGTCGAAGGGTGAACGAAGACTTGTTCAGACCTTCCCCAAGTGTCAGGCCAATGCATCCATTGTCACCGAGACGTTTTGGACGAGCATCCGTCGAGCACTTCCCCCTGCGTGCCCGCGATCACTGGTCGATGTTCGCGCCCCTATTGATGTTTGTTCCGTGCATCCCGAAGCTCAGCTGGCCAAGCCGCAATCGACAAGCAAACCAATCCGATCAACAACGCCAGCCAACCGGTCCAGACCGTCTCCAGGCTGGTTCCCGCGTTGATCACCATCCGCGCGAAGACGTCCATCGAGGCGACGTCACCGTTGCTGGCGAGCGCCAATGCTTCCGATCTAGCGGTGTAGAACTTGTAGTAGGTCGCGATCATGAAACCCGCCGCAGGAACCACGGCGATCAATAGCTGACTGTACCTGCCGAGCACCGCGAGCAGCATCGAGACGGGCGCAATCACGAGCATCATCACGCCGTACGTCGTATCGAAATCCAACAGAGATCGTTCTCCGGTCAGATCGGTCGAGATGATGGGAAGCAGCGTTCCCAACACGAGCGCAAGCCCGCCGGCAATCCCCAGAACCAACTTCTTCTCCATCTTTCCCTCCAAAGTAGTCTGCACAGCCACGACATACTCGACAAACGCCCGATCAGCTATCGCTGAACGGGTCGTAGTGCGAATGGCCGACATCGTCGTTATGAAGACTGGACCCGAATGTCTCGCTCGCGGCGTCAGTGAACACGTGACTCATCGGATTCGATGGGTCGAAGTCGTAGGGGTCGGAATGGTCGACCTCGGAAAGGCGCCCCGGCTGCATCCCGGTGCCGAAAAGCGGAAACCGGTCGTCTTCGAACAGATCAACGGTCTCCATCGCGGTGGCAGGAATAACCCAGGAAGGATTCTCGGGCTTGGCTTGCGCACTTCCGGCTGATCCACCGCGGCGGCTTCTGTCGGCCTCAGGCAACGACCCCAGTAGATGCCGCGCGGCATATGACTTTCTTGAGCGATCAGTCGCTGTGGACGCACGCCAGACTGCCCAGCACATCACTACCAATATTGCGATCAGCACGATCTCCATCGTTTTCCACCCGCTTGCGGCCGCACGAATGTATGCGCACGATCAGGCCTACCACGGCGACTGCGCCAGCAAAGCCAGCCGAGAATGAGCGCATTGACGGGAAGCCGGTCGCTAGCGCATGTACACACTCTTCACCCAGCGACCGCGGCCATCGCCATGCCCCAAGTCCAGGCTGGTCGCCGCCAGCGCCTCGCGTTCGGACATGCCCGAATGCATGTATGCATGGACTTGGTCGCGAGCGAACGCGTAGCGCGCGGCGTGTGGCTCGATGACGGCGCGATTGCACCAGCCGTGATAGATCGACCGGGCTTGCTTCAGTCCAGTGACGTCGCATTTGTCGGCGCGCTGCACCAGGAACCCGCCCTGGCACTGCGTCAACTCCAGCGCGTAAGCGACCGCATCCTTCGCTGCTAGGACATTCTGAACGCGCACTCGCCGGGCTTTGCCGCCCTTCGTGCCGGCGATCACATTGACGGCGCCATCTGCTTCGAGCTCACGCTGCCATCGCTGCAAGGTGTCGGACCGGGCATGGATCGCCTCATTGCCGCGAAGACCGAGATGCCGCTCCAGACCCAGCAATCCGGCAAAACCTGGGCGCCCTCCGGAAACGGCATAGTTCCGCGCATCTTGGTATTGCTCGTCCGACATCGCGGTCTTCGTCCCGACACGGGATGCGCCGCCAATGCCAAGCGCCTGGTTCGACAATTCACGAGCGGCGGCCACGCCCGGAGCGCCACCCTTCCTCAATATCGTGCGGAGGTGGGCCATCTCGTTCTGAATCGTCCGGAGCCCGGCCGAATCTTTCAGTCGCTGCTCGACGTAAGCGCGCAGATGGCGGCCGCCGATGTCGCCGATCTTCGCGAAATGGGTAAACCCCTCGTCGAACATCATGTCGACGAACCGTTGGATGGTTCGGGTGCGCGCTTCGCGCGTCAGATGCGAACCACCCAGGGCGGCAACGATGCCCATCATCACCGCCAGAAATTCCGATTTCTTGCTCATTTCCTTCCTCATGTTCCGATGCATTGCCGCGCTGACGGCTGGGTGGGGGAGCCCTTACACCCCGGTTGTTTCAGCCCTCAGCGCGACGATGTTGATCGGTGAGTAACGGGCCCCGCCGCATGACCGGACAACTCCGATCACTGGCGCCGTATGCACGGCTGCAGGGGCGACCCTTTCGGGCGGGCTGGAAACAACTTGCTGTGTGCTCGTGGACGAGCAGGTGGCCGAATACGAACGGCCTTGTCATTGAATTTGCCTGGCGTCACTGGCTCGCTGACCAGTAAATTTGAGCGCCATGGCGGCTTTCCGGCGGAACATCTCGTGCGTCACTCTTTCGGTCTCACTGAAAGCGCACGTAGCCGGGCACATCCTTGCCCCGAAAGCGGGCCAAGAGAAGCAAGGGAGTCGGATCAAACAGTGCCGAATGGCGGCTCGTGATCCGGATCGACAGGCGCAGTTGTCCTGTCGAGATCGATGAAGTGATCAGTGAAACACCGATCGATCATCCATCTGTTGCGAAGCATCAAGAAGCTTGATGCTTCGCAGGGGCGGTCCCGAATTACGCATCGAGGGCGCGAGCTGTTGCTGGATCCAACATTAGCGAGATTTCTGAGGTCTGCAACGAACTATTTCACGCGGTAGACGGTGGTAGACGATTGAGCAATCGCCACCTCAATTCAGATCCGACGCCATTGCCGATCCGAAGGATCGAGCGACAGCATTCGCGCGTCCTGCTCGCCATCAATGTGCACCGCGAACACGTGAGACGAAGGCGGCAGATAGTTCTCCACCGTGCCGCGGCCGAAGCGTTTGTGTTCAATTCGCGTTCCGGGGGCGAGGTGTGATTCGCTCGGTCGACGCACCGGAACCGGCGTCGGAAGCACCTGCCGGATGGCGGATTCCTGCACCGAGCTGACGCGAGGGGCTGGCTCGCGCATGTATCGATGCGGGCCGTCTTTAACCCGGCAGATCGCGCCAGCATCCACCAACCGGGCGAACAAATCGTCGAAGGGATCGTACAAACTGGGAATCAGCGCGTTTTCTTCGTTGGTGAAGTACCAGGCGCTGACGACTTCCTTGAAGTAGCCGGCGGCACGGGCTTCCATCGTGGCGACGTATTGCGCATGGAACAGTTCGCCAAGTACCGGGTCCACGCCGATCTCGGTGCGCGCCCAGCGCGCCGCGTCGACCTGGCTGATATAGGACCCCGGCGGCGCATCCTGGATGAACTGCCGATAGATCCGCGCTTGCAAATAGACCGGATGGTCGTTGTAAACCCACGCATCCTTGTGCCATCGCTGCAGGGCCTTGATGACCGTGTAGGAATCCAGCTGCTGTTCGAGCACCTCGAATTGCTCGCGATCCCGAAGCCAACGCTCGCGCAAGAGATGCGCAACACGTTCTGGATGGGTGAGTTCATGAAGACATGCAAGCATGGACTCATGCGGCGCACGCAGGAGACGCCGCATGCGCTCCCGCGCAGCATCCTTGTTGGCCTGCTTCGCACGCTCCTTGCTCAAGGCCAGCGCCTGCTTGGCGGCCGCATCCTTGGCCTCGGCCTTGATCAGCTGGTTGCGCTCGCGGAATGCCCGCTGGAACTCGTTGTAGGCAGTGCGCCACGCCTCGGCAGCGGCCGGATACGAGACCCAATGGCGATTTCCGCTCTCTTCCAGAACCAGTCGATTGAACTCGGCATCATCCAGCACCTGTTCGACCGTCAGCCTGGACAGATCGATCTCGATCATGCGCACGCCATCCGATTGCACTCGGCGCTCCTTGAGTTCGCCGACTGCATGCCTCACGCGGATCTCGACGAGCAGCTCGCCTTCTTCGTCATGCGCGGTCACGTCCGGAACGTAATCGCCACGGGGGACTTCCAACAGAGCAGACGTCAACGCCCCCAGCCGTGCGGGGAACTCCAACGTCCGGCCGACGAACTTTTCTCCACGGTCATCCAGCTTGCTGGGTGGATTGGGCATGTCGATCGTGCCACCCCAGGCCGGGATCTGGATACGCAGGTGGTCATGAATCAACTGCTTCGCCATCCGGTGCACGGCGGACTCGAAGCCGCCCCGGCAGTCGGTTTCGCGGTGGTGTGCAAAGTGTGGTCGACGATCGACGCTGTCCTGCGCCTTCGCAACCAGCGGTGCCTTGCAGGCGGGACAGACGCAGCCGCAGTCGAGTCCTCGCGGCACCTGCTTCGCCGTCCACATGCGCCCGTCCTTTAAGCCGAACGGTACGCGAAGTCTTGCGGCAGCCCCCGATGCAGTCGCTGCGCTGGTTGAGCTCATGCCATCAGTCTCACGTCGAATACGAGTCACGACAACGTATCTGGAAATCTGGTCCATCCATGGCATCTCGCGCGTCTCGACTTGACGCCATAGACGCCTGTAGACAATCGATCCGCGGGACACGAGGCATGCCGACGGAAGCAGGGACCAAGTCCTTGCCGCAGATCCTCGATGTCAGCCTCGCTCCATAGATCAACATGCGAGCGAGTCTTTCAGTTCCCGACCCAGGCGAGTGAGATCTTCGATTGATCGAATTTCGGACTCTGCCAACCATAGCCGGGACCGGACCATTTCGATCCCTACAAAAAGCGTAGAAGCAAGATCGTCCGAGGCCGCGAGCGCGAAGCCGATATCCGCACACCAGTTGGGCGCAATCTTGGCGGCCTCTACGGGATCGATATCGAAGTCGAACTCCCCAAAGGCTTCCTGGACATCATACGGGTCCGTGGTTGGGGGTAGGCCACACCGGGAACGGATGGCATTCAATGCGATTGCAAAGGCAACCCCATGCCCCTCTCCTGCGTAAAGGTGCGCAAGCTCGTGGGCAAAGAGATCCTTCAGACCCGGTTGGCCAAATCGGTCGCCAGGACGCAAGACCAACAACCAGGAGATGCCATGCGCTCCCAGGACCGGATAGTCCTCGCTGCGATAACAGAAGCCCAATTCACTGATGTCGGGCGCGAATGCAACCCAGCCCGACATGCCTCGGATCAGCGGAAGGAAGCACTGAAACTCGTCAATCAAGCGCGGGTCTGCGACCAACCCCATCAGAGACGAAAACTCATGCTCCGTTGCTGAGCCCGACTCCGGCAGGTTGTACTTCCCCGCCTTCGCTTCCAGCAAAAAAAATGGGTCGCCGGGAATCCCCGGAAGTCCGTAAAACGAACGCAGACTTGATGTCATGCCAATGCCTTCCATGGTGCTGCTCCCATTTTCTGTCGACCCTTGGCACTCATCGGGCCTGCCTGTCCTCAGCATCCAGCCTGCTTGCTGTTGAGGAGTTCTGCACCGCCGCCTTGCGCATGACGCTGGCGTTCGGTTCGAGTGCGCCAGCCGAGTGTTTCCATTGAAAGTCTCAGATCCTGAGAAGGGTGTGGACGGTCGCCACACAACCCGCAATTCCCGGCCCTCTGCCCCTGCGGCTAGACTCTGGTCGATATGGATGCCGTCCACGCGGATGGCGAGCACAGGAGCCTGCAGCACATGGCCAAGATCGACAGCGCGCTCATTGCGGCGATGAAGGAGCTGGTGCCGGACGATGGCACGGCGATCGGCAACCAGCGGCTGCGGGAACTGCTCTCGGAGCGGCTTGGGCGCACGGTGGCGGAGGACGAATACGGCCGCGCCCGCGACCTGCTGCTGATCGACGGTTTCCTGGCCAAGGGCATGGGTCGCGGCGGCTCGGTGCGGCGCACGAACTCGGATACGTCACCCGGCTTGACGCTGGAAGCCCAGGAGATCCCCGAGGAGGCCAAGCGCCCGAAGCCGAAGCAGATGGACGTGCAGGCCGCGCTGTCGCAACGCAAGACTGGCGAGCCGACGAACCCAGCGCGCAAGGGCGACGAGGACCCCAAGGTCATCGCCTATCGCCACGACCAGAAGCGCCGCAATAACCCCGACGTCGGCGTGGTGACGCCGGAGACCGACCCCGAGCAGCCGAAGACGAAATGGGTCTACGACCCGCACCTCGATCCTGCGCTGCAGTTCGACGTCGGCCGCGCCCAGGTCGAGAAGCTGATCGACGATGCACTCGCCAGCGGCGACGACGCCACGATGCGCGCCGCGCTGGAAACGCTGAAGCGCATGGGCGAGCCCTATCTGAATTGGGCGGGCAAGGCCGAACGCACCAGTTTCGAGATCGACACCGTCAGCCTGCATGTGCACGAGCGCATCGACCCGGCGACGGTGCTGGCGGTGGTTCAGGAACGGGTCAAGCAGAACAAGGGCACCAGCGGTCCGCAGGACGACATGTTCCGCGCCTGGTTCGAGAACCCGCTGCCGTATCGCGAGGCGATCGAGTTCTACAAGCACGACCGCGGCTGGTCGAACCGCCTGGTCGCCGGCGATTCATTGCTGGTGATGAACTCGCTGCTTCAGAAGGAGAGCATGGCCGGTCAGGTGCAGATGATCTACATCGACCCGCCCTACGGCATCAAATACGGTTCGAACTTCCAGCCGTTCGTGAACAAGCGCGATGTGAAGGACCGCAGCGATCAGGACCTGACGCAAGAGCCGGAGATGATCAAGGCGTTTCGGGATACGTGGGAGCTGGGCATCCACTCATACCTCACGTACCTGCGCGATCGACTACTTCTCGCGAAGGAATTGCTGCACGAATCGGGCAGCGTATTCGTGCAGATCTCCGACGAGAACTTGCACACCGTCCGAAATCTGCTCGACGACATTTTCGGTCGCGACAACGCGCTCCCGATGATCGTTTTTAGAAAGACGACCGGAGCGGGGAGTCCCAGCGGGTACGTTGACGCTGTACCTCAAACTTGTGATTTCCTAGTTTGGTACGCGAAGTCGCGCGAACAACTGAAGCTCAATCGTCTGTTTCTACCAAAAGACTACGACGAGGATTTCAACTATGGATTCGTCAGAGACGGAGCCGGTCGCCGACTGAGCGCTTCAGATGTCGAACCTGACGCCATCAAGGGAGGCAGCGTTCGGCTTTTTGCCCCAAATCCACTGACATCACAATCGAGTGGTGCGACGACGCAGTTTTCATATTCGTTTCGCAGCGCGTCATTTGAACCGGGCAAAGGCGGTTGGAAGACGAATGCGCAAGGTCTATCGCGACTGAGCCGAGCGGAGCGTTTGATGGGTATCGGTGCAACGCTGAGATTCGTTCGATTTGCAGACGACTTCCCTTGTAAGCCAATCATCGACATCTGGGACGACACCCGGCAAAGCGGGTTTGGCGATCCAAAGGTGTATGTGGTGCAGACAGCCACCAAAGTCATCGAGCGCTGCCTGTTGATGACGACCGACCCGGGCGATCTTGTGCTTGATCCAACCTGTGGATCAGGCACAACGGCGTTTGTGGCTGAGAAATGGGGACGTCGTTGGATCACCTGCGATACGTCGCGTGTGGCCGTGACGCTCGCGAAGCAGCGACTCATGACCGCGAGTTACGATTACTTCGAGCTGAAGTATCCGCACGAAGGATTGAAGGGCGGATTCATCTACAAGACCGTCCCGCACGTCACCCTCAAGTCCATCGCCAACAATCCCGAGATCGACGAGATCTGGGAGCGCATGCATCCGGACGTCGAGGAAGGCCTCAAGAAGATTAATGCTGCACTCAAGAAGAAGCCGCCCGCCGAAGCGTTCCTCGTCACCGAAGGTGGCCGCAAGGGCAAACAGCTGAACTTCGCCAAGGGCGATGCGCTGCAGGAGTGGGAAGTCCCGTTCGACCTTCCAAAGGAATGGTCGGAGGACGCCAAGATTGCGCTTGCCTATTTCTTGGGCACGCGCGAACTGATGCAGAAGGCGATGGACCGATCGATTGCGTCGCATGCCGACCAGGAAACGCTGTACGACCAACCGACTGTGTCGAAGGACAAGCTGCGCATCACCGGCCCCTTCACGGTCGAAGCGGTGCCCTTCCCGACCGTGCTCGCCCTCGATGAGCAGGCACCGGCTGCCGAGGCCGATGTGTCGATTGCGCGATCCGGCGAATCTTCGCGCCAGCATCGTTGGCGCGACGAACTGCTGAAGACCGGCATTCGCGGCAAGGGCGGGCAGATGCTCAAGTTCGCCGAGCTCGAAACCCTGCCCACCGGCGAAGGCTTCCGCCACCTGCATTGCACCGGCAACCTTGACAGCGGCGAACGCATCGTCGTCAGCTTCGGCCCTGAGCACGCGGCTCTGGAGCAGCGCCAGGTGGAACTCGCCATGCGCGAGGCCGGCGAACTGTTCCCGCGCCCGAAGATGATCGTGTTCTGCGCCTTCACCTTCGACCCCGAAGCAGCCAAGGACATCGACGCCACGCGCGGCATCACCGCCCTCAAGGCGCAAATGAACACCGACCTGCTCACCGACGACCTGAAGAAGGCGCGCTCCAGCAACCAGAGCTTCTGGCTCATGGGCCAGCCGGACGTCGAGGTACGCAAGCGCAAGGACGGCCGCTACGAGGTCGAGGTCCACGGCTTCGACTACTTTGACACCGTGAAGGGCGACCTGGTCTCCGGCGGCAAGAGCAAGATCGCCGCCTGGTCACTCGACACCGACTACGACGAACGCAGCCTCTTCCCACGCCAGTTCTTCTTCCCCATGGCCGGCGCCAAGGACGGCTGGAACAAGCTCAAGAAGGACATCAAGGCCGAGCTCAACGAGGAATTGCTGGACAAGTTGCACGGGACTGTCTCGCTACCCTTTGAGATTGGCGAGAATCGGAAAGTCGCGGTCAAGATCGTGGATGACCGGGGCATCGAATCGTTAAAAGTAATCTCTCTGGATTGACTCGGTTAAGGAAGACTAACCATAATGGTTACCCAGTTCCCCGAGAAGAAGCAGGATGCTGACTACTCGCTCGTTCGGGTCCACGATTTGGCCGCGCGCCAATCGCTGCGCTATGCGGGGACTCGAGTGCAGCTCGATGTGGCCAATCTCGGATACGGACTTGATGACGTCTGCGCCTGCTTGGGCTCTCTGCGCGCGGAAGACTTCTCACACTCCGAACGTTACGTCGCCCGTGGCAAATGGCATGACGTCTACAAGCTTCGCTGGGGCATCGGTCGGCCTCTCGACGACCTCTATGTGAAGTTTCGATTGGACGACGATGTGTTGGTCATCGAATTGTGTTCTCTCCACTTGCAGCGATAACTATGAACATGCCTTTGACATGCACCGAGTGTGGAATCGGCACCTTGTCTGCTTCGACTTGGGAAGGCGACTTCCGTCATGGCGAAGCAACGGTTCGAGTCACAAATCTTGAGTGCTTCCGATGCGACGCTTGCGGCGCCGACCCTGTCTTTGCGCATCAGATTCGTCGGAATCAGCTGAAAATTGCCGATGCAAAGCGTACGGCCGACGGCTTGCTGACGGGTGCAGAGATACGTGCGATTCGAGAGCGCTTGGACCTTACTCAGGCCCAGGCGTCCGAAGTTTTTGGCGGCGGCGCCAATGCGTTCTCAAAGTACGAGCGCGGCGATGTGACTCAGAGCGTGGCGATGGATCGACTGATCAAGGTCGCCGATTTCGTTCCTGGGGTGATCGAGTATCTTCGGTTCGAGGCCGGCCTGTCCCCGTCCGGAGGTTGGCACTCTGGCGACTATGTTCAATACGGCGAACTTCGCCCGTCTTCCACTCAACTTCAGAATGCTAGCTTGAGCGGCAGGGAAGTAGTGGTCCGAATTGATGCCTATCAAGAGCGACGTCGCGCATGACACCGGAACTGAAACAGCAGATCCGGAAAGCTTCTGAAAGCCTGAAGATTCTGGACATCATTCTCTTTGAATGCAGCCTGTCGAGGCCAGAACGAGACCCTGAGAAACTCAAGGGCACCTTTCAGCATGAACACAAGCGTGATGTCCGCTTCTTCCTAGGAAAGCAGTCGACGCCGGAAGGCGATGTCAATTCATTGCAAGTGCTCGTTTCACTTGGTGCACGATTGATGCCGCCATCAGAACCGGGAAGAGAAGACCCAAATGCCATCTTCATCATCGAGGCCGACTTCCTCGTGAATTACGAGATCAAGTCAGAGATCGACGAAGAATGCATCAAGGCATTCGCGGACAACAACGCCGCGCATAACGTGTGGCCGTTCTGGCGACAACACGTATTCGATACCATCTCTAGGGCCCGTCTTCCGCATCTCGACATTCCGCTGTTCTTAGGTTTCATGGCGTGACGACTGCACCGAAGTCGCTCATCATCAATTCACCCTACGACTGCCCGACCCGCCACTGGCAGCAAGGCGCCGGCACCAAGCTCAACCTGGTGGAAGGGCGGCGGCCAGCCGCCTACGAAGTCTTCGACACACGCAACAACACGCGCCGTGTCGAATCACTGGACACAGTGAACCGCATCCGTGAACGCATGGATGCATGGAAACATGCGGACTATCCCGGCATCACCAGCGTGACCCGCAGCCTGCTGAAGCACTGGCAGGACCGGGGCGCGCGGCAACTGCCGTTCTACTTCTGCCAGCTGGAGGCCATCGAGACCTTGATCTGGTGGGTCGAGGCCACCGCAGAGTTCAAGCAGGGCATCTTCCTCGAAGGTGATGGCGGGCCGTGGGAGCGCATCTGCAACAAGATGGCGACCGGCAGCGGAAAGACCACGCTGATGTCCATGATCATCACCTGGCAGACGCTGAACGCGCTTACCTACCCGAAGCGCACCAAGGACTTCTCGCGCGCGATCTTCATCGTCGCGCCCGGCCTGACCGTGCGTGAGCGCCTGCAGGTGCTGTTGCCGGGAAACCCGGCGAACGTCTATGACGAGTTCGGGCTCTGCCCCTCCGAGTCACTGCGTCAGCGCCTGAACCAGGCCGAGATCGTCATCGACAACTGGCATGCGCTGATGCCGCTGAAGGAGCAGGATCGATCCGTCGTCAAGAAAGGCGCCGAATCAGACGAGGCCTACACCCGGCGCGTGCTCGGCAAACTCGCGAACTATCGCGACCTCTTGGTCATCAACGACGAGGCACACCACGCCTATCGCAAACCGGCCGACATCAAGATCAGCAAGAAGGATGCGGAAGAGCGCGGCATCGATCTCGAAGAAGCAACGCGCTGGATCGAGGGGCTGGATCGTCTGCACAAGACGCGCAGGATCATTCGCTGCTTCGATCTGTCCGCCACACCGTTCGCGCCCACCGGCCGCACCAATACCGACGAAGGCCTGTTCTCCTGGATCGTGTCCGACTTCGGATTGAATGACGCCATCGAGGCGGGCCTGGTCAAGACACCGCGCGTGGTCGTGCGTGACGATGCGCTGCCCAACGCACGCACGCTTCGCCCGAAGCTCTATCACCTGTATCGCGAGGCTGAGGTCGCCGAAGACCTCAACGCACGTGGCGCCAAACCGACCGATCCGCTGCCGCCCTTGGTCCAGGATGCCTACACCTTGCTCGGCGCCGACTGGCTGGCCGCTGCGAAGGATTGGCAGGCGGCTGGCCACACCTCGCCGCCCGTCATGCTGACCGTGTGCAACCGCACCGAGACCGCAGCGCGCATCGAGAGCTATTTCAATCGCGGTGATTCGCTGCTGCCGGAGCTGCATGCGCCGGAACGCACGCTGCGCGTAGACTCCAAGGTGTTGGAGAAAGCGGAGATCGGCGAGACCGCAGCAGCGGACAAGGACTACGAGCAGCGCTTGCAGGCCATCGTGCAGGCCGCCGGCTTGCCCATCGATCGGGAAGAAGCCCTGCTGTCGCGCAAGAAGGAGGAGATCCTGCGCGAGATCGTCGACAACGTCGGCAAGCGCGGCACCGCCGGCCAGGATCTGCAAAACGTCATTTCGGTGGCGATGCTGTCCGAGGGCTGGGACGCGAAGAACGTCACCCACATCATGGGGCTCCGTGCCTTCACCAGCCAGTTGCTCTGTGAGCAGGTGATCGGGCGTGGCCTGCGGCGCGTCGGTTACGACGTCGATGAAAACGGGCTGTTCAAGCCGGAGTTCGTCAACATCTTCGGCGTGCCGCTTTCGATCTTCCAGGACGTCGGTGAGGACGGCGTCGCGCCTCCCCCTCCGAAACCCAGCACTCAGATCGAATCGCTGCCTGAGCGCAACAGCCTGGAGATCCGTTGGCCGAACGTACTGCGCGTGGACCCGATCGTGAAACCAGTGCTGGCGGTTCGCTGGCATGAAGTCGCCGCACTGCAACTGCGTCCCGAAGCAACGCCGATCTCGGCCGAGATCGCACCTGCGCTGGGCGGCGCAACTGACTGGAGCAAGATCCACGTCATCGACCTGGAGAAGCTGCCGGAAGCGTTCCGCCTGCAGCGAGTGACTTTCCTCGCGGCTCGCAAGGCCTTCGATCAGATTCGCGGCAACTTCAGCGGCAATCCAGAATTCCTGGTGGTGCAACTGATCCGCATCGTCGAGGAGTTCATCGCTTCCGACAAACTCGATATCCCGAGCCTGTTCCATCAGGATGCATTGCGAAAGCGCATCCTGATCACGCTCAACATCGATCGCGTCGTGCAGCATCTGCTCCGCTACGTCTACGAGCACAACAGCGAGCGCATGGAACTGATCTTCGACGAAGACGCGCCGATTGGTTCCACGCGTCAGATGCGCACCTGGTACACGACCCGGCCAACGATTCCGACGGTGAAGTCTCAGGTCAGCCACGTCGTTGGCGACAGCGCGTGGGAAGGCTTTGCGGCCAATCTGTTCGAACGCAGCGAAGCCGTTTCCAGCTACGTCAAGAATGACCACCTTGGCTTCCAGATCCACTATCTGTGGAATGGATCGCGCCGACGATTCATTCCAGACTTCATCGTCCGCCTGACCAACGGCAAAACTCTGATCCTCGAAATCAAGGGCGTCGACGACGACCAGAACCGCGCCAAGCGATCAGCGCTTGCTGCATGGGTCGAAGGCGTCAATCAGAAAGGCGGCTTCGGTCGCTGGGCTTGGGATGTCGCGTTTGAGCCGAGCCAGATTCAGGATGTGATCGCACGCCATGCAACAACTGGACGGGTCGGCGATGAAACTTGATCGGCGAGAACACGTCCAACATCCAAGACTTGAGTGGCCGCCCAATGTCGACTGAACGGATCAAGCCCGCAATCGCATGCATCCTGATGTTCGTAGCCGCCCGCATGTGGGACGCGACCTGGTCGGACATTGCCTCGATCGCGACGGCCATGGGTGTCTTGTTTGCGGCCGCTCAACTCGAACTGACAAAAGAGCAAGAGGTCACCGCGTTCGAGGATTCAATCAACCAAGAGTATCGATCGCTGGCTGCAACCATCCCCACCACGGCACTGCTCGGCAAACCCATTTCTGCTAAAGATCTGAAGGATCATCTCGATGAGTTCTATCACTACTTCGACCTCTGCAACGGTCAAATCTTCCTTCGACAACAGGGGCGGATCTCCCAGAAGACCTGGGTGTTCTGGTGTGACGGTATCCACTCGAATCTTAAGCGCGCTGCCTTCAAGACCGCGTGGACGCACATCAGCAGTCGCGCCGACGGCGACTTCGCTGAACTCCGACGACTGATCGAAGAAGGCCCAACGTCGGATCCGAAGAAGTGGTCCACGCGTAGCAAGCCAACGCGACAAGCACCCTGAGTCACGAAAGACATGCCCATCACCATCAAGGCCACAAGAACAGAGCCGAACCGATTTGGATCTGCGCTTCTGTCTTCCAGACCAAGCCTTTCGGCAACAATGAGCGCAGATGGACGATGCATGCTTGGTCGCCAACTGGCGACGGCACCATGAACGCGCATTTGCCACGCTTCGATCGCTATGTCGGGGTCGACTATTCTGGTGCGGAGACGGCGGAAAGCAGCTTGAAGGGCCTTCGCGTATATCTTGCACAGGCCGATGCGGAGCCAAGCGAGATTGAGCCGCCACCGAGCCCGAGGAAGTACTGGACTCGCCGAGGACTGGCACACTGGCTTGCCGAGCTACTGTCTGAGGGGACTCCCACCATCGTTGGGATCGACCACGCGTTCTCGTTTCCGATCAGATACTTCGAGAAGCACCTCATCCTCCCGAACTGGGACGTCTTTCTTGACGATTTCTGTGCACATTGGCCCACCGACGAACCAAGCACCTACGTCGACTTCGTACGAGACGGCGCCGTCGGCAATGGAGCGGCGCGTAGCGGCCTGACCAGATGGCGGCGGTTGTGTGAAGAGCGCACCCGCGCCAAGTCTGTCTTTCATTTCGACGTGCAAGGTCAAGTCGCCAAGTCATCTCATGCGGGCATACCGTGGCTGCGGTTCTTGCGCCGCCGGCTTGCGTCGTCGATCCATTTCTGGCCGTTCGACGGCTGGCAGATCGATTCCGGCAGGTCGGTCATTGCCGAGGTGTATCCCGCGCTCTGGAAACACGCCTTTCCGACTGACGGCCGCACGGGCGACCAACACGACGCCTACAGCGTCGCGGCTTGGCTTCAACAGGCTGACCGCGATGGTGTTCTCGATCGGCACTTCGACCCCATCCTCAACCACCATGACCGAGCGATCGCTGGCGTCGAAGGTTGGATTCTGGGTGTCGGGTGAAGTGCACGATGAGGCGCCTGGATTCTTCGGCACGACCCCAAGTGCCTGCGCCTATGGAAAACCAGTCAGATCAAGACAATCGTCGTTACCTCGGAGGCACCGATGTCCTTGAACAGTATCCGCCAGCGGTCATCCATTATCAGCGCTATTCGTGAGTGTCAGTCGCTGGGGCGTGATCAGTTCCTCGCACGCTATGGCTTCGGACGTGCAAAAGAGTATTTCTTGGTCTACGAGGGGCAGCTGTTCGACTCAAAAGCCATCATCGGCGCAGCCCATGGCAAGGAACATCCAGACCAGGGACCGCTGACGTCCGCTCAGTTCAGCGGCGGCGAGACGACTGTGCGCCGCAAGCTCAATGAGTTGGGATTTGAGGTCCGGAAGATCTCATTCGCCACTGGCGGAATCGTGGATGCTAAGTCCGCGGCAACGACCAAGCCTTGCGCCAGGCAGAGCGGCAACTAGCCGACGCTCGCGAATTCGATGCATCGAGCGAGGAAGACGCCCGCGATCGAGTCGTTGCGTCAATCGTTCGGCGCCGTGGCCAGCCCGCATTTCGAATGTCATTGCTGCTCGCTTACGGGCACAAATGCGCGGTTAGCAAATGCGATGTCGCAGAGGTGCTGGAGGCTGCTCATATCAAGCCCTACCAAGGACCTCACACGAATGCTGTCGTCAATGGACTTCTGCTTCGCGCTGATCTGCATACGCTATTCGACCTCGGCTTGATGGCAATTGACCCTCAAGATCTGAAGATCAGGATCGCACCGCTGATACAAGAAACCGATTACGGTCAGTTCCAAGGGAAAGAACTTCAAACCCCCATCGATTCACGACTGCACCCAGATCCACATGCCCTCGGAGAGCGGTTCCGCGAGTTCTGCGA
Organism: Lysobacterales bacterium; assembly: GCA_016721845.1. Taxonomy (NCBI): domain Bacteria; kingdom Pseudomonadati; phylum Pseudomonadota; class Gammaproteobacteria; order Lysobacterales; species Lysobacterales bacterium. The sequence goes on from JADKHK010000003.1 coordinate 141,939, forward strand.
CCGATTCGGTGTGACATAGCTCTGCGAGATGGCGCTGGCTTTCCGATGGGTTCATTGGTCACATGGACCCTTGAAGCCACTGGACCTGTTTGCCCATCGGTAGACCTTCCATAGGCACGCGGATGTGGTGCCCTCGCGCCGAGAGCCACGACATCAGTCCGTCTCTATAGCGCTCTCCAGCCAGCATCAGGATGTCAGCATGCTCCGGCAAATTCGTGCCCAACTGATCGATCACTCGGTCTGCCCACGCGCGACGTTCGAGTTTGCGCATCTTGTTGAGCGTCTTCTCATAAGGGGCAACAACTTGCTCTTTGTGCAGCAATCCGTGTTCCGCGGAAAGAATGTACCAATCGTCGGCATGACGTTCCGCATAGCGTCGCATGCCTTGGAACAGCGTCGAGATATATAGGTCTTTCGCCGCGCAAGGAACCTGACGCTTCGACTTGACACAAGAGATCAGCGCAATCGTCGTCATTCGTATCTACCTTGTTCAGTCGTTGCACTCACGACGGAGGTGAGGTCATCTGCTTCGGCGACAGCCTTTGACGAATCAGCTCGCGTTCATCGGGCGGCCGCATTGTGCGAAGCAGAGCGAGTCTTCTGTGCAGTCTGCCACCAACCCGATCACTTGGCTCGACCATGCGTGTGAGCAACGGGCCAGACTGCGCATCCGCGAAGACATTTCGGTGAGTCCTGCGTTATTGCGATTCAACACCACGCGACGACGTGCCAATGTCGATGATGGGATGCGCACCGGCGTTCCGCAGATACAAGTTCATCGCATCAATCAGAGCAGATTGGACAGACTGGCCCTTGTCTTCCGCAACGCGCCTGAAGCGAACTGCATCGTCTCGGGTCACTCGCACTTGAAGATGCTTGACGGGCTCGCGATCCGCCGGGCGCGCCGCGGAGGGAACTGCCTTCTTTGTCGCCCTTGCTGCAAAGGCGGCCAGGTTGGGTTTCTCCGTCATGACGTCATGTCCTCATGGGTGCGTGCATTCATGTGTTCATGAATAGCGTTCCAAAGTCTCACCAGTTCAGACGCACTCGCCCCGCCAGGCTCGGTCTCGTAGACGCCACGCCCCCTTGCGGCGGCATGCTGCCAGGCGATGCGCTGCCCGATCCGCGCCAACACCTTGAGGCCGGCGCGCTCAATCACGTCCTGCGCTTGATCTGCGACCGTCGATGACGCTGGGATTGCATTGAGTACGGCGCCAGCACGTCCGTTGGCATGTCGAACCAGGTCGATCGTCTCCAGGATTGCAGCCAGGTCGAACGCGGACGGACGGGCCGGCACCAAGGTCAACGAGGCAATGCGCACTGCCGCCGCTGCTGCGGTGGAATGATGCGGTGGCGTATCGACCATTACCAGTTGGCAGCCCGCCTCTCGCATCCGCTGAGCGGTCGTAGCCAACGTGGGTGGATGAGCCACCGCGATCTCGATGTCGCCGGATCCACGCATCGCTTGCCAGCCGCACGCAGTCGCCTGCGGATCCAGATCGATCAACCCAACTTTCAGCCCTTCCTTGGCGCCCAAGGCCGCCAAGTTGACGCAGAGCGTCGACTTTCCAGTGCCACCCTTCGCCGAAACCAAGCTGATGATCATGTGTCGAACTCCAGGAGATCGGTGCGCCCAGAGCCGCCGTTCACGGTGCAGTGCTCGGCAAGCAGCGACTCAGGTATGGCGAGAAGATCGTGTCCAACACCGCCAACTCCGCCAGCTCTCTGTGTATCGGTTCCGTGGCGGCGTTGGCGGTCTTCGGGTACAGCTTGCGGCAAGCTCCATTCCCAGCCGCCTCGCTGCGACGACTTCTTCGAGACGACGCCGAGCTCGGACTTCACACGCTCCACGGTCCGCCAGGAAATACCCGCCTCCTCTGCCGCTGCTTCGATCGATTTACTCGATCGCGGCCGATCGGAAAGCTGATCATGCAACCATGTCTTTGCTTCTTCTCTTGAGGATCGATGCTGTTCCGGTGCCGACTCCGCCCCATCGAGCAGCATGTGCGCTTTGCCCTCGATCGCTGCACCCCACGTAACACGGGACGCATCGATGCCCATGACATCGACTTGTTCCAGCTGGTACCGGAATCCGCCCCCATCGGGTCCAATGTTGCTCTTCGCCCGCGCGAGAATTCGAGATGAGTCGTCGGCCTGAGACTCATTGGCGGTGACCATGACAATGCGAGCCATTGCGCCGAAGGCGATCGAACCTGTCACGCGCTCGATTGGATCTCGACCCATCGATGATTTTGAGAAGTGCGTGATTCCGAGGACGGCGACTTCGAGTTGACTGGCAAGATCGACCAGCGGCTGCAAGGCTCGCCGCACCTCGCCATTTTTGTGCGAGTCGCCAGCAACGGCCGATACGATCGGGTCTACGATCAGCAGCACCACATTTCCAACCCGTGCCATCTCAGCTTGCAGCTGAGGTATGTCGACGGCGGGGTCGAATGGACGCCGAACACCGCGCCCATCCGCCACATCGCCAATGAAGTAAATCCCACCAAGTTCGGCGCCAGTCGAGATCAATCGCGGAACAAGCGTGTCCGCCGGATCGTCTTCACCGGACCAGATGACGACATTGCCTTGAAGTGATCGCGCACCGTCCGGCCAGAGTCCGCCCATCGAAACGACACCCGCAAGTGACATCGCGATCGTTGTCTTCCCGGTACCCGGCGCGCCCGCCAAGACGTGCAGCTTTCCCTGCGCCAACCATCCCCGCCACAGCCATTGGATGGCTGAGACTGGAATCGTGTCGGCCCCAACGAGCTCGACACCAGAGGCCCGCTCGGAATTGATCTCCGAGCGAGATATCGGCAGTCGCGTCGTCACGGCGATGCTTCATCCAGATTCCGCTTCAGTGTCGGATCGTGGTCCCTGGAGTCACGAATGCGATCTTCAACCCACTGGTCGACATCTTCCACTAACCACCCACTAGCCCAAGTGGTCAGCTTGATCTTGCGCGGAAACTTTCCGTTTGCCATCAACTTGTAGATGGTCGGCCTGGCCAAGCCAGTGCGCTCCACCACGCTCGAAATCCGCAATACTTTGTTGTTCGTCATCGTCAGTCTCCTTGGTTGTCTGCCGATCTCCGGCGACGTCCAGAATACGAATCCTTCGATGCGCTATGTCGGTTATGACCCCCGATTTGAGCGGGATCAAAACGGGCCCCGGCGGCCACCCAAACTCCCCCAGTCGTGGCCACCTGAAAATCCCCCAGTGAGATGACTGCCCGGCGGGTGCCGGGCGAGTGATCGGGACGTCTACGCTGCTCCCTTTTTTCCGGGAGCCAGGAGTGAACGTCTTGAAGCAGCACTTGAGGGTGACGATCGCGACGTTGCTGGCGCACGGCGCGAGCCAGCACGAGATTGCGCGGCGCACGGGCGTGGACCGGAAGACGGTGCGGCGTTATGCGGCGACGGCAAATTCCCCCATGGCCACCGGTTCAGGATCGGCGGCCGAGCAAATTCCCCCACCCCGGCCACCGGCTCCTGCAGACGTCGATCTGCACGTTCCAGCGCAGGCCAGCTCCGCGTGCGCGGCGCATCGCGAATGGATCGAGGCGCAAGTCGCGCTGGGCCGCAATGCGGTGTCGATCTATCAGGACCTGGTCGAGCAGCACGGGTTTGCGCACCGCTACAACTCGGTGAAGCGATTCGTGCGCGCATTGAAGCAGCGCGATCCGGAGCGCTTCGACGTGCTCGAGAGCGCACCCGGTGAAGAAGCACAGGTCGATTTTGGACAGGGCGCGCCGACGTTGTCGGACAACGGCAAGTACCGGCGGCCGTACCTGTTCGTGATGACGTTGAAGTACTCGGGCAAGAGCTTCCGCAAGGTGGTCTGGAAGGCCGATCAGGAGACGTGGGCACGGCTGCACGAGGAAGCGTTCCGCAGCTTCGGCGGATCGGTGACCTATGTGGTGCTCGATAATCCCTTATGTGGCGCACCACATAACAGATTTTCCTCAGATGCCAGCCGAGGTTGGCCGGGTATAAGAGTCGAACCTGACCCGTGTTTTCTCCTGCGCAGCGGCGGGTTTTTTGCCTCGAGCATCGAGCCAAATTCGTCGCGGCCGCAGCATCGATGTGACGGGGCGTGCAGGAACCAGTCCGGCATTCCTGCAGGAACTGAACCTGCCCGTTATTTACCCCGTTGTCTGGGCCGGGCACGCCACAGGCCGAACAAAAGGACGCAACCGACGATGGCCACCAGCAGGTGTTCCAGATTGGGCCTTGCCTGGATCGACGGACTGTTCAGCGCCGGCCAGGCCGGCACGTAGCGCACGCGCAGCGGTTGCTCGGCGTGCAGCGCGGGAATGTTGGCGAAGTCGCCGATCATCTGCGTGCTGGACTCCACGACGCGCCCATCGGGCAGTACGAAGCGGTAGCTCACGATGAAGGTGTAGCGGTTGGGCAAGGCTTCGCCGCGCTCGCCACCCTGGCGTCGAACATTCGTCACGGCAGCCGTGGTTTCGGCGCCGAAAAGACCCAGCGCGGGCGTAACCAGTGCCCAGGCCAGCAGGACTGCACCAAGCCCGCGCAGGAACAGCTGAGCCACGCTACCTCCGTCCACCGCTGGCGCTGCCGCGCAGCCCGCCTTCGCAGGCATTGTGCGCCATCCAGCCTTGACGCAGATCAAGTTGGCTTGGCGCCGCATGGATCAAAGTGGGCGAAACAGCAACGCGGAGCTCGGCATGTATTGCGAGAGATGTGGGCAGGTTATGGCCGGCGGTGACCATTTTTGTCCGGCTTGCGGCGCGCAGATCCACGCGCCGGCGATGTCGGCGTCGACAGCGTCCGACGAACCTGCCGCCGATGAGGAGCGGGCGCATGCGGGCGCCACCCTGCTGGTCAGCCCGGGTGTGACGCGAGGCCACGATGGCGTGCTGCGTTGGATCTACGAGCTCAACATGTGGAAGAACCCGACGCTGGTGATCACGATCTGGAAAGTGATGCTGCTGGCGGCGCTGTTCCCGGCCCTGCTGACTGCGGTGCTGCGGCTCACTGATGGCGACGGCTGGAATGCTGCGGCGACCACGTTCGCCCAGGTGGGCGGCTTGATCGTCGCGATAACGACGGGGCTGATGCTGCTGGCTTATCCGCTGGTTGCGTGGTTGAACGGTGGCAAGTACTGCGTCATTTTCGAGATGGATGACATCGGTATCCGGCATATCCACATGCGCCGCCAGTTTCGTCGCAATCAGGTGCTGGCCTTGCTCACGGTGATCGCCGGCGCTGCATCGGGCAGCGCACAAACCGCGGGTGCCGGCCTGCTGGCGGGATCCCGACGTAGCCTGTACACGGCATTCGCCGACGTGCGCTCGCTGCGCGCCATCCCGACGCGCGAGGTCATCCATCTGGCCTCGAGGCTGACGCACAACCAGGTGTATGCGGAGCCGGCGGATTTTGCCTTCGTGCTGGCGCATATCCAGGCACGCATCAAGCCCGCCGCCGGCGGCATCCGCAGCAAGCAAGGTCGAAAGCAGTCGCAGGACCCGCATGCCGGCACGGAGGCACCCGGCGCATGAGAGTCTATTGCCGGACATGTCGCGCGACGGTGGCTGATGGCGCGAACTTTTGCCACGCCTGCGGCGCCAAGCTGACCGAGGCGCCTCCATTGCAAGCGTCGACGTGCCAGTCCTGCGGCACCACGCTGAATCCCGACGCGAAGTTCTGCCGAGACTGCGGCGCTCCGGCTGCCTCCGTCGGGTCGTCGTCCGACGCCACCAGCGGCCAGTCCACCGGCCATGCCGGGACAGACCCCGCAAACCGGCCTTCGGGCGAGCCGTCGGTCTCGAGCGCAGCGGAATCGGTTCGTGTTTCGAGGTCACCGTCGCGCCGCAGGACCGCCGGAACTGCGGGCGTGCCACCCGCAGCCGCGCAAAAACGCGGCCCGGGCAGAGCGCTGCTCGGGTTCGGTATGCTGGTGCTGCTGGGGCTGGCGCTGTGGCAGTGGTTCGACGACGAGGACGGGCCCGGCGATCCACGCGCGCCAGGTGCCGCAGCACCGACGAGCCCGCGCGCATCGAACCCGCCTTATGACGTATCCGGTATCGAGGGCATCGTAGACATCGAGGCCCCCGACGTCGAAACACCCGCAGCCGTGCGCGCGCCGCTTGCCCCCAGGGTCCGCGAGGCGACGCGGAAGCTGCCCGATCTCCAGGCCCGGGCGCGAGCCGGCAACGACGCTGCGATGACCAGTCTGGCCCTGACCCAGCGCAGCGGTCTCGGCGGCCGCGCCGAGCCGCAGTCGGCCATTGCGCTGCTGCAACGCGCCGCCGCTGCCGGCAATGTGCATGCAATGGCAACGCTGGCCGAGGAGTACGAATCCGGGATCTGGGTTGCCCAGGATCGGGGCAAGGCAAAGTCGCTGCGCGAGCAGGCGGCCAGGGCCGGATCGCGGCTGGCGCAATGGGAGCTCGAACCATGAACGCGAATCGCCACTACAGCCGTGCGCTCGCGCCGCTGCTGGTCCTGCTCTTGCTGTGCGTCGGCAGCGCGCCCGTGCGCGCCGACCAGCAAGACGGCAGTGCCCAGGTCGTGCAGCGTGACATCAACAAGGTGCTGGCCAAGACCGACGCCGACCTGCTGCGCAAGCTGATCGGACTGGCCGGCACGGATCCGGTGCTGCGCCGCAAAGTCACCGAAGAGTTGATTGATTCGGTCTACGCGCTGGATGGTCATGCCGCTGCGCTGGAGGAGTTCGTCGAGAACCTGCGTGGCATCCGTTCCGGCGATGAGCTGACCAAGCTGGCATCGGGCAACAAGCTGCGCGCGTATGCCGCGTCGCTGCGCGAAACCCATCTGGCGCGTTTCAGGGGCCAGGGCGACGACCTGCTGCGCAGCATTGTCGGCCAGGGTGATGGCACGGCGGACGCGGCCGGCGCCGAGGCCTTGGCGCTGTTGCGCCGTGCCGAAGAGCAGATCGCCAAGAACGGCTCGATTCCATCACTGCTCGACAAGCGCCTTGCCAGCGCATTGCGCCAGTTGTCCCCGGCGCGTGCGCGTGCCGCACGGCAACTGGTGCGCAATCAGCTGGCCGCCAAGGGCACCAGCTTGTTCAACGCCTTCATGCGCACCGGTGTCGACGGCCTGTTCGTGTTGAGCGATGCCTACGCCATCAACTCGATGGAGGATGGTGGCGAAAAAGCCGCCGAGGCCACCGAGGCCGCGGTCGGCTTTGGCCTCGAAGTGGTCGGTAACGTGGCGGTGCGTGCCGTCGGCGGCGGCCTGTTCCTGCATGGGGTGATCGTCAGCCTGTCCAGCGCCAAGGTGGCCGAACTGGTTTCGGAGATCATCATGCTGCAGTACGACCGCGAGAACGCGGCCATGCAGGAGCAGTGGGCGGAAACCGAACTGCGCCTGGACGCGATCCGCGGCATGTTGCGCGTGGACGCGCTGATCAAGCAGGGCGAGTTCGCCAAGGCGCAGTCGCTGCTGACCAAGGTCAAGCACTTCTACTTCAACCGCCCGGGGCTGGCGGCACACGACGATCTGTACGCCACGATGCAGGAGCTCGAAAGCAAGGCCAGTCGCGCCGAACAACTGCAGCGCGCCAACCAGGTCATCGCCGAGGCGCGCATTCCCTACATGCAGGGCTACCGCCTGGCCCATCAGGGTCGGCGACTCCGCGAGGCGCGCATCCTGGTGGCAGAGGCCGAACAGATCCTGCGCGACTCGGCACGCATCTATCCGGAGCTGCAGCCCAGGCTCGATCAGGTACGCCAATTGCTCACGCTGATAGACCGGATCCGCGCCCATCCACCCAAACTCGGCCGGCCCACGGTCAGCGGACCGGATCGCGTACTCGCCGGCGAAGTGGCCACATTCGAGGTCCACCTGCAGGGCGGCATCCCCGACTATCAGCCCGTGGGCATCAACGGCACGGCGCTGCCCACCGGCGCACTCCTTTACTGGGACGCTCCGCAACGCGCCGGGATCGTCACGATGTCGGCAAGGCTCAAGGATGACAACGGCAGTATCGTGGACGTGAGCAAGCGCATCGAAGTGGTGGCCGCGGCGGCGCCCGAAGCGAGCCCCGGTGCGCTGCGCCTGCGCGCCTGGAAGGTCATCCCCGCTTACCGGAAGGACGGTGTAGTCACCCCGGCCCGGGATGTGGAAGCCCACGACGTCTTCACCTGGGACGACGTCCATTTCGAAGCCAATCTGCAGAATCCCGACTACCGCTATGAGTGGAGTGTCAACGGCAAGGTCGAGCCATCACCCGACATCAAGCACTACTTCGGGATCCGCCCCGACAAGGAAGCGGTCTACCGCGTTGCGGTGAAGGTATGGGATGGCGCAGGACGCCCGTTGGGCAGCGCCGAATGGACGGTTCGGGCGAAGAATCTGGTGCCGGTTTATGAAAATTGACCCCTGGCGTGGTGGGCAAGCGATACCGGGTGGCCTTTGTCGTGAGTCAGCGCTCAGGTGCCCGGGTCGAAGCCCGTGATGAAAATGACATCGGCGACCGCGAGGACGCGAGCCGTTGCGGTCGCCGTCGACAGGTGTACAGGCCCGGGACGGAATGCAGTCCAGGTGGCGGCTTCGTCGATTGCCGTGGCACCCATCACCTGGGTGGCAGTGATGAAGGCCGCGGCATCGGGCGCGAGCGTGTACTGAAAATCGTTGAGCACCGATCCGCTCTGGGTCGTGACCAGGGTGTGCCGCGTACGCGGAATCGAGCTCACGTTGCGGATCGAGTAGCACCAGCGCACGGTGCGGCCGGGGATCGCCGGCAGGGTGCTTTGCGTCCCGCATGCGTCGTAGCCGGGCGGGGGCGCCACCGGATCGATCGACGCGGTGATCGTGAGTTCGACGCCGGGTAGAACCGTGAGCGGGTATAGGAAGTTCAAACGCTCTTTTCGGCCAGTCTGTCGAGTAGGCGGCGGTCGCGCAAGCACCGGATCGGGCACGGGCCGGACGTTCGCAACGCGGATTTCGGCGTGACGCTGGCCCGCTGCCTCGCGATCCACGGCCGTTTCGCACCGATTCCCGACAGCGAGCCGAGCGCAGCCCTGCGGTTGGTCGCCGCATCAGGCCAGCTGCCGATTACGCAGCCGCGGCCGGCGGCCCTCGCGGCCGGGGCGGTAGTGCGCCTGCTCCAGCGCGCCGTGTCTCTCGAAGTGGTCGAGGATGGCGCGGATGGCGGCGGGTTCTTCGATGCTGGCGACGATCCGCACTGCGCCGCCGCAGTAGATGCAGGTGGTCACGTCGATACCGAACACGCGCTTGAGGCGTTGTGCCCAGCTCATCGCGCGGCGGCGTTCGTCGGGAGTGCATTGGTCGGTGCTCGCCTCGGTCGATTCCGCATCGATGGCAGGCCGCTTGCCGCGCCCCGATGGCGTCAACTGCGCGCGCAAGGTCGCGTTGGGCGCAAAGACGCCGTGGAAGCGGGTGAGATGCGCGCGAGGTGGCGGGACCAGTGCCGCCAGCTTGGCGATGAACTCGATGGGCTCAAACTCGATGTGCGTCGTGCCGTTCTTCCACGGCGTCTTGAGCTGGTAGCGAACCCGGCCCTGCGGCGAGATCGACAGGCGCTTGTCGCTGATCGCCGGGCGCGTGATGTAGCGGCACAGGCGTTCGAGCTTCTGGCTCTCGTGCGCCTGCGCGGCGACGCCGGCGTGCAGCGAGAAGCCGCCGACCTTGCCGACAAGATCAACATCGTGATTCGCCAGGAAGATGGTAGTCAAAGTCTCGTCGCGACCTCTCGAGTGGAATTTTCGTTCGCGCAACTGCGGCATGCGTTGAAAGACCAATGCCATGTCATCAGCGTCAGCGCATCGGAGTGGGACGATTTGACGGTGTGCAAGGCTTCGAAAATCGAGTGGCTTTGGACGCAACGTTGGAATGAGTGATCTCTTGGCACGCCGTCCCGTGATTGCATCAGTGTGAGGCGCGCCTGCCCAGCGAGCCGATAAACTCGTGGCGTGACTGATCAGCGCAGGAAGAAGGCGATGGCGACAATTCGATACTGTTGGACAACCATCGCTGAGACCCACGAAGGCGTTGTCTCCGATCTCGAGTCTGCCCGGAAAGTTTTCGAGTCGGCGCAGCTGACCGGCAGTGCGGTCGCTCCGATGGTCGAGTTCTGGGATGAGGATGGTCGCGCGCTTGCGATCGGTGCCGGGCTAAGCAGGTCCACAGCGACCTTTCAACATAGCGACGAACGTACTTCGCGGTTCGCGCAGTTGCAGCGTGATTGTCCAATGAAACGAAACCATCGAAGAACTCGTCCGGAAGTAGCTTGGCTATGGTTTCAATCGTCGTTTTGAAATCGCAGCGATGTTGCCGCGACTCATCCACGCCGCCGCCCACACGCCACCGCAACCGTATCCGCTCGCAACCATGGACGTGTGACGTAGGGCATCAAGAGGAATCTAGGCGCTGTGGCGCGATCCGGGCGCGGGTCCATCCCGCTCAGCCACCGCTCAAGGGCTGCACGACAACGACATCATCTGTTTCGGCCAGCGGCCGCGATGCCGCCACCGACCACGCCATCGGCACGCGGTTGATGAACAGGTACAGCCCAGCGGCAAGCCCGCCGCCCGGCATCAAGAGCGGATCCAGAACGGGGTGGGTTTCTCCGAGCGACCGCAGCGCGTCGGCAAGCGGCTTTCCGGCCGGCAGTCTGATTGATGCGCCGCCAGTGACCGCGCGCATGCCTTGAGGAAGAGTCAGCGTCGCCATTCTTGACTCTACCCTTGCCGCTTCTCGCGCGACGCGAACAGCAGCCACCAGAACGCCACCGAGGCGCCTGCAAGCAGCGCCGCAACGAACGGCTGATCGCTCCACATCCAACTCATGCCCTGGCCGTCAAAGCGGAACATGGCCGCAGACAGTGCCAGCGACAGTGCTGGTACGAAATAAGCGCTCTTGTAGATTTGCATCGGGTTTCACCTCAGTATGTTCGCCCATCGGCGGCGGCTGCGGCCACCACCGGGGGCGGTTTGGCTGCTCAATATCCTACGACTTCAGCGAGGATGCGCTTCGCCTCGCGCTCGTCGCTGGTTCCGTCGACGACCACTCGACCGTCCCGGAAAAACGTTAGCACAAAATCTCGCGCATCGACCGTGTACGCCACCTCGAGGTGAGCTGGCGATCTCCGGCGAATCTGCCCTCCTGCACGCGCTGCTTGCTCGTCGATGAATGCGTCGTTTACTTCGCGACGGTGCAGCTGAATCGCCGTACGACCACATAGCGTCCGGCTGCCGGTTCGCCGCTTGCCCTCCAGATGAGGAAACCGGCGCTCACCGCAGACACTGCAACTCGATCGGCGGGCCACGGAAATTTGTAGATGCAGATTGTCCCAAGCGTTGAAGAAGTGCATGCCCGGCATGCAGGCATCCCTCGCTCCGATCAAAATCTTGGTTGCTTCAGCGAACTGCAGAGCCGCCACTTGGGTCACGGTGCTCGCGAGGACGCCGCGAAGCGAACAGGTAGCCTGCAACGCCGGAACCCCCGCGCCACCCATAGCGCATTCGAGGCATGGGCGCTCCCCCCCCAGCACGGGCATGCAACATCCTTCCATGCCCACGGCGCCGCCGTACACATATGGGATCCTGTCGCGTATCGACAGCTCGTTCATCAGAAAGCGGGCTTCGAAATTGTCGACGCCGTCCACGATGACATCTACCTCCGACAGCCATTTCCGGCTTGCCCAGATGAACGCGTCGTCAAACTCTGCGAAGAGGGGCACCGTCGTGACTTGGCTGTTGATCGCGCTCAAGGCGGCCGCGGCCGCCTCCACTTTGGGGCGCGCCTCCGCGGCGTCGCGTTCGGTGAACAAAGCCTGTCGCTGCAGGTTCGACCACTCGACGAGGTCCCGGTCGACCAGTGTCAGTCGACCAACGCCCGCTCGGCAAAAAAGTTCGGCGAGCCGAGTGCCGGGTATAGGAAGTTCAAACGCTCTTTTCGGCCAGTCTGTCGAGTAGGCGGCGGTCGCGCAAGCACCGGATCGGGCACGGGCCGGACGTTCGCAACGCGGATTTCGGCGTGACGCTGGCCCGCTGCCTCGCGATCCACGGCCGTTTCGCACCGATTCCCGACAGCGAGCCGAGCGCAGCCCTGCGGTTGGTCGCCGCATCAGGCCAGCTGCCGATTACGCAGCCGCGGCCGGCGGCCCTCGCGGCCGGGGGCGGTAGTGCGCCTGCTCCAGCGCGCCGTGTCTCTCGAAGTGGTCGAGGATGGCGCGGATGGCGGCGGGTTCTTCGATGCTGGCGACGATCCGCACTGCGCCGCCGCAGTAGATGCAGGTGGTCACGTCGATACCGAACACGCGCTTGAGGCGTTGTGCCCAGCTCATCGCGCGGCGGCGTTCGTCGGGAGTGCATTGGTCGGTGCTCGCCTCGGTCGATTCCGCATCGATGGCAGGCCGCTTGCCGCGCCCCGATGGCGTCAACTGCGCGCGCAAGGTCGCGTTGGGCGCAAAGACGCCGTGGAAGCGGGTGAGATGCGCGCGTGGCGGCGGCACCAGCGCTGCGAGTTTGGCGATGAACTCGATGGGCTCAAACTCGATGTGCGTCGTGCCGTTCTTCCACGGCGTCTTGAGTTGGTAGCGAACCCGGCCCTGCGGCGAGATCGACAGGCGCTTGTCGCTGATCGCCGGGCGCGTGATGTAGCGGCACAGGCGTTCGAGCTTCTGGCTCTCGTGCGCCTGCGCGGCGACGCCGGCGTGCAGCGAGAAGCCGCCGACCTTGCCGGCTGCGCGTTCCAGCGCGCCGGCGTCGTCGGGCAGCACTTGCAGTGTCGCCACCTTGCGCCCGGCGTGCTTGCCAGTCGCGATGCGGTAGGTGATGGAACTCATGCGCAATGCGTCCATGGCGTCGTCGCTGCCAGCACGTTCCGAGAGGAAGGCCGATTCGTCCTCGCCTTCGAGCCAGCCTTTGCGCGCCAGATGCCGGCACACGCGATTCGCGATCCTGTCAGCCAGGTGCGTCAACTGCGCGGAGGTCGGGGCGCGAGCGCGATGCAGGCGTGGTTTGCGCTGCGGTTGCTCCACTTTCTCCTCGTACACGCCGTCAAGCCACAGCATGTGGAAGTGCACGTTAAGGTTAAGCGCGCTGCCGAAGCGCTGGATCAGCGTCACCGCGCCGCACTGCGCGCTGTCGCGCTCAACGCCCGCTTGATCCGCCAGCCAGCCCGCGATCACGCGATGCACGATCCCCAGCACCGGGCCGATCACTTCAGGCTTGCTGGCGAACAGGAAGCGCAAGGGGTGTGGAAAGCTCAGCACCCACTGCCGCACCGGGCGCGGGCCGAACACCTCCTCCGCCAGGCGCCGCGCACTCTCGGCCATGCGCCGCGCGCCGCAGCTCGGGCAGAAGCCGCGTTTCTTGCAGGAAAACGCCAGCAGCCGCTCGGCATGGCACTGCTCGCACACCACGCGCAGGAAGCCGTGTTCGAGCACGCCGCAGCGCAGGTATTCGTCGAACTCCTCGCGCACGTACTCGGGCAGCGAGCGATCTTCCGCCGCAAGACGTGCAATGAAGTCCGGGTAGTGCGCCTGCACCAGCGCGTACAGCAGCGTACGCTCGGGAACATGGCGCGCGTAGGTCGGCGCGGCCGCCAGCGCGGTCGCTGCGGCGCCAGCGGCGCGCGTCGTTGCGCGTCCCTCCGGTGCGGTGAGGCACAGCACGGAACGCTCCTGTGCATCGACGGCTGCACAGTGTTCCGCGCGGCCTCATCGCCGCACATCGGCGTTTCTCCCGCGCACGGGGAAGACATCGGCGCGGCGCAGCGTAGGAAATCGCCTACCTGTTGCTGTTGTCCGAGACCCCGCCCTCCGGTGGCGAGCCCGGGCTGTCGCCGGCGATGCGCGTCGCCCTGAATGGACTGGCGGCGCTGACGGGCATCGCCTACGCCCAGGCGCTGATCACCGGCGTGCGCGTCGCCGCGCAGTTCGGCTATGGGCCGCTCGAGACGCTGGACACGATGGGCACGGCGATGACCTGGGAACTGATCTGGCTGCGCAGCGGCGCGGTCGACTGGATCGCGGCGGTCGTCGCGGTACTCGTCTCGGCCTGGATCGGCGCCGGCCATCGCCGCTGCTCGCCGCACCTCACACCGCGATCGGCGCCTTGATCGACGGGTGCGACTGGTAGCCCGCGACGACGATGTCCTCGAAGCGGAAGCTGTCGATCGAACGCACCTCGGGATTCAGCTGCAGCGTCGGCAGCGGCAGCGGCGCGCGCGTCAGCTGCAGCTTCGCCTGCTCGGCTGCGGTTGAGGTCGCCCCGGAAGACCTCGAGATTCGGACCGAGCACCCCAGCAAGGTCCTCCATCACGCGGTTGTTCGCTGTTGCCGTGGTTGCCAGCAACCGAAGGTTCGGTGGCAGCGTTCTGACAATCCTTTCCAACAGTCGGTAATGAGGCCGGAAGTCATGGCCCCAGTCCGATATGCAATGCGCTTCGTCGATGACCAGCATCGAAATGCGCGCGGCGATCCCAGCCAGGACCTGTGTGCGGAATCGCTCGCTTGCCAAGCGCTCGGGTGAGATCAACAGGATGTCGACTTCCCCTCGGGCAAGCTTGGACTCGACCTCGCTCCATTCATTGACGTTGTCAGAGTTGATCGTCTCTGCACGGACACCCATACGCTCCGCAGCAGCGATCTGGTTGCGCATCAGCGCCAGAAGCGGCGATATCAGCAGTGCTGGCCCGTTGCCGCCGTCACGCAACAGCTTCGTCGCGATGAAATAGACGAAACTCTTGCCCCAGCCTGTTTTCTGCACAACCAACAGCCGACCGCGACCGTCGACGATGTGGCGAATGTGGAGTCATCAGTTATGTGGAGTGGCGGCATCGCGCGCGAGATTGACGAGGTCCCGACGAATGAGGCACTCCACATAACGATGAATTCTTCGGGGGCCTATATCGACTCGAGCCATCTGATCACATCCCGGTTCCGATCCAGGAACGGCTGAAGATCTCGAACGTGTCCCTGAGGGCGGCAAGCTGCCAACGCCTTGCGCTTCATCGCGAGGTCGATCTCCACGTAGCCATGAGTGGTGGCCAGGCTCACGTGGCCGAGCCAGCTCCGAATGATGCTCAGGTCGACGCCAGCCTGGAGAAGATGCATGGCGGTGGTGTGGCGCATGGTGTGCGGTCCGATCTGACGGCCGTCGAGGCTTCGGCAAGACTTGGACGCTTCGCGCACATGAGTCCGCAGGATGTGTCGTATCCCGAAGCGCCCAAGCGGCTTGCAACGGGCATTCAAGAACAGTGCCCGATCCGGAGTAGTCGATGTCTCCCGGCTCAGATAGTTGCGTACCAGCTGAGCCGTTTCCTTCCAAAGCGGCACGTGACGGGTCTTCTGACCCTTGCCGATGATCGTCACGACCGCCGGCGTGTCCAGCCGCAGTGAGTTGATCCGCAGATCGCAGATTTCCTGGACGCGGGCCCCAGTGTTGTAGAGCAAGCTCAGCAGCACGTAATCACGCTCTCCGGAAGTCGAGTGACGATCGATGGCGCCGAGGACGGCTTGGACCTCGACGACTTCCAGGTAACCCATGACCCGACGCGGCGCCCGTTTAACCGGGATCGCCGCGATGCGCTGGTACTCACCGGCGCACATCGGATCTCGGCCAATCAGGTAGTTCACAAACGCCTTGATCGCCGCGAGCCGCAGGTTGCGCGTGACCTTACTGTTGCCACGGCGTGCCTCGATGTCAGCGAGAAACGCCAGGACCGATTTGGCGGTGAGGTCCTCCAGCGCCAGCCGTGTGGCGGCGTGCTTGTGGTGCTTGCAGACGAAGTCGAAGAACAACCGCAAGGCATGGCGAATCGAATGTGTCGCCGGACCCAGGCGCTGATGCCGGCTCGGCGGTAGTAGGGCTTCAACACCGACCCGAGGTGATTGTTCAGCAAGTGGCCGCGGGATACCGCGGATCGTCAGGAAGACCTCATCGAATGGCGCCGGCCCTCGGTCGCGGCGCATATAGGCCAGCAATGCGTCAGCGACCGGCTTCTCCAACGGGAACAGAAGTGGCTTCCCGCCCTTGCTTGGTTCAAACGCAATCGTCTGTGCTTGCCAGTGGATATTGCATCGTCTCAAGGTCGTGACTTGACCTACCCGGACGCCATAGGTGGCCATCAGCAAGATCATGGCGTAGTCGCGTCGGCCTGCCGCCTTGCGCCGGTCCGGCGCCTTGAGAAGGCGCTGCACCTCGTCCCACGTCAGCCCCCGAGGCAATCGGGCAAGTCGCGGAGTCGGGAGCACCGGGACCGCGTCGACCACGTCTCGAGACAGGTAGCCACGGATGTGCGCGAAGCGGAGGAAGCTCCGCAGCGAGGAGGTCAGGTGCTTGCGACTGGCACGGCCGAGCTTAGGTGCGCGCTGAATGACATAGTCATGGATGCGCACGGCACCAGGTGCCGCAGGCGCGACGGCGTCGCCAACCGGCCGATCGATCCAAGAAACGCCTGAACAGCATGACGACGGATGGCGATCGTCGCAGGTGAAAGGGATCGCTCGTCACGGAGGTAGTCCAGATACTGCGCGAGCAGTGGCGAACGGAAACTCGAGCCAACAGCGGTCATGGTCGTCTCTCCAACTACGTGCGGAATCGCACGGGAGACAACGATAGGAACTCCGACGTTATGTGAAGCGAGATGGAGCCCAGTCTGCGCGTAGCCCAGGTGGCGTCGTGTACTCCGCGCCGCCACTCCACATAACTGATGACTCCACATAAAACCTGAAGCAGGGCGTGATCCGGCCGGACCTGTACGCGCCGGAGCTGAACCCGGTGTACGCGGCGCTGCTCGCGCACTACGGCGCGATCGCGGACCCGGCGCGCGTGCGCGATCCGGATCGCAAGGGCACGGTCGAGAACGCGATCCAGCACACGCAGTCGACGGCGCTGAAGGGCCGTCGCTTCGAGTCGATCGACGCGCAGAACGCGCACCTCGTGCACTGGGAAGAACGCTGGGCGGCGCCGCGCATCCACGGCCGCAAGAAACGTCAGGTGCTGGCGATGTTTGCCGAGGAACAGCCGCACCTGAAGCCGTTACCGCTTGAAGGCTTCCGCTTCTTCCAGCAGGAAGTGCGCACGGTCGACGACAGCGGGCTGGTGCAAGTGCATGGCTCGTACTACTCGGCGCTGCCGGCTGCGGTGCACACGCGCGTAACCGTGCGCATCTACGCGACCGAGGTCGAGATCCTCGACGATCACGGACAAGTGTTGCGCCGTCACGCCAAGGCCACGCGCAAGGGCCAGTTCGTGTTGCCCGATGAAGATCGCCTGTTCAATCCCTCGCGCGAGACCGCGCGCGTCCAACGCGCGTGGCGCGCATCGGGCCGATCAGTGAACGCCTCGCGAGAGAGATCTTCGCCCGCCTTGGCCGGCCCGGGCAGCGCGCGATCTACGGGTTGTCTCAGCTCGCCCGCCACTACACCTGCGCCGACATCGAAGTCGCGAGCACGGCCGTGCTGGCGCTGCCGCTGCCGTCCTATCAGGCGCTCAAGCGCATCCTCGAACGCAGCGCCGCTGCGCGCAGGGCGCGCACCGCTGGCGCAATCCGGCACAGCCATCCGAAACATCGACGAGTACCAGCAGTTCTTCATGAACTACGCCGCTTCCACCACGACTCACTGAGGCCTTCCCGAGCATGCCTCGATCCCCGAACTCGAACGCAGCCTGCGCGCACTGCGCCTCCCGGCATGATCGCACCGCTGCAGGCGGGCACTGGCCGTGTCAAGCATGAAATGGACTTCATCGAGGCCTTCGCCTGCCTGGTGCAGGACGAACTCGACCGCCGCCACTCACGGCTGCTCGAACGCCGCTTCCTGCGTTCCGGGTTGCCCGAGCGCAAGGACCTCAAGGACTTGGACTGGACGTACAACCCGCGCCTGCCGAAACGCGCCATCCTCGAACTCGCCGCCCTCAAGTTCATCGAAGCACGCCGAAGGCGATGCTGCTCAGGCCACCCGGGCTCCGGCAAACCATTGCGCCAAGGCCATCGCCCAACTCGCCGCAGGACTTGGCTACACCGTTCTCTACCGCAGAAGCACCCAGTTGTTCGAAGACATCCACGAAGCGCGCCAACTCGGCGAGCGTCGCAAGCAGCGAACCTTGCTGCAGAACGCCGACCTGCTCGTCATCGACGACCTGTTCCTGCGGCGTTTGCCCGACAACGCCGGCGACGAACTCGCCGACGTGCTGATGAGCCGCTACGAAAAACACGCCACATTGATCACCTCGAATCGGCCCGTCGAGGACTGGGCCAAGCTGCTCGGCGACGTCGTGCTCGTCACGCCGCTGCTCGACCGACTCATGCACCACGCTCACTTGCTTCGGTTCGAAGGCAAGAGCTGGCGACTCAAGGAAGCCGCCGCTCGCGTTGCGCGCACTCAGCTGGGGGATTTTGACCCGGCCACGACTGGGGGAGTTTGGGGTGGCCGCCGGGGAAACGGGCTTGTTTTACGGCGGACGGATTGACGCGCCTTCTACAGGGGCTTACCGCTGGTGACGAAATCAGCCCAGCGCTGCATCAACAGCGTCCTCGCACCAAGGTGCTTGGCGTGGTTGTACGCCATTCGCACCTTGTCCTTACTCACGTGCGATAGCTGAAGCTCGATCTGCTCACTGGGAATTTCGGCCTCGTTGAGCAACGTCGATGCGGTTGCCCGGAAACCCATGGGCGGAGAATTGCCCCGAATAGCCCATGCGTTCAACGCGATTGAAGGTCGTTGCTGAAATCGGACGTTTGCGATCCGCGGAGACGGGCAGCAACAGCGCATTTTCCCCCGTGAGACCCCTTAACTCGCGAAGCAATTTGAGTGCTTGCTTCGACAGCGGAACAATGTGGTGGCGCCTTCCCTTGACGTGCGCGGGATTGACGTCCCAGCGGCAGCGCTCCAAGTCGAACTCGGACCACGCGGCCCTGCGCAGCTCACCTGGCCTGACGAAAGTGAGCAGCAGCAACTGCAGGGCAATCTGAAGTTCGCGCGAACACCCCGCCTTCGCGACACGAACACGAAATTCGGCGATCTCTTTGGCGTCCAGAGCGTGCTTATGTTTCACCCGCGGGCGAGTGACCACACCTCGCAGCGCTGCTGCGGGATCCATGTCGGCTTTGAGCGATGCAATGGCGTGCCGGAAGATCGCTGAACAGAACTGCTTGATCAGCAGCGCGACCGTTGGTGCACCATTTCTGTTGAGACGAGTGAGTCGCGAATTCACGCGCCTCAAAATCGCGTAGACGTGTGCTGCTGTGACCTGCCGAATGGGTAGATCGCCGATCTCGGGATAGACATCGCTCGCGAGGATGGTCTTCACCTGCTTCGCATAGGTCTCGGACCACTTCCCGACCTTGGTGTTGTACCAGTCGTCACCGACAGCTTTGAACGTGTCAGCGGCCTGGTTTGCGGCAACCATTCGCTGCTTCTGCCGATCGTGTCGCGGATGAATGCCTTGGCTTACTAGACGCCGCGCATCAGCCAATAACTCACGAGCCCGCGCCAAACTGATTTCCGGGTACACGCCGATCGCGTACTCAGCTTGCTTCGCACCCAATCGATAACGATACCGCCAGAGCTTCGAGCCACCGGGTTGAACAACCAGGCAAAGCCCTGCAGCATCAGAAAGCCGGTAAGCCTTTGCGGCTGGCTTGGCCGACTTCACTGCGAGATCTGTAAGGCGAACTGAGCGAGCCATCACCACTCCCGTGTCAAGTACCACTGGGAGTACCACTTTGATCGGCGCTCCTCAGCGCTATCAGTGTACGGACGGAGACGCGCTGCAAAGCTGGGTCAACAAGTTCATTTGACGCGGTAGCTGACGAGAGATGTTCGTAGACTGCAAACATTCTTATCGATCATCAGCAGCATGAATCAGGTATCCAGAAGGGTCGCGCGACTGCCCCGGAACGGCCGGACAGCTTACCCGGTTCACGGCCGATGCCGGAGCACGATGCGGCAGTAAACCCGAGCCGGTTGCGTGGCTCAAGGGCGGGTTTCGGGCAGGCAGCGATTGCGTTCCGGCCGTCGCTCCGGCCTATACTCGCGGCACCACTGGGGAGAGTGAAAATGAAGCGGATCGCTGCGGTGCTGCTGTTGGTGGTTTCGGGTGCGACGCAGGCAGAGAGCCTGCTGCCGTTCGGCAAGTCCTGGGCCGGGGACCGGGATCTGCCGAAACCCTACGGCGTCGGCGTCGATCTGCTCACGCTCAAGCAGGACTACGCGATCAAGTCGCTCGCCTTCGAGCTTCCCGGCGCCACGGTTGGCGATCCCAACACGATCGGCGTGAGCAATTCGATCAACCATGTCGACCTCAAGGCCGATGCCTGGGTCTTTCCGTTCCTGAACGTGTTCGGCGTGCTTGGCAAGGTCCACGCCCGCACGCCGGTGAACCTGAGTTCGGTGAGCGTTCCGAATGCGCCGCCCGGCTTGTTCAACGAACTGGTGATCCGCTACAGCGGCGAAGTCTACGGCGCAGGCTTCACGCTGGCCTACGGCGGCGATCACTGGTTCACGTCGCTGACCGGCACTTATGCGGAAACTTCGCTTTCCGGCGATTTCGACAGCAATGTCACCTCGAAGTCGTGGCAGCCGCGCTTCGGCTTGACCCAGGGTCCGTGGGCGTTCTGGGTCGGCAGCCTGATCGTGGACGTGCAGGAAGACCACGCCGGATCGATCGCCCTGCCCTTCGTCGGCAACGTGCCGTTCGCAGTGGAGCTCGAGAACAAGGACAACGCCGGCATGGTCTTCGGCGCCAATTGTTCGCTCGCCGACACCGTGGACATCGCGCTGGAAGTGGGCAAGGGCGCGCGCACCAGCACCCTGCTCAATCTCACCTGGCGTTTCGGCGAGTAATCGCGCACCCCGCGGCCCGATCATCCATGCGCGCGTGGCTCCGGCGATGGCGGTATGGGCCGCTGCTCGTCGCTGCCCTCGCCGCCCTGCCCGTGGGGGCCTACGAGACCGACGCCTATCAGAATCGCGCGGTGCCGACGGCGGACGCGCGGGTCGTGCTGAACCGCGAGGTCAATCGCGCGCTGGGCGATATCGTCGCGCGCTGGCACGGGCCGGTGACCGAGTCGCGCATGGTCGATGCGGTCTATCACCGCATCGGCGGTCGCCACTGGGTCGACAAGCTCGAACGCTGGGCGATGCGGTCGCCGGAGGTCGAGAAGCTGCCGACGCCGCGACGGGCGTCGATCTATGCCGATCTGTCATTGCTGGCGGCGCGCGTCGGACGCGTGTTCGGCATCGGCCCGAGCTTCCGCGTGGCCGGCGTGCTGGTCGGTTCCGACAAGATCGGCCACTTCCTGTCGCAAGGCCGCAAGTTCTGGCGGCGTTTCCAGCACAGCCATGACGAAGCGGCCGCGGCCCGGCAATCGGCGTTCACCGAGCGCGCGATCTTCGGCTCGGTGACGACCGGCGTCTATTCGAATGCCGACCTGGTCGCGAACTACGAAGGCCATCGCTTCTACCGCTCGCTGTTCGAGGACGGCATCGTGCCCGGCAAGCCGGCGATCCTCGCGCGCACCGATCACGGCTGGCAGATCCAGCGCGCGTTCGACTTCGCCGACTACGTCAATCCCTGGTGGGACGAGGCGCTGTACCCGAACGCCTACGACGCCTTGCTGGCGCCGCCGATGCGCCGCCGACTGCACGAACTTTGCCCCGAGGTCGAAAGTGATCCGGGGCTTTGGCAAGTGCCCGAGGGTACCGACGCCGAACTCGGCGCGCGTTACGCCATGCTGGAACTGCGCGATCGTCGCGACTGGCGCATGCCGACCCTGTGCGCGACGCCGCTGCCGCCATCGGAACCATCGCCTTGAGCGCGCAGCAGCGAGAGCGCGAGCGCTATCCCCTGATCCTGCTGGGCCTGTTCTTCGCTTTCTGGAGCGCCCTCGCGATCGCCCCGCACTACCGCGAGGACTGGCTGCTCGAAAACGTGCTGGTCGTGATCGCGCTGCCGCTGCTGGTCTGGAGCCACCGCCGCATCGGCTTCTCCCACTACGCGCTCACGGCACTGTTCGTGTTCTTCTGCCTGCATACCGTCGGCGCGTATTACACCTATTCGGAAGTGCCCTGGAACGCGGGACTGAAGGCGTTGACCGGCTGGGACGCGATGCAGTCACTCGGCCTGCAACGCAACCCCTTCGACCGCGTCGTGCACTTCAGCTACGGCCTGCTGATCGTGCCCGCCGTCGCCGAACTCATCGACGCCCGCGGCCCGCTGCGCGGCATCTGGCGCCAGCTCGTGCCGATCATGTTCATCATGTCGAACTCGGAACTCTACGAAATGATCGAGTGGCAAGCCGCCGAAACCTTCGGCGGCGACCTCGGCCAGGCCTACCTCGGCACTCAAGGCGATATCTGGGATGCGCAGAAGGACTCGCTGATGGCGATGCTGGGGGCGATCCTCGGTCTGGCGATCTATCGAATGTGCGTGGAACGGCGATTGCGCTGATCATTCTCCGCTGCAAGACCGGACGAATTCAGCGACCACAATCGCTGCCTCGGGTGATCGCGTTTGCAGCAGGAAATGCGGCGCATCGAACTGCACGGTTCGCATCGACGGAATTTCGCTCGCAAGATGGTTCGCCGCGCTCTGCCGGATCAGTCGATCTTCGCTTGCTCGCAGATACATCGTCGGAACGCTGATGGCACAGAGCCTATCGGAGACGTCCACCTGCAGCGCCTGCAGCACCCGCTGCTTCATCACCTGCGGGGAAACCGATGCCATCACTTCGGCGAACTTCGCGCGCAAGTCGGCACTCGCGTAACGCCCGAGCAGAAAGAGGTCGAGAAGGCGCTGTGGCAGTTTGTGCGCCGGGGCCCAACGCACAATGTGCCGCATCCAACGACCGAATGGGACTGGCGACTTCGCGAACGTGCAGCAGAGAATGAGGCCACGCAGCATCGCTGGCGGATCAGCAGCGATCGACAAGCCGATCGGCCCCGAAAACGACTCTGCCAGAAGCACAAACGGCCGCTTCGGCAGTTGGTCCCGAACTAGGTCCTCCAGCGTCGGATAGTCGGCCGACTCATGGCCCGGATATCGGATCACCGCAACGTCAATGCCAGCAGGCATCGAAGCGACAAAGCCGTCGAACAACGCACCGGTGCCGTCCATTCCGGGCAACAGCACCAGCGTGGCGGTCATAGCGGTGCTACAACCCACTCGCCGCCTGCGCCACCGCTCTGAACAGCGCCCGCCCCTTGTTCATGGTTTCGTCCCATTCCTTTTCGGGGTCGGAGTCGTAGACGATGCCGGCGCCGGCTTGCACGTGCAGCTGGCCGTTCTGGATGACGGCGGTGCGGATGGCGATGGCGGTGTCGGCGTCGCCCCACCAACCGACGTAGCCGACCGCACCGGAATAGATGCCGCGCTTGATCGGTTCCAGGTCCTGGATGATTTCGAGTGCGCGGATTTTCGGCGCACCGCTGACCGTGCCGGCCGGGAACGTCGCCTTGAGTACGTCGGCAAACTTGAAGTCGGGACGCAGCGCGCCCTGCACTTCCGAGACGATGTGCATGACGTGCGAATAGCGTTCGATAATGAAGCGCTCGGGCACGCGCACGCTGCCGGCTTCGGCGACACGACCGACATCGTTGCGGCCGAGGTCGATCAGCATCAGGTGTTCGGCGCGCTCCTTCGGATCGGCCAGCAACTCGGCTTCCAGCGCCTGATCCTGCGACGGCGTCGGCCCACGCGGACGCGTACCGGCGATCGGACGCACCGTCACCTGCCCGTTCTGCATGCGCACCAGAATTTCCGGCGAGGAGCCGACGATCTGGCGTTCGCCGAGATCGAGGAAATACATGTACGGCGACGGATTCAGCGCCCGCAGCGCACGATAGACATCGACCGGGCGTGCGCGGAACGGCACCGTCAGTCGCTGCGACAACACCACCTGGAAAATGTCGCCGGCGCGGATGAATTCCTTGCTCTGCTCGACCGCGGCGATGAAGCCTTCGCGGGTGAAGCCGGAGATGAAATCGGCTTCGGTCAGGCTGGCCGGATCCAGCACTTCGGGATAACTCGGGCCGGAGCGGCGCAGCCGGAACGCGAGCTCATCGAGCCGCCGCTGCGCACGCGCATACGCCCGCGGCTCGCTCGGATCAGCGTGCACGATCAGGTACAGGCGACCCTTGAGGTTGTCGAAGACCGCGACTTCCTCGCTCAGCATCAGCAACACGTCGGGCGCACCGATCGGGTCGGGCTTGTCGTCGCGCGCGAGTTTCGCCTCGACATAACGAATGGTGTCGAAGCCCCAGTAACCGACCAGACCCCCGGTGAAGGCGGGCAGGTCCGGCAGCTTCGGCACCTTGAACGATTCGCGGATCGCATCGAGCGCGGCCAGCGGATCGGCGAGATCGCGCTCCTCGATCACTTCGTCGTACTGCGCGATCGACAGACGATGGCCACGCAGCGTGTACGTGGTCTGCGCCGGCAGGCCGATGATCGAATAGCGCCCCCAGTTCTCGCCGCCCTCGACCGACTCGAACAGATAGGTGTGCGGCCCGTCGGCCAGTTTGAGGTAGACCGACAGCGGCGTGTCGAGGTCGGAAAACACCTCACGCACGATCGGAATGCGGTTGTAGCCTTGCGCGGCGAGCGCGCTGAATTCGTCGTGCGTGAGCATTCGGGCGGGTCCTCGGGAGCGCTCGATTATTGCGGTGCGGCAATAGCCGCGCCAAGGGTCGCGGCGACGTGACAGAATCCCGCCATGCTGACGGAATGTGCATGAGCGACGCTTGGTACGTGGCCGAACCTGAGGGCGACATCTCGGGACCGTATGCGTTCCAGGACTTGCTGCGGGCCGCCGCCGCGCCTGTTCGCGGCGAACGCGCAGGTCTGGCACGTCGATTTCGGCGAATGGCAGCCGCTGGCCCGGCATGTCGCGAGCATCAGCCATGCACCGCCAAGCAGCGTGCCGCCGCGCGAAGTCATGAAGCCGACGGTGCAGCCCAAGGCCCCCAAGCCGACGGGTCCCGAGCGGGCCGCGAAGCCGCCGCCGCTCACCGGCCCGAAACCGAAGGTCGCCGCCAAGGACCGGGCGCAGCTGGAAGCATTGTTGCGCCAGGCCGATGCGAAGAAGGCGGTATCCGACGCCCTGCTGACGCAGAATGCCCAGACCTCGACCCGTCGCCTGGCCTGGGTGGCAAAGCGGCTGGCAGCCCGTTACATCGATGTCATGTCGCTCGGCCTGTTCGGCGCCGGTGCCTGGTGGGCGGCCACCGAAGGCGCAAAAGGACCGGAGTCGCAGACCTTGCCGGAACTCTGGATGCTGTTGTTCATGGCATGCGCCGTCTGGTTCGTGGCCGAGTCGTTGCTGGTCGGCCTGTTCGGCACCACGCCCGGGAAGTACCTGCTCGGCCTTCGCATCCGGGATGAGCGCAACGACGCGCCCGGCCTCGCCCGCGCCTTCGGCCGCAGCTTCCATCTGTATGCGCGCGGCCTCGCCTTCGGCCTGTTGTTCCTCACGCCGTTCGCGATCTTCATCGCCGGCGCGCAGACCTTGAACAAGGGCGAAGCACCCTGGGACCCGCGGGCTGATCGTCGACGAGCAAGGTGCAAGCGTGCAATGGCAGGTGATCGCCTTCCTGCTGGTGCTGTTGTGGATCGCCGCCACCGAGGGCTGGTGGCTGGAACTCGCGAGCGCCTTGGTGCGCTGAGGCGACTACACTCGCGCCCGCAACTCCGGAGTACCCCATGCGTTTCAACGACCCGCGCGCTTTCGTCTGTGCCATTGCGCTCTCGACCCTCGCGCCGCCGCTGCCGGCGCAAGGGGTCGATCCCGTGTCCTCGAACCAGTTCGAAGTCGGCGTCGCGACCCTGTCGCCCGATCTTGTTTATGCGCGCAGCGCACGATCACGACGGGTATCGCCGGACCGCTGATCGTGCGTCTGGTCGAACCGGCCGCAGCCGACATCTTCGTGCCGATCGTCTCGCTGGCGCCGACGCGTCTGACCGTGGCCGGGGGCGGCACGACCGTGCTCGCGGGCGAGACCGACGCGGTGGTGACGATGAACGCGCTCTCCGGCGACTCGACGCCGGTCCTGCTGCGTGCCCAACTCGGCAATGTCGCCTACGGCTCGGTGCGTGTGGTCGATGATGCCGAGCCCCGCAATGTCGTCTCGATCCGTCCGAACCCCGCGAGCATCGCCCCGGGTGGCAGCCGCAACCTGATCGCGCGTCTCGACTTGCCCGCGCCGCTTGGCGGCACCACGGTGGATCTCGGCGTGTCGCCGATCGCCGCGGGCAGCTTGCCGGCCACGCTCGCGATCGCCACCGACAGTTTTTCGCAGAGCTTCACCTACACCGATCTCGACGTGACCGAAAACGCGATGGTGTCGGCTAGCGTCGCTGGCGGTCCGGCGGCCTTCGGCAGCGTCGTGCAATCACCGATCGGCAAACTCGTCATCAACGAAATCGATTACGACCAGATCGGCCTGGACTCGACCGAATACATCGAGATCCACAATCGCTCGCCCGATACGGTGCCGCTGGCCGGCCTGGCCGTGGTGCTCGTGAACGGCACCGACAGCACCGAATATGCACGCTTCAATCTCGCGGATGCGGCAACGAGTCTGGCGCCGAATACCTATCTGATACTGGGCAGTACCGGGTTGAATGTGCCGGTCGGCGTGCCCTACATCGACATCGGCACCGATTCCATCGTCCACAATGGTGCGCCGGATGCGGTCGCGATCATCGACAGCGAGGCGCTCACCGTCATCGACGCACTCTCGTACGAGGGCAGCGTCACCGCAGCATCGATCGAAGGCTTCGTCGCTCCGGTCAGCCTGGTCGAAGGCACGACACTCGCCGCGCTCGATGACGGTTCGGCGGTGGAGAGTTTGTCGCGCCTGCCGAACGGCAACGACAACAACAATGCCGATACCGACTTCAGCCTCACCGCGTTGCTGACGCCGGGCACATCCAACGACCCGCCCTTGCCTGCCAGCCATCTGGTGATCAACGAAGTGGATTACGACCAGGCCGGAACGGACGCAGCGAGCTTCATCGAAATCTACAACGGCACCGGCAATGCCGTGTCGCTGACCAATCTGGCCGTAGCCTTGGTCAACGGCAACGGCAATATCGAGTACGGCACGCGCTTCAACCTGTCCGTCGCCGGCTCATCGCTGGCATCCGGCCAGTTCCTGGTGATCCGCAACGGGACGGTGACGGTTCCAGGCGGCGTGTTGACGATCGACACGACCGGGGACTTCGTCCAGAACGGACCTGATGGCATCGCCCTGATCGATACCTCAGCGCAGACCTTGATCGATGCGCTCTCCTATGAGGGCAGCTTGACCGCCGTGACGTTCACCGGATTTCCGGGCACCTACAACCTGGTCGAAGGCACCGCGTTTTCGGGCGCAGACACCAACGACAACCTGAACTCGCTGGCGCGATTGCCGAATGGCACCGATATCAACAATGCCTCGAGCGACTGGGCACTGACGACAACGATCACGCCCGGCGCGGCGAATGCCCCCTGATGCTCAGCGCGGCATGCCCTTGAGGTGCAGCCGGAACTCGACGCCGGCCTCGGCCGGCAGGTTGTAGGCGAGTGCGCTGCCGTCGTGCGCTTCGGCAATCAAGCGCACGATGTAGAGGCCGAGACCGAGATGCGGCACTTCGCCGGCTGCGCGCAGTGAACCGGTATCGCGCATCGACACCAGCGAATCGAACAATCGTTCCTGCATCTTTGCTGGCAAAGGCGGGCCGGAGTTCGCGACGCTGATCTCGACGCCATCGACGTCCAACGCGAGCTTGATGCGGATCCAGCCACCTTCGGGCGTGAAGCCCTTGGCGTTGTCGAAGAGCTTGTCCAGCGCCTGCGCGATCAGGTCCGGTGCGCCGTGGAAGCGGATCGGCGACTCCGGCACCATCATGTGCACCTGACGATTGCCGGCGATGCCGCGATACGCCTCGGCGCAACCCCGCACCACGCGGGTGAGATCGAAGTCCTCGGCTTCCGCGGCCTTGATCGCCTTTTCCATGCGGCTGGCTTCATGCATCGTGCGCAGGATGCCCCAGAGCCGATCGGCACCGGCACGGGCGCGATCGGCATAGACCCGCGCTTCCGGCGGCAGCGGTTCGTGATCGAGGTTGTCGAGCGATGAACGCACGATCGCGAGCGGCGTGTTCAATTCGTGCGAGAGCTTGCTGGCCAGCGTACGCAGGTAGTCGTTGTAGCCGCCGATTTCGTCGAGCAGACGCGCGAAGCTGCGCGACAGATCGCCCACTTCATCGACTGATTGCAGGTGCGGCAACTTCGGATCGAGGCGGCCATCAGGACGCAGCGCGCGCTCGGTGGCATTGCGCAGGCGGCGGATGCGGAACGACAGGATGCCGGCGAAGCCGAACAGCACCAGGCTCGCGATCAGCACCGCGATCAGGCTGGTCGCCATCAGTTTCGCGACCGCGTCGTTCGCGATCACCAGCAATGCGTCGCTGGACTGCTCCATCACCAGTGCGCCGCGCACGGCGCCATCCCAGCGCAGCGGCACGACGGCCGCGACGATCACCGTGCGTTCGTTGTTCGATGGCCGCCAGACACTGGCCTCGATGCCCGTCAGGGCCTGCCAGACCTCGTCGACATCGAGGGTGTCGAGATCCCAGGCATAGTCGCTGGCATCGACCAGGGGCGGCGCCAGCAAGGCGCGGTAGATCCACGAATTCGGCCAGAGCGTGCGCGATTCGCTGTCGCCGACGTCGAGCTTGCCGGCCTTGCCGAGCACGCGCGCGTCGGCCGCGAGCACGCGCAGGCGCGCACCCGGTGGCACCAGCGGCTGCAGCGCGCGCGTGAAGCCGGCATCGCTGAGCCACAGCAGCAAGGTGTCTTCGCCGCGCCCGGGATCACCGAACACCGGGTACGTGCGCGCGCCGCCCTGCCCCCCGGCGTCGACGACGTGCGCCGCCAGCGCCAGACCATCGCGCGGCAGGAACAGCGAGAATTCGACCCGATAACCGTCGCCGGTCTCGACCCATTCCCCCTGCAGCGCCGGGGCATCGGGTGCGTCGACGCGTACCTGCAGCGGACCGGGCGCGGCATTGCCGAGTTCGTAGACGTAGCGCCGGTCACCGGCGCCGAGACGCAGTTCGATGTGATCGGAGGCGCCGACATTCAGCGGATCGGGATCGGCGCGCACGCGGCTGCGATCCTTGACCTCGATCAGTCCGAACAAGGTGCTCGCGCGCGCCGCGAGGTGCACGCGCCCGAGCGGCGCCACGCTCGGCCACGGTTGCAATGCCGCTTCCTGCCAGTCATCCGGGCTGCCGTCCAGCAACAGGACCGGCGGCGCATCCGGCAGCACCGCGACGCGTCCGGTGGCCGGCAAAGCGGGGGCGGTTGCGACGAAGGCCTGGGCCAACGCACGTGCCGACGACAACTGCGCGCGCTCCTGGCCTTCGCGCAGCAGCAGTTCCATCTGCTTGATGAACTGGAATCCCGCCCACGGCAACAGCAGGGTGACCAGCGCGATCAGGAACAATTTGAGACGCAGGGTCATCGGCGCAGTTTAGGGAAGATCGTCGCGGGACGGAGCCCGCTCCCACAACAGCACCGATGGCAGTGGGAGCGGGCTCCGCCCCGCGACACCGAAACCTCAGGCACGCCAGCGGTAGCCGGCGCCATGCATGGTCTCGATCTCGTCGAAGTTCGCGTCGATCGCAAGGAATTTCTTGCGGATGCGCTTGATGTGCGAGGTGATGGTCGCATCGTCAACCACGACCTGGGCGTCGCGCATCAACGCGTCGCGCGACTTCACGTGGCCCGGGTGGCGCACCATCGTGTGCACCATCCAGAATTCGGTCACGGTCAGCGGCACTTCCTCGTCCTTCCAGGTGACGCGCATGCGTTCCGGATGCAGGGCCAGGTCGCCGTTCTTCAGCACCGCTTCCGCGCCCTGCGGACGACGCAGGGCGTCGACACGACGGAACAGGGTGTTGATGCGCGCGGTCAGGTGCGGCAGCGACACGTCCTTAGTCAGGTAATCGTCGGCGCCGAGGCGCAGGCCGGAAATGACATCGAAGTCGGAATCGCGCGCGGTCAGGAAGATGATCGGCAAGGTCGCGGACTTCTGGCGCAACTCGCGGCAGAGTTCGAAGCCGCCTTCGGGTTCATCGCCGAGACCGATGTCGATCAGCACGAGGTCGGGCAGGCGGATGTCGAAGCCGCTGCTGGCCTCGGGGCGCGACGCATAGGTCTGAACCTCGAAGCCGAGGCGGCGCAGCGCGTCCGAGTAATTCGCGCGGATGGCGGGTTCGTCTTCGACGATGGCGATCTGTCGGGCCATGACGTGTTCCTGTGAGTGTGGGCGCAGCTTACGCGCCCCCCGGGCCCAGACAACCTCCGGTCGTCCCCTGCCCCGGATTTGCCCGAAGGCACGCCCCGTTCCCGCACTGTTACGCTCGCGCGTCCGCGCATCCTGCCGATTCCGAATCGAGTGAGCACCGTGTCGCCCGTCGCATCCGAACAGACCCAGGGCCAACTGGCCATTCCGCTGGCGCAATGGCTGCGCCAACCCGCGCTCGACCTTCGTGCGCGCCTGCGCCTGTTCCTCGCGATCGCCTTGATCGTCGACCGCGCCCATCGCGATCTGGTCGTGTTCGGACACTTGAGCAGCGCGACCATCCTGATCGATGTCGACGGCACGCCGATCCTGCGCGGCGAAGTCGCCGATGCCGTGGCCGCACCCTCGCACCATGCCGCGCCGGAACAATGGTTCGGCGCACCGCCGCGCCCGGCCACCGATCAATACGCACTGGGCCTGATCCTGCACGAACTGCTGACCGGTCGACTGCCGTCGGCGCGGGTCGAAGGACAGTCGGCCCGGGTCGCGGCCGCGGTCACCAGCGAACCGGCGCCGTTGGCCAGCCAGTCGATCAGCCCGGTGAATCCGTGGCCGATCCGCGCCAGCGAGGTGCAGGGCGATCTCGACGCGATCATCGCGCGTGCACTGCAGCGCGAGCCGATGGCCCGCTACGCCTCGGTCGCGGAGTTGATGGCGGATGTCCAGCGCCACCTCGACGGCCGGCCGGTTCTGGCCATCGACGACGCGCCGCACACACGCGGCATGCGGCCGCTGGCGCTGCACCAGCGGCGGTGGTTCGCGAGCCTCGGCGCGCTGGTCGTGGTGCTGGCCGGCGCACTGGTCTTTGCCGTCCTCGAATTGCGCGCGGCCCGACAGGTCAGCGCAGACGCCGAAGCGGCGCGGGCGCGTGTGCAAGCGGTCGACGACACCCTGGTCCTGCTGCTGACGACACCGCGCGACACCACCCGCGGCGCCGATCTGCGCGTGACCGAACTGCTCGACGACACGGCGCGCCAGATCGCCGCCGACGAGACCTTGAGCGGCGATGCCCGCATCGCGCTGCACACCCTGCTGGCGCGCGCGTATGCGTCGTTCGGGCGCGATGAACTCGCGCTCGCCCAAACCGAACTCGGTCTCGCGCAAGTGCGGACCGAAGCACAGGCCACGGCCGGACTGCGCCTGCCCTTGCTGCAAGTGCAGGCGCAAGTCACCGCGTTGCGTTGTCAGCCGGCAGCGGCCGAGCGCGCGATTCACGCCTTGCAGGACGAAGGCGATCGGCTGGGCTCGGCCGCAGCACAGGCGGAAGCCGCCGTCGCCATGGCTCGGCTCGCCGACTGCCGCGACGATTTCCAGGCGCAGGATGACGCGTCGGCGACGGCGATGCGCCTGACCCTGGATCACCCTGAAGCCTTCGACACGCATGCCGCGGCGGTCGAACTGCGTGCCCGCGCGGCGTTCGGTCGGGGCGATCTGGCCGCGGCCGAAAAGATCCTGCGCGATGCACTCGCGCGCTGGCCCGACAAGCAACCTGCACTCGCGGCACGCTGGGCCGTGCTGCGCCATCTGCTGCTGCAGTTGACGGCGGCCCGTGGCGATCTCGCCGGCGCCGAAACCATCGCCCGCGACAATCTCGCGCGGTACCAGCAACGGCATGGCGATACCGCGCACCCCTCATCGATCGCCGCACGCAGTGCGCTCGCGTCGATCCTGTTCGATCGTGGCGAGCTTCAAACGTCGCTCTCCGAAAACGATCGGGCGCTGGCCGATGCCGTCGTCTGGTATGGCGCCGATGCCGAAGCGAGCCTGCTGATCGCCGCGAACCGCGCGAACGTGCTGAAAGGACTCGGACGCTACGACGAGGCCGAGCAGGAATACCGCCGCGTCATCGCCGCGTTCGAACATCTCAAGGACACCCCGGGCAGCACCGAGACGCGATTGATCCACAGTTTCAACCTGCTCGAACTGCTGAACGAGCGTCAGCGTTTCAGCGAAGCGGCGACCTTGGGCGAATCCCTGCTCGCAGAAGCCGAGACCGCGCTCGGACACGATCACATCGTCACCCTGGAGACCCGCGATGCCCTTGGCGTCACGGCGCTCGGTCGCGGCGATGCCAACGCCGCCGAAGCCCTGCATCGCGCCGCCTTCGCCGCCAAGCAGAAAGTGCTCGGCGACGACTCGCCCTACACCGCCACCGCCCGCTACCGCCGCGCGCTCGCGCTCATGAAGCTCGGCCGCAGCGAAGAAGCCCGCGTCGAACTCGACGCCGCCCTCACCACCCGCCGCACCGCACTCGGCCCCGACCACCCGGACACGAAAGCGGCGGAGCGTGCGTTGCGCGATCTCCGCGACTGAGCCGGATCACCCGATCGCCGCGCGCATGGCCGCGATCGTGGTGGCGTAATCGGAAGCGTTGAAGATGGCGGAGCCGGCGACGAAGGTGTCGGCGCCGGCGCGGGCGATGTCGGCGATGTTGTCGGCTTTCACGCCGCCATCGACTTCAAGGCGGATGGTGCGGCCGCTGCGGTCGATGCGTTCGCGCACGGCACGCAGTTTGTCGAGCGCACCGGGGAGGAAACTCTGGCCGCCGAAACCGGGATTGACCGACATGATCAGCACCAGATCGAGCTGGTCGAGGGTGTGGTCGAGGTGATGCAGGGGCGTGGCCGGATTGAACACGAGGCCGGCCTGGCAGCCGTGCGACTTGATCAGCTGGATCGTGCGGTCGACATGCTCGCTCGCTTCCGGATGGAAGCTGATCAGGGTCGCGCCGGCCTGGGCGAACTCCGGCACGATGCGGTCGACCGGCTTGACCATCAGGTGCACGTCGATCGGTGCTTTCACGCCGTGCTTGCGCAGCGCCTCGCAAACCAGCGGGCCGATGGTCAGGTTCGGCACGTAGTGGTTGTCCATCACGTCGAAATGCACCCAGTCGGCGCCGGCCGCGAGCACGGCGTCGACCTCGTCGCCGAGGCGCGCGAAGTTCGCGGACAGGATGGAGGGGGCGATGACGGCGGGCTGGCGCATGACGGTCCTTTTCAGTGCAGGCCGCGCGCGCGCTGGATGCGCTCGTAGGCGGCGTTGAGCGTGCTGGTCTTGTCGCTGGCGGCACGGCGCGCGGCGGCGCTGGCATCGGGCGGCAGACGATCGGGATGATGGCGCGCAACCAGGGCGCGGTAAGCCGCCTTGACGGCATCGTCGCTGGCGTCGGGCGTGATCTGCAGTTCCGCATAGTCGGCCGCGAGCCGTGTCTCGCGTGCGCCGGCACGAAAACTGTCCCAGGTCGGACGTGCGACATTCAGACGTTCGGCGATCGCATCGAGCAGCGTCTGCGACGAGGCATGAGCGTCGACGGCGGCGATGTCGGCCAGCAGCTTCAGCACCATCAGGCGCAGCTCCGGCTGGTCGTGCGTGTAGCTGCGCAGACTGTCGCAAGCTGATTCGTAGCGCCAGGCATCGGCGCGACCGCGGTCGAAGGCCGCGATCGAACGTTTGCGCATCGGCGCATCGAGATCGAGGCGTTCCATCCATGTGGTCGCGGTGGCGATCTCGGCTTCCGAGACGCGGCCGTCGGCCTTGGCCAGCCCGCCGGCGAGCTCAAACAGTGGCTCGGTGAATGCGGCTTTGGGGGCGTCGCGCAACTGCGGGAACAGGCGCTCGAGGAACAGGGCGCCCAGGACCCCGCCGATCACCGGACCCCAGGGCGTGCGCGCGCGGGTGATGATGGTGCCGACCACGGCGCCGACGAAAGCCGGTTTCCAGTTCATGGCGCGGGCGGCGACTCAGCCGGAGGGGATGGCGGCGCAAGGGCAATGCAGTTCATTCGCGCATGATAGCAATCGCGCCGATCTAGAATGCCGGCCTCGCTTCGGAGCCGCGCCGTGTCCTACCGCTCGATGTCGCTGACCCAGATCCCCGGCCTGACCCTGCTTCATCGCGGCAAGGTGCGTGATGTCTACGCACTACCCGGCAATGAACTGCTGATCGTGGCCAGCGACCGCCTCTCCGCCTTCGACGTGATCTTGCCCGACCCGATTCCGGGCAAGGGTGAAATCCTCACGCAACTATCTAATTTCTGGTTCGCGAAGACCGCGGACTGGATGCCGAACCACTTGTCCACGCGCAGTCTGCCGGAGGTGCTGCCTCGCGGTACGCCCGTCGTCGAGTATGAACGCCGCAGCGTCGTCGCGAAGCGCTTGAAGCCGGTGCCGGTCGAAGCCATTGCGCGCGGTTACATCATCGGCTCGGGCTGGAAGGATTATCAGGCCACGGGCCGGATCAGCGGTGTCGAGTTGCCGCCGGGCCTGCAATTGGCCGAACAGCTCCGCGAGCCGATCTTCACGCCCTCGACCAAGGCGGCGGTCGGCGACCACGACGAGAACATCGGTTTCGACGCGCTGGTCGCGAAGGTCGGCGGCGCCATCGCCGAACAGGTGCGGGCGCTGACACTCAAGCTCTACAGCTACGCCGCCGACTACGCGCGCGGGCACGGCATCATCATCGCCGACACCAAGTTCGAGTTCGGCATCGACGAGCAGGGCACGTTGCGGGTCATGGACGAGATCCTGACACCGGACTCGTCGCGCTTCTGGGACGCCTCCGAGTATCGCCCGGGCATCAGCCCGCCCAGCTTCGACAAGCAATTCGTGCGCGACTATCTGGAAACCCTGCACTGGAACAAGAAGGCGCCCGGGCCCATGCTCCCGAAGCGGGTGATCGAAGGCACGCGTGAACGCTATGCCGAGGCACTGAAGCGGTTGTCCGGCATCGCGCTTTGATGCGGACGCCTGCGTTCACGGCACGCGACATCGGCCTGATCGCGATCATCTGCCTCGCCTGGGGCTGCAACTTCCTGACCTCGGCCGCGGCATTGCGTGAATTGCCGCCGTTATTGTTCACGGCCCTGCGCATGGGCGTGCTGGGCCTGGTGCTGCTGCCGTTCATGCGCCGTCCGCCACGCGCGCAGTGGCCGTTGCTGATTGCAGTCGTGGTCTGCAATGTCGTGCTGCATTTCGGCCTGAGTTTCTGGTCGCTCAAGCTGGCCGGAGATCTCGCCTCGCCGGCAATCGTGATGCAGAGCTACGTGCCGATGGCCGTGCTGCTGGCATGGTGGCTGCGCGGAGAGCGCTTCGCCTGGCGCACGGGGCTCGCCATCCTCGTCAGTTTCGCCGGCATCCTGGTGCTCGGTTTCGACCCGATCGTGCTCGACAACCCGCAGTCGCTGAGCCTGATGCTGGTCTCGGCGTTGTTCCTCGCGATCGGGACGGTGCTCATGCGCGGCCTCGCCGGCATCGACGCGTTCTCCATGCAGGCATGGTCGGCCTGGATCGGCCTCGGCCCCTTGCTGGCGTGGAGCGCATGGGTCGAGCCCGATGCGTTCGTGGCCGTCGCACAGGCCGGCTGGATCGCTTGGGGTGGTGTGCTGTGGGCCGCATTGGTCGCCTCCCTGCTCGGGCACACGCTGTTCTTCATGCTGGTGCAGAAACATCCGGTTGCGCAGATCGCGCCCTACCTGCTGATGGCACCGATCGTCGCGATCCTGCTCGGCGTCTTCGTCTGGGGCGACCACCCCGGGCCGCGACTCTGGTTCGGCGGTGCGATGGTGCTGGGCGGCGTGCTCGCGATCGCGCTGCGCACGCTCGCAAAACAGCGCGTCGTGTCGGTGGAGCCGAGCGAGATCTGAAGCGCGCAAAACAAACGGCCCGCCGAAGCGGGCCGTTCCTCGTTCATCGCGATGAGCGATCAGTGCGCTTCGCGCGGGCGCAGCAGCCAGCGGCAAAGTGCGGGCAGAAAGATCATCGCGGCGATCATGTTGACGATGAACATGAAGGTCAGCATCACGCCCATGTCGGCCTGGAACTTCAGGTCGGACCAGATCCACGTCGCCACGCCCGCGGCCAGGGTCAGCGCGGTATAGAAGATCGCGATGCCGGTGGTCTTGAGCGCACCGAAATAGGCTTCGGTGAGCGTGCGTCCGGAATGCATCGACTCGGCCATGCGCGCGTAGATGTAGATGGCGTAGTCGACACCGATGCCGACGCCGAGCGCGACCACGGTCAGCGTATTCACCTTCATGCCGATGCCGAGTTCCACCATCAGCGTGTGCCCGAGCTCGGTCACCAGCACCAGCGGCAGGGTGATGCACAAGGCTGCCAGCGGCGAGCGGAAGCTCAGCAGGCACATCACGAACACCGCCGCGTACAGCAGGTACAGCATCATGTGCTCGACTTCGCGCACCTTGTCGTTGATCGCTGCCATCACGCCGACGTTGCCGGTCGCCAGTCGCAGGTTGGCCTGGTCGGTCCGGTATTCCTCGCCGTTCGCGGCGGCCGCTTCGACCGCCTTGTCGCGATTGACGCGGAAGTTCACGTCATAACTCTTGTTCTCGGTGCGGAAGGCCTCGACCGCCTTGACGACACGGTCGATGGTGGTGGCGCGATGGTCGGTAGTGAAGATCTGCACCGGCATGGCCTTGCATTCCGGGCTGTCGATCAGGCCGGAGTCCGACTCGATCGCCTGCAGGCTCTGCCGCAGCAGGTTGGAATCGCGCGGAATCACGCGCCAGCGCACGTTGCCTTCGTTGTAGCCGGCATAGATCACCTTGGCGATGTTCGGCAGCGTGATGACCTGCTGCACGCCTTCGACATTGCTCATGTGCCAGGCGAAGCGATCGATCAGCGCCATCGCCTTCGGACTTTCGGTGCACGCGAACGGACCACCCTCGGCGATCACGTTGATCATGTCGACGCCGAGCGCGAACTTCTGCGTGATGAGTTTCGCATCGGTGTTGTAGCGGGCCTCCGGCCGCAACTCGGCCACGCCTTCCTGGGCGTCGCCGACCATGACCTTGTCGCCCTGTGCTTCGGCGAAGAACCAGATCGTCGCTCCGATCAGGATGACGACCAGGGCCGGCATCGGCTTGCTGAGCTTCGCCATCACCCGCCACATCGCGTCGAACTTGGTCAGCTGGCGCAGGCGGTACTCACGCTTCTTGTGCAGGTTGCTGAGGTTCGTGTAGCTGAGCAGGACGGGCAGCAGGATCAGGTCGGTCAGGATGGTCAGGGCCACGCCGATGGTCGCCGTGATCGCCAGCTCGCGCACCATGCGGATGTCGATCAGCATGATCGTCGCGAAGCCGATGCAGCCGGCGAGCAGCGCGACCGCCCCCGGGACCAGCAGCATGCGGAAGGACCGGCGTGCCGCTTCCAGCGCCGGCACGGCCTGCGCTTCGCGCTGCCGCAGCTCTTCGATCGTGCCTTCTTCGAGCCCGCCGTAGAAGATCTCGCCACGGAACCGGTTGATCATCTGCTCGCCGTGGCTGACCGCGATCGCGAAGATCAGGAACGGCGTCAGCATGTTCATCGGATCAATGCCGTAGCCCAGCAGCCGCAATGCGCCCAGCATCCAGACGACTGAAATCAGCGCCGCCAGCACGGTGAGCGAAGCCAGCTTGCCGGACATCGAATACAGGAACAGCAGCAACCAGGTGAAGCCGATGGTGAGCAGGAAGAAGTTGATCACCGAGCGCGCGCCGTCGGCGATATCGCCGACCATCTTCGCGAACCCGATCACGTGGATGCTGAGCCCGTCCTTCTCGTATTTCTGCCGGATGGCTTCGAACTGCCCGGCGATCTTCTGGTAGTCGAGCTTGGTGTGGGCGGCACCGCCCTCGGGCACGAGGTCAGCCCAGACCATGGCGCCGGAGAAATCCTTGGCGACGAGACGGCCGACCACGCCGGCCTTGACGATGTTCGACCGGATCGTGGCGAAATCTTCGGGCGTCGGTTCGAAGCCTTCGCTGTTCGGCGTGAACGACGACGGGATGACGTTGCCGCCGGCGAAGCCATCCTCGACGACTTCGACGAAACGCACGTTCGGCGTGAAGATCGAACGCACGCGGGCGTCGTCGACCTCGTCGAGCGAGATCACGTCGTTCGTGACCATTTCCATGGTCTGCATGAACTTCTTGTTGAACATGTTGCCGTTCTTGTCCATCACCGCCACGAGCACGCGGTTGGCACCGCCGAACTCCTGCTCGTAGTCGAGGAACGTCTTCATGAATTCGTGGTCGAGCGGGATCTGCTTCTTGAACCCGGCGTCGACGCGCAACTGTGCCGCGAAGAACAGCATCACCGCGGTCACCAGCGCGAACAGCGCCAGTACCAGCATGCGATTGCCGAAGACGATGTTTTCGAGTGCCCGGCCGAAGGCGCCTTGATTGCTGCTACCGATCATTGCGTTTCTCCGTCACGGCTCAGGGTTGATAGAAGCTGACGCCGGTTTCGCCGACGACCGTGTATTCGCCGGGTCCGAGGACCAGCACCGACGACAGCACGACACCGGCCGGATGCGTGGTGGCCAGGAAAGCATCGCTGTCGCTGCTGCGCGAGAGCACGATGCCGTTGCCGCCGACCAGCACGGTCGAGCCATCGGCACCCATCGCGCCACCCATCAGACTGAGTTCGGTGCCCGTCTCGCGCTTGGTCCAGGTGCTGCCGAGATCGTTCGATTCGTAGACATTGCCGCGCAGGCCGAAGCAAAGGACATGATCGCCGCTGCCGCCGATCACGCCGAACATCGAACCCTCGTAGGGCAACTGGATGCGCTGCCAGGAGCTGCCGCCATCAGTCGAGCGGAACGCGGCGCCGCGCTCCGCGACGATGAACAAATTGCCATTGCCGGTTCGCGCAATGCCGTTGAGATGCGGATCAGTCTCTTCATCGAGATCCAGATCGGCCGCGTTGAAATTCCAGCTCTCGTCGTCGAGCGAGGGCGCGACGGCATCCTGAGCAAGTTCTTCTTCGGTCGGCGCGGCAGCCGTGCCGCGGTTCAGGATGTCGACGTAATTCCAAGACTCGCCGCCATCGTCGGTGCGCAGCAGGGTGGCGTAGGCGCCCACCGCAAAACCATGGTCGACATCGGTGAACAGCACATCCAGCAAGGGCGCGCCGTTGCGCGGATCCGGGTTGTCACGGTCGAACAGCACCACGCGCTTGCGAGCCCAGGTCAGGCCGCCATCGTCCGAGCGCAACACGATGCCATCGTGGCCGACCGCGTAGACGCGCTGTTCGATCGCGGTCACGGCCGTGAGATTGGAGCGGGTCGGCACGTGCTCGATCTGACGCCAGCCGTCGCGGCGCGTTTCACTCACGAGAATGTGGCCGCGTTCACCGACGGCCACGGCACGGTCGCCGGCATCGACGATGTCGAGAATCAGCGACGACGCCACCTTGGGCAACACTTCCGCTTCAAGCACCGACGGGTCGTCGGCCGTCGGCATGCCCGGCGTCATAGCCGCCGGCTCGTCCTGAGCCTGCACACCCAAGCCGCACGCCAGTGCCAGCAAACCCGCGGCGATTCCGCCGATGCGCAATGTGGTCTGTTTCATCGATGAACCCTTGACTGCCTGTCCAAGCCCTTAAAACAAAAGGCCGACCGCCCCGATGATCGGAACGGCCGGCCCGAGCGAGCGCCGTACGGCCCCTTCAGCGAATGCCGCGCTGACGCAACGACTGCGGCGAGAAATTCTCCGGCGCTGTGCGGAAGCCGAAATCGATCGTGGTCTTTTCCTCGTTATCGAGCAGTCCCGAGATATAGCGACCCGATTGCAGGTCGTGGTGCGTCTCGATCGTCGCCCAATAGGTCGGCACTTCGTAGTAGTTGATCGATGGTGCTTCCGAGTAGCGCCACAAGCCGCCACGACCATCGTAATGGTCGATCGCGACGATCTGGTAGCTGTCCTCGTCGAGGTAATAGGTGCGGCGGCTGTTGATGTGGCGCATGCCCTTCTTCAGCGTCGCATCGACCACCCACACGCGATGCAGTTCATAGCGCAGCAAATCCGGATTCAGGTGGCCGGGGCGCACCAGATCCTTCAGCTTCACCGCATTGCTGTGCGCCTTGTAGGCGTTGTAAGGAACGAACATCTCCTTCTTGCCCACCAGCTTCCAGTCGAAGCGGTCCATGGCGCCGTTGAACATGTCGGTCATGTCATTGGTGCGCAGGCCGTCGGTCGCGGTGCCCGGATTGTCATAGGCCACGTTGGGTGCACGACGCACGCGACGCTGTCCCGGGTTGTAGATCCACGCCTGTCGCGGCTGGGCGCTGGCGTTCAGGGTTTCGTGCACGAGCAGCACGTTGCCCGCCAAGCGCGCCGGGGACACCACTTCCTGGAAGAAGTAGAGCAGGATGTTGTTGATGTTTTCGGTGGTCGCACCCTTGCGGTAGTACAGACCCAGGAACTCTTCCTCGATGCGGATCGGCGTGTAGGCGCCGGTCGCGGTCGGCGCGACCTGATTGGCGTAACGCTTGCCGCCGGTGCTCTTGTACTTGAGCTTGTGGTTCCACATCGGCTCGAAGCCGTTCTGCGGCACCGGGAACGGGAAACCGAGCGATGCACCCTGCACACCCTCGCCATTCGCGACCAGCTTCGCCGCCGTCGCGTTCGCGCGGGTGGCGTTGTACACCTCCTGCGAGAACGACGCCGAACGCCGCGTCGGATAGACATTCATCTTGAACGTCTTGTACTTGGCGAACATCGCCATCTGACCCGGCGTGAGCTTGGCCGCGTAGTCCTTCGCGTTCTGCGGGGTGATCGCGAACAACGGCTTGTCGGCCGCGAACGGATCGGGGTGGAACATGCCGGCACGATAACCTGCCGGTGGGCGGGTGATGCCGCCGGTCCACGCAGGAATGGTGCCGTCCTTGTTGCCAGCGGTTTCTGCACCGACCGGGGTCAAGTCCTTGCCGAGGCGAGCCGCCTGATCGGCGGTGACGCCGGCCTGTACCGCGCTGGCCATGGCGAGGGCCGAAGCCGCCGCCAGGATGCCGTTTCGAATCTGTCGCATGGATCTCCCTCCGTCAGAACGAATACTTGACCGTGAACGAGACAAAGTCGCGGTCGTGGATCAGGTTCAGGTGACCGGCGCCGCGGAACTCGGTGTAGCTGAGGTCTGCCGCCCACTGATTCAGGTAGGTCGCTTCAACGCCCACGGTGAGCGACTTGCGGCCTTCCAGGAAGTTGCCGCCCGGACCCGGGGTGATGCCGTTGACGTCATGGTTGAACGCGAGACGCGGCGACATGTTGAACGGAGAACCGAACACGTTGTTGTAGTCGGCTCGGGCCGCAAGGCGATAGCCCCACGAGAAACGCGTCGGGAAGCCGTCGCACTGCGAGACCGGATTGACCAATGCGCCGCCGGTCAGCAGGTCGCCGCCGCAGCCGGTATCGGTGCCGTCACCCTGGTAACGCAACAGGTCCGGCGACGGCAGATCCCAGACTTCGGTGCCGCCGAATTCGGCGACCGTCGCGATCTGCTGCGCGCCCAGCCAGTTGCCCGGACCGAAGGCCTTGGTCAGCGTGAATTGCAGCTGGCTGACTTCATGGCGTTCCCAGCCGCGCACATAGTCGCCCGGACCATATTCGCCAAGCTGGCTGATGAAGCGGTTGCCCGGTGCCGGGATGAAGGGATTCAGCGGGCTCAGCGCCGAGAACAGCAACTCGACGTCGTCGAACTGCAACGGCATGTTGTCGCGATAGGACAACTCGCCCTGCAACGCGATGCCGGTATCGCCGAGCGTGGTATTGAAGCTCATGCCGTACATCCGGATGTCTTCCGGGTATTCGACGATGTTGCGACCGGAATTCGGCAAGGTGCTGGTCACCGCGTAGCCAGAGAGCAGCGGCAGGCGGCTGTGATAGTTCAGGAAGAAGAAGCCGAACTCGGTGTCGTTCAGGGTCGGCGAGAAGTAGCGCAACGCCGCACCGTACTGGCCGTTGTCATCGGCATAATCGTCCGGCAACCGCGGGATCGCCTGCAGGCAGGACGCACGCTCGAGGGCATCGGACGAGAACCGCA
Source organism: Lysobacterales bacterium (assembly GCA_016721845.1). NCBI lineage: Bacteria > Pseudomonadati > Pseudomonadota > Gammaproteobacteria > Lysobacterales > Lysobacterales bacterium. The sequence continues at coordinate 184,079 of JADKHK010000003.1, forward strand.
GCACGTTGCCGCAGTTCGCGAAATTCGCCGGCTCGTTGGCGCGGCCGAAGCCGAGCATCACGAAGTCTGCGCCGAGGGTGGCGAAGTCATTGGTGCTGAAGTAGGTGCCCATCGGGTCCGGCTCGGTCTGCTCGAACTCGAGCAGGTACAGGGCTTCGACCGACAGATTCTCATTGACCGCAAACGAAGCCTGGATCATGTCGACGGGCAGGAACGCCTCCTTCAATTCGGCACCGGCGACGCGCAACTTGGACACGTCGATCGGGTTCACGACATTGATGCCGTTCTGGATGAAGGTGCTTTCGCCCCAACTCACCGCCTGGCGACCCACTCGAACCGATGTCTCGTGGCCACCGAGATCCATGTTGTGGAAGACGAAGGCATCCAGCAGGGTCAGGCGCGTGCCGACTTTTTCCCGGGCTTCTTCGGTCAGATCGGCGCGGTCGGCGTTTTCCCAATCGTAGAAGTAGCTGGCGCGCGCGAATGCACCCGAGTTCTCCTTGTAATTCAGGGAGAACTCGCTGGTGATCTTGAACGCGTTCGAGAACAGGTCGCCGTCGTCGTAATTGAGGTTACCGTCGTCGCCGTTCACCGAGAAACGGCCGGGTGCGTTGATCTGGTCGGTGATCGGTGTGGCCGCCACGAACGGGTTGATGTTGGCAAGGCCGACCAATTCCTGGTCGCGCTGCTGCAGACGCATCGAAGCGCCGTAGGAAAGCGTGGTGTCGATCGTGCCGTTCCAGTCGCCATGACTGAATTCGATGGCGTGGGCCGGGGCCGCGAATGCGCTGGCGAGCGCCAGCGAGATCGCGGTTCCCAGCGTGCGACGGCGCGCGTGCTTGGCATTGAGGTAGGTCATGGAAGTTCTCTCCGCTTCTGCGTCGTCTTACTGGGTACGGATCACGGACGTGTTCGTGACCTGCACGGCTTGGCCGTCGCTCACGATCATGCTCGCCATCTGTGTCTGCATTTCGACCGTCGCTGCGCCCGATGCGGCCGGGCTGAGCAACGAACCGTGGTCACCGGCGGTGAAGCGCACGGCACCGCGAATGGCCGCAGCCTGCGAAGTGGCCGTCAGCGTGCTCAGGTTGAGCGCGCGGATCAGCGGTTCGGTGCCGGACAAGGGCGCGCCGGTGACCGAGTTCGGAATCACCTGATCGGACAGGACCGCGCCACCACCGACGACTTCGTGCAACAGGATCTTGTCGCCCGAAGCGATCGATCGTGCCGCGAAGTTCAGCGGATCCGCCGAATCGATGGCCTGCTGCGCCGCGCCGAGGAACTGGTCGAAGCTGGGCGTGCCGGCAGTGACGCCGGAAGCCGCCAGGCCGGCGCGGATGCGCGGACCGAAGGTGGCCGAACCGTTCAGCATCTGCGCGATGCCGCCGCCCGGTACCGAGAGCACGGCGGTCGAGACCGTCGGCTCCAGCGCGACGAAGTTGAGGCCGACGATCGAACCCAGCGACTGACCGACGAAGAAGATGCGCGACCCGTCGAAGTCCGGCGTCGCGTCGCCGTCCACCGACATGGTCGGCACGGTCTTGGCGAGCGTGAACAGGTCGGCCACGGCCTGGCGCAGGTTGTCGCGCGAGGTGAGCAGGCTGGTCAGATTGATCGTGTAAGTACCCGATCCGTCGACCACACCGTCCGGGCCTGCGGCGCCGGTGGTGTTGTTGCTGAAGTCGAGGTCGAAGGTACGCTCGTTCGCGATCGCGCCGAACGGCGTGTTCTCGATGTAGAACCCGCTGATGCCCGGATCGATCGACCGGATGCCGTGCAGCGGCTGGTCAATCGCGACGACGGCGAAACCCTGCGCCGCCATCGTGGCGGAAATCGCCAACGCGTCGGCACGATTGCGGGTGATGCCATGCTGGAAGATCACCACCGGCCAACCCGCAGCCGGCTTGGTGCGGCCGGAAGCCGCATTCGGCACCGTCGCGAGTACCGGGATCACCTGCGTCGACTTCGCGACCGGGATTGGATTGGCATAGGTCAGGTTGGTCGAGGTCGGATCGAGGCCGAGCGTATTGAACGGCGCCGTGTAGGCACCGGCACCGGCTTTCCAGTTGCCGGTCAGCGGACCGGTCGGGTTCTGCGCGGTCGGGGCGTCGAGGTAGTACTTCACCGGCATGACACCGATGATGATGTCGGCGACCGGCGGCAAGCCAGCCGCAGCCGTCGTCAGCCCGCTCGGTGCGAGCGTGGCCTGGCTGGCCGTGGTGATCGAGCGCACCGCACTCAACACCGGGGTGATGCTCTGCGTCGTCGCGGTCCAGGTCAGCACGATCTCGCTGCGCGGAATGCCTTGCGAGGCCGCTGCGGCTTCATGCGAATTGGTGATCAGGCGCAACGGTTCCAGCGAGCAGGCACTCGCCACCGGCAGCAGCGGATCGGTCGACTGCGCTGTCGTGGCGCAGGTCGGCCGGCCAGTCTGGCTGACCGGGGTGATCAACGGGCTGGTGCGCTGGGTCAGGAAGTAGGTCTGGTCCGGGGTCGCGTCGTTGCCGGCCGCGTCCTTCACGTCGTCGGTGACCACGGCCATGTAGGAGCTGAGCTCCTCCAGCGCCTTGGTCGGGACGATCGCGATGGTCTTGCCGGTGGCGTCCGAGGGCGCCTGCACCACGGCGAATTCGGTCGCGGCCAGTTCGCGCTGCACGCTCAGGACTTGCCGCGTGGTCGGATTGATCGTGACCTTGAAGACGCGGATCGACTGGCCCGCGACCAGCGTGTTGGCACGCGGCGCGACCGACAGGTTGAAGCGCCAAGGCGCCACCGTGGACCAGCCATCCAGCGCATTGATCGCGCGCACCGGACCATTCGCCGAATTGTTCGGATCGGCCGGGACCGGCAGCGACGCATTCAGCGTCAGGTCGGTCGTGCCCGAGAACGCCAGATCGGTCGGAAACGGCACCGCGCCCGTGGTCGGGTTGAATACGGCGGTGATCACACCGGTTACGAGCGAACCATCGTCGTTGCGCGACACGGGGGCATCCACCGCGCGCGGGCTGTTGCTGCTGCTGCTGCACGCCGCGAGCAGCGCGGACGACAAGGCAGTCGCCAAAATGAGTCGGGCCTGCATGCTTGTTTCCTTCGTCAGGGTCATCGGGAGCGCTTCAAACGCGCGTAGGTATCATAGGTAGAGGCTTCAACCGATTGCAACGCAATTCTCACAATCTTCTTCTGCTGCACTGCAGCACACGAGGCGCTTCTCCTTGAGCACTGAATCCGCACCATCGCGCGACGCGACGCAACGTCTCTGCATCCTCGTTCCGGTGTTCAACGAAGCGCCCGTACTGCGGTTGCTGATGCCCCGTCTCGATGCTGCCCTGGCGACGATCGACGCCGCGGTGAGCGTGCTGTTCATCGACGACGGCAGCACTGATGCAACGCCGCACGAACTCGCCGCCATCGCAAACAATGATGCTCGGGTCAGTGTGCTGCGCTTGACGCGCAACTTCGGCAAGGAGGCGGCGATGACGGCCGGCCTCGACCATGCGAACGCCGATGCGGTGGTGATCCTTGACGCCGATCTGCAGGACCCGCCGGAGGTCATTCGCGAGTTCTGGGCACGATTCGAACAAGGCGCCGACGTCGTCTACGGCGTGCGCATCTCGCGCGCTGGCGAGTCGTGGCTGAAGCGATTCACCGCAGCCACCTTCTATCGCCTGATCGATCGCCTGAGCGACACGCCGATCCCGCGCGACACCGGCGACTTCCGCCTGCTGTCACGGCGCGCCGTCGATGCCCTGAAGCAGGTGCGCGAACGCCATCGCTTCATGAAGGGCCTGTTCGGCTGGGTCGGCTTCACCCAAGTACCGGTGCATTATCACCGCGAACCGCGCGCCGCCGGCACGAGCAAGTTCAATTTCTGGAAGCTGTGGAACTTCGCACTCGAAGGCATCACCTCGTTCTCGACGGTACCGCTGCGCATCGCGACCTGGATCGGACTGCTGACGGCACTGGTCGCCTTCGTCTATGGCGCGGTGATCATCGCCAAGACCCTGATCTACGGTGAACCGGTGCGCGGCTATCCGAGCCTGATGTCGGTGGTGCTGTTTCTCGGCGGCGTGCAACTGGTCGCGCTCGGCATCATCGGTGAATACCTCGGCCGCATGTACGAGGAAAGCAAGCGGCGACCGCTGTACCTGATCGGCGATTCGATCCGCATCGCGACGGTTTCGCGATCCGACTAGCTACTGCGACGCAATCCAGTCCTCGCGCGTCGGCTCGAAGCCACGTGGCACGAGGCCGCAGGCCTGCCACAGCTGGTCCTGTCCGGCGCACTGGTCGGCCACCGAGCGCGCCAGCACTGCGGCCGCCGGGATGCCCGCGGTTGCACCGAGACGCCCCAGCATCGCCAAGACGCTTTTCGGCATCGGCATGCGAAGGACGCGCGCGTCGCAACTGTGCGCCACGCGCACCAGCATTCGTGCGAGCGACAGACATTCTCCGCCACCTGCCGCTGCCACTGTTTGCCCGAGTCCGGAGCGCGGCAACACCGCGATGCACAGTGCGGCGAGGTCATCCGCATGGACGGGCTGGCGCAGGCCCGATGCACCGGACGGAATCACGACGAAACCTCGCTGCGCGGCGTGGCGAGCAAACGGCGTCAGGCTGTGATCCAGCCCCGCGCCCCAGATCAGCGTCGGACGCAGAATCGTGCAGTCGATCGCATGCTCGTGCGCGAACTCGAGCAGGCGCCGCTCGCTGTCCAGCAGCCGCGCCGCGATCTCGCGCTCGGCGGCCAATGGCGATTGCTGCTTGTGCACCACGCTCATCGAGCTCAACGCAACGATGCGCTTCAGCGCGCCGGGGCCGGAACGTGCCAGCCAGTCGACGCAGGCATCGAGCGGCCCGGCACTGATCAGGTGCTCGCAGCCGGGCGCCTCATTGCTGCGCCAAAGATCAAACGTGTGCCAACACAGCCGCTCCGGCGACGACCACGCCGGCACCGATCGCGCACAGGCAACGACATCGCGACCCAGTCGCTGCAGCAGGAAGTATCCGACTTGTCCGCTGGCGCCGAGCAGCCACGGCGCCGAAACGCCCGCCATCAACTGTTGAAGCGCACGAGCTGGACGATGCGCGAGGGCAGATTGCGGATACGTGCCATCAGCGAATCCTGCACCTGCGGGCCGGTCTGCGGCACTGCTGCCGCTGCACTCAGCGCGAAACGCTGGATCGCGCGCGGGTTGCGCTTGAGTTTCCAATAACGGCTGATCGCGGCATCGACGCTCAACCGACACGAGCCCATGCGCACCGGCTTGATCAGCATGCGATAGACCTGACCCTCGTTGATCAGCTCCATCGCGAGTTGCGCGTTCGCGCGTTCGGTGATGACCACGGTCGCGATGTGCGGATGGTGCACCTTCAGGGCCTTGAGCAGCCCGGTCAGGTCACCCGCACTGGTCTCGGTTTCCGAGATCACGACACCGGTTTCATGCTGTTCGAGGATCTGCAGCGCGCGCTCGGCGTTGTTCGCGAAACGCACCTGGTAATGGGACTGCAGGATTTCGCGCAGGCGCTGCTGGGTGACCGGGTCGTCCTCGAGCACGAGCACGCCGACCTGTCCGCGCGCTTCCGCCGCTTCCTGCTCGCTGATCGCATCGACCGTAACCACGGGCGCTTCGCGCGCGATGCGCGCCGCCTCGAACACCAGGATGCGCAGGTCGGCATTGTCCCAGGGCTTGTTGACGTAGCGGAACACCTCGCCTTCGTTGACCGAACCGAGCACGGCCTTGAGGTCGGCATAGCCGGTCAGCAGGATGCGCATCGTCCGCGGCGCCGCCGACTTCAGCTCGCGCAACACGTCGACGCCCTCCATCTGCGGCATGCGCTGGTCGCAGATCACCACGTCCGGATCGAATGCCGCGACCATCGCGACGGCCTGGCGCGGGTCGTTGCACAACTCGACCTGGCAGTCGCGAAACAGTGCCTTGAGCGCACGCGTAATCCGCGCCTCGTCGTCGATGCAGAGCAGGCGCAGGGGTTTGTCGACGAAGATGTCGTCCATGTCATGCCGCCTTGGCCACCGGCTTTTGCGCCAGCGGCAGTTCGACGAAGAAAGTGGTGCCCTTGCCGACCTGGGACTTCACGCGGATCGCGCCACCGTGACCCTGGATGATCTTGTGCACGATCGACAGCCCCAGCCCGGTCCCTTCGCCCACCGGCTTGGTGGTGAAGAACGGATCGAAAATCTTCGGCAACACGTCGTCGGGAATGCCGGTCCCGGTATCTTCGAAACTGACCTCGACGAAGCTCGGCTTGGCGATCGAACGGATCGTCAGCGTGCCGGAGTCGCCCATCGCCTGCGCGGCATTGGTGATCATGTTCAGGAACACCTGATTGATCTGCGAGGGCATGCACTTCACCTTCGGCACGTCGCCGAGTTCCTCGACCACGGTGATGCGGTCGCGCAACTGGTGCCCGGCGATGGTCAGCGCACTGCGCACGCTGTCGTTGAGATCGATGGTGTCCATGCCGTCGCGATCGACGCGCGCGAACCCCTTGAGATTCAGCACCAGTCCACTCATCTGCTTCAGGCCGGTAGCGGAATCCTCGAGCAATTCGCGCGCCTCGTTCAGCGTCGTCGCCTTGGCCAGTTCGATGCGGGCCTTCTGGATCGCCGCCTTGGCGCGGTCGACCATCGACGCATCGAGTGACAGCATCAGGTCGACGCCGGTCATGACCTTGGTCACTGCCGCCTCGTATTCGCTGAGCAGGTCACTGACCACTTCGACATTGCTCTTGACGAAGCCGAGCGGCGTGTTGATCTCGTGCGCGACGCCGGCCACCATCTGCCCGAGCGACGCGAGCTTGGTCGTGTGGATGACTTGTGCCTGCGAAGCCTCGCGCTTCTTGGCCTCGTCCTCGCTGTTCGACATGCTGCCGCGCAATTTGCGCTCACGCAGGAAAAAGAACACGGCTGCCGCGAGAGCGAGCACGGTGGTGATTGCGAGTATTGCCGTCATCATGTCGCAGTGCGTCCCTCGCCGCCGGCCTGCGGCCTGAGGCAGTATAGCGATCGAAATCATTGTCGCCAGCGAGCTTGGCGGCCCTTGTCTCCGCATTCCTTGATCCAGTTGGCCGAATCGATGAACGAAGAAACTGCTGCGACCCCGGCGTCATTGCGCCGCTTGATGCTCTGGCTGGGACCGGCCGCAGGTGCAGCATTGGCCCTGTGGCTGCGTTCGCATGGCGACACCACGGCGCTGGCGGTCACGCTTGGCTGCCTGGTCTGGGTGGCGTTGTGGTGGCTGTTCGAACCGGTGCCGGCCGCCTTCACCGCATTGATTCCGATGAGTGTGCTGCCGATGGCCGGCGTGATCACGCCGAAGCAGGTGGCCGAAGCCTTCGGCAATGAATTGATCCTGCTGCTGATGGGCGGTTTCATGATGGCGGCGGCGCTCGAGCGCAATCATGCGCATCGGCGCCTCGCACTCGGCATGGTTCGTCTGTTCGGCGGTCACAGCGGCCGGCACCTGCTGTGGGGATTCGTGTTCGCGACCGGGCTGGTCAGCATGTGGATCAGCAATACCGCCGCGACGCTGATGATGTTGCCGGTGGCGATGGCCGTGCTTGAGGATTACCGCGACGAGCGCCTGCGCGTGCCGCTGATCCTCGGCATCGCCTATGCCGCCAGTGTCGGCGGCTGGGGCACGCCCATCGGCACGCCGCCGAACCTGGTGTTCATGCAGGTCTACGAGCAGACCACCGGCAGCCGCATGGGCTTCCTCGAATGGATGCGCTTCGGCGTCCCGATCGTGTTGTTGTTCCTGCCACTGCTGGCGCTGTGGCTGGGTCGCCATCTCGGTGGCTCACCGGCGGCGGAAGTGCCGCAGCTCGGACCCTGGCATCGCTCCGAACGTCGCGTGCTGATGGTGTTCGCGCTGATCGTCTTCGCCTGGATTTTTCGCAGCGAACCGTTCGGCGGCTGGACCGGCTACTTCGCGCTGCCCGGCGTCAACGACGCCAGCATCGCCTTGTTCGGCGTGTTCTTGATGGGCGTGATTCCGGACGGTCGCGGCAGCACCTTGCTCGACTGGCCGACTGCGGAGCGCGTGCCCTGGGCGGCACTGGTGCTGTTCGCGGGAGGCATCGCGCTGGCGACAGCGTTCCAGACCAGCGGCCTCGGCGACCGCATTGCCGGCCTGCTTGCGGCGTTGCGCGACTGGCCGGCCTGGCTGTTGATCGTCGGCGTGTGCCTCGGCGTCACCTTGCTGTCGGAGATCGCCAGCAATACCGCGACCGCGGTTCTGCTGATGCCGATCCTTGCCGCCACGGCCACCGCCAGCGGACTCGACCCGGCACTGCTGATGGTGCCGGCGGTGCTGGCCGCGAGCTGCGGCTTCATGCTGCCGGTCGCCACGGCGCCCAATCTGGTCGCGTACGGCACCGGCATGGTGCCGTTGCGGCGGATGATGCGCGAAGGCCTCGTGCTCGACTTGATCGGGGTCGCCGTGTTGTCCGGCGTCTGCATCGTGTTCTTCTGGCGCTGAGGCTCAAAAACGCGGCAGCAGCAACCAGAGCATCCAGCCGATGTAGGCCAGCACCAGCACCAGGCCTTCGCGCCGCGAGACCACGGCATCGCCCCGGATCATCGGGAAGAAGGCGATCGCGAACGCGAGCAGGGCGGGAATCTCGACATGCAGCAGCGACGTCGTCAACGCGATCGGACGACCCAGCGCGATCAGGCCGATGACCAGCAGCAGGTTGACCACGCTCGACGCCACCGCCGAGCCGACCACGACATTGCCATGTCCGCGTGCCGCGGCGACGACCGACGTGGCCAGTTCCGGCAAGGCTGCGCCGAGCGCCAGCACGCTCAGTCCGACCCAGAGTTCATTCATGCGGAAATGTGCGGCGATGTCGACCGCCGCGCCGACGCCGCGCCAGGCGCCGTAGCCGAGCAAGCCGAGTCCGATCACGATGCGCACGAGATTGCGCACGGCTTCGGTCTGGGTGTTCGCGGCGTAAGCCAGTTCCTTGCGCACCGCCTCCGGTTCCTGCACCGAGGCGCGCTTGACCAGCCAGCCGAACGCCGCAGCGGTGAGCAGCAACAGGCTGCCGTCGACCTGGCCCAGGGTGCCGTCCTGACCCATCAGCAGCAGGGCCGCAGTTGCGGCGATCAGGACCGGCAAGGCCACGCCCAACAGGCGAAAGCCGGTCGCGAGCGGCTTGACCAGGGCCGACACCCCGATGATCAGGCCGAGATTCGCGATGCAACTGCCGATCACGGTGCCCACCGCGAGCGCGTCGTGACCGCGCACGATGGCGGCCGTCGCAATCGCCAGTTCCGGCACCGAAGCACCCACCGCGACCACCGCCAACCCGGCGGAAAATCCGCCGACACCGCGACCTTGGGCCAGCCCGGACGCGCCTTTGATAAAGGCGTCGGCGCCGAACATCACCAGCACCAGGCCGAGCACCAGCAAACCGTATGTTTCGAGCATCGTCTCGACCGCAGAACGACAAGGCCGTGCAGGATAGCCGCGGCAGCACGCTCGCGGCAAAAACACGGGGCCGGTTGCCCGGCCCCGTGCGTCACGTCCCTGTCGACGCCCCGATCATTCGAGGGTGCCGTCCATCGTCCAGCCGCGCGCCCAGTCCGTCATCGGTCCGGCAAAGGCACCCTTGAAGCTGGTGCGATCGAAGAAGCTGTCATTCGGCACGGCGACGCCGGTGCCGAGCAGGATCGACGATGCCGACGGGAACCGGCCGCTCAGACCAAGTGCAGCGGCGCTGCCGTCGCTGTTCGCCGCCTGGCCGCGATACCAGGCGCTGACCAGGAAAGGTTCGCTGCCCGAATCTTCGAAGTTGCTCGTGCAACCCAGTGCGGCACCGCTCATCGTCAACACGCCGGTCGCGGTCGGAGTGGGCGCCGTGCCGCTGGCCGTGAAGGTCGCGTTGTCGTTGAAGTTCAGGCATTCCTGGCCGAAACCGGTGGCGACGATGTTGTAGAAATTGCCGCCGGAGCCGCGACGGATACGCACACCCTCGTTGCCGGATGCGACGCCGATCAGGGTCACGTTCGCGACTTTCGGTTGCGTGCGCGGCAGCAAGTCGAACGCATTCGGCTTGTTGTCGGACTCGACGCCGTTCGAATCGCTGGACGCGGTCGCAGTCTGCTTGCAGTAGGCGTACTGGATCTTGCCGGTATAGCCCTCGGCGAAATCGAGGCAATCGTCCTCGACGGCGGTGCCGACGACATGGGTCAAATTCACCGCGCCGCCGAACATCTCGAAGCCATCGTCCTTGCCGGCGTGCACGTGAACATGGTCGATGACCGTGCCACGACCGACCGCGAGCAGGGTCAGCGCATTCAGTTCCTCGTTCTCGCGGATGACCTGACCGGCGTAGCGGATTTGCACGTAGCGCAGCGCACCCGAGGAATCATTGTCGTCATTGCCGCCGAACGTGATGTTCGAATCGGCCTCGAACGCGCAGGGCGTGGCACCGGTGCAGCTGTTGTTGACGGCGTTGCCGGCGAGCACGAGCCCGGCCCAGGAACCCGGCACGTCGGTCGGTCCGGTGAAGATGATCGGCGCCGTGGCCGTGCCTTCGGCGTAGAGCTTCGAACCCGGCTGCACCACGAGATAGTCGATACCCTGGCCAATGCCCTGGATCGTCGTGCCCGGTTCGATCGTCAGCGTGCCCGGGTTGGCGTTGCGACCGCCACCCACGGCGGTCTTGCCGTTGATCAGGTAGGTCGCGTTGTTCGGCAGATGCATGTTGCCGGTGATGGTCGCCGGCAGGATGCAGGCACGCGGCAGGTTCTGCAGTTGCGTGGTGCCGTTCGGACAGGTGGTGAATTCGCTCTGGTAAGCGCAGGACGACGGGGCGCCGCCGGCACGCTCGAGGTCCATGTTGACGTTCTGCAGATTGCTGCCGACACCGGCGGTGAAGTCGAGCTTGACGTGATTGCAGCTGAGGAACTCGACATCGACCTTGCCCACGATGGTGCCGGTCGGTGCGGTGAAGGTGTTGCCGAAGCTGCCGCCACTGAAGCGGTAGACATCGACGCCGGTCTTCTTCACCTCGCGCTGGCTGAACGGCACATTCGCCAGCACCCATGAGGCATTGCCGTTGGCATCGTAGGTATAGAACACGATGCCCATGACGCCGCCGGTCGGCGTGGTCTGGAACCAGTCGAAGTTCACGCCGCGACCGGATTGCGCGGCATTGAAGTAGGTGCCTTCGAACTGTTCATCGACAACAAGTGCGGCATTCGCGCTGGACGCGATCAAGGCAGTGGCGATGGCGAACGCGAGGGCGCGTGCAGAAGTGGCGAGACGCATGGAGTGCTCCGTGGAAGGGTGGGCGCACCTTAGGCAGCCGCGATGGCGGCGCTGTTGCACTCAGGCTGCAGACTTATGACTGTGGACGCCATTCCAGCGTCAGGCCGAGCTCGCGCCCGCGCCGGAATTCGCGGGTGATCTCGTCGCCCTGGGTGAATTCGACCTTCGGATCGAGCAGGTTGCGCAGTCGCAGCTTGAGCGTCCATTCCGGGTCGAACTGCTTGCGCAGGTTCAGGTCGAGGGAATGGAAGTCCTGCTCGTAGATGTCCGGCGCGCCGAACACGCCGACCTGCGAGATGCGTCGGCCGAACACGTTGTACAGCAGGGTCGCTTCGAGACTGTTGTCGGGCTTGCGGTAGCCGAGCTGCAGGTTCGCGACGAAGGGCGACTGACCCTGCATCGGGCGCTGGTCATTGGTCTGGATATCGTTGATGCCACCGAGGTCGATCTCGGAATCGATCCAGGCGTAATTGGCCGCCGTGTAGAAGTTCGTCCAACGCTCGCCGACGAATTCGAGGCCGCGGAAATAGTCGAGCTCGATGCCGCGATTGCTCGCCGAATCGGCATTGGCCAGCGACAGCAGGTTGCCGGTGCCGGGCACCTGGATCTTCTCGATCGGGTCGCTGAAATCCTTGAGGAACAGCGCCGCCGAGAACGATTCGCTGTAGGAGAAGTAATACTCCCAGCGCAGGTCGAGGTTGCGGATCGACGTCGGCTTGAGGTCCGGGTTGCCGATCGTTTCCAGATCCAGCAGCGGGTCGGTGTAGGGCGCTGGCGACAGTTCGCGAAAATCCGGGCGCGACAGCGTCTCGCTGTAGCCGAGTCGCCATTGCGCGGCATCGGAATACAGCCAGGTGAAGGCCGCGCTCGGCAGCAAGTCGCGGGTCGAGATGCTGGACACGATCGGTGTGGCCGACAGGTTGCCCAGCGCATACGTGCTGACCGACTGGTCGTTGGCCTCGTGGCGCAGGCCGAGCGTGAATCGGTAGGCGCTCTTCCAGTTCAGGTCGGCGGCGACAAACAGCGCGTCGAGATCCTGCTCGGCATCGTAATTGTCGGTGCCGCGGGTGATCTCGCGCAGCTGGAAGCCATCGGCACCGATCGTGCCCGGCGTGAACACCTGGTCCGGCGTGGCGCCCGAGATCACGACCGGATCGTTCGCGAGCGCGCCGACGCCGCCGAACTCGAACCGGCGGATCTCCGAATCGCGTTCGCGGCGCAACAGCGCGCCACCGGCGCTGAGGTCGAGATAGGTCTCGTCGGTCAACATCAGCGGCAGCTTGAACGCGAAGCTGAAGTCCCGGCTGTCGTCGGTCAGGTCCGAGAACACGGTCGAATTGCTGTCCGAGCGCCGCGAGAACTGGAATTGCTGGCTGCTGTTGTTGCGGTCATAGCGATAGCTGCGCGTGTTCGGCGATTCGCGCGAGGCCCGGGCCAGCGTGGACTGCCAGTTGAGGCTCAGATCGCGCGCGCCGGGGAAGCGGTGCTCGCCCGCGAACTGCGTCGCCAGCAATTCGTTCTCGATCCATTCCAGGTTGTAGAAGCGCGACACGTCTTCCGGGTCTTCGCTGTAACCCTCCGAGATCTTCGCCTCGTCCTCGCTCGAGCGCAGCAGCATCGTGGTGTTCTTCAGGCGATGGTTCTCGCTGACGTCGGCGCCCAGGGACAGGAAGCTCGACAACTCGGTGTTTTCGCTGGAGCGCGCGACATCGAGACCGCTCGACTGCACCAGCGCGCCATCGCCGAGCACGGCGAAACTGTTGCGAGCCTCATCGACATGGTCGAGCGTGTTCGCGTAGCGCACGGCGCCGAGCACGCCGACCGGGATGTCGCCGAATTTGAAACTGTTGCCGATTGCGCCGCTGAAGCCGCTGTTCGGCTTCAGGTCGCGCGTGCCAACGGCGTAGCCTTGACCGGCCAGCGCTTCGCCGAATCCTTCGAGTTGGGTCGCGGTGAAGCCGTTCGGATTCGTCGGCGAGGCCGGACGCAGGATCGTGCCGTCCGCGATCGCCGTGGCCAATGCATCCGGCATCGCGCGTGCGCCATCGTCGAAGCCGGTCCAGTCGCCGGCACCGCCGTCGTAGCCCAACCCGTCCGCGAAGCTCGCGCCGCTGTCATAACCCAGACCCAGGCCCAGCTTGGCGACAAAGCCGGTCGGCACGCCGCGCGTGCGCAGTTGCACGCTGCCGCCACCGAATTCGCCGGGCATGTCGGCGCTGTAGGACTTCTGGATGACCACGCCTTCCAGCAACTCGGTCGGAAAAAGGTCGAGCGGCACGACACGGCGCGTCGGGTCCGGGCTCGGAATCTGCGCGCCGTTCAACAGCACGCTCGAGTAGCGGTCGCCCAGCCCGCGTACGAACACGTACTTGCCGTCGACCACCGACAGGCCGGTGACGCGCTTCAGGGTGCTTGCCGCATCGGCATCACCGGTGCGCGCGATCTGCTCGGCGCTTACTGCTTCGGTGACGGCGGCCGTGGCGCGACGTTCGTCGGTGTAAAGCTCCTGACCGCCCTCGGTGTAGCTGCCTTCGACTTCGACCCCGGACAATTCGGTGGTTTCGTCGCCGTCGGGCACCGGCTCGGTCGGGGTGTCCTGGGCTTGCAGGGGTGATGCCAGTGCAGTGGCGATCAACAGCGGCAACAAGGCGACCCGGGGTCGCAGCATCGGTTCGGATTTCATCGGGGAGCTTCCGCAAACAGGGAGGGGCGCGCGGGTCCGTTGCGCATGGCGGCGCAAACTAGGTCAGCGCGGTGACCACCCCGTGACGCAAAAGCTGCAGCGATGTTGCAGCGCCACTTACCCACAGATCGCCCGGCCGCGGCGGGTTTACCGGACGAAGTTCATGACGGATTGATAACAATGTTGCATATTGTTGTTTTGTAAACATATTTGTATGAATTCACGGATCCGCTTGCGCCGCGGCTGCGGAGCTGCTCCCGCCCGCGCAGCGATGGCCGCCGGGTTTGACCCACAGAGTTATCCACAGGGCCGAAGGACGCCTGAACCGTGCCCGCGCGCCGCCCGGGATCACGCCTGTCTGCAATCTGGCGTGGCGACTACACTACGCGGCCTTTTTCACTGATCCCGGGCTCTTCCGTGAAACACATCCTGACCGGCCTCGTGCATGGCGCACTGGACCAATTGCGCGCCGATGGCCGCATCGTGCTCGACGCCCTGCCCGAGATCACCTTCGAGCGCACCCGCGCCAAGGAATTCGGCGATTTCGCCTGCAACATCGCGATGCAGCTGGCCAAGCCGCTGGGCCGCAAGCCGCGCGAGATCGCCGAATGGATCGTCGCCACCCTGCCCGCGCATCCTTCGCTGGCGAAAGTCGACATCGCCGGTCCGGGGTTCCTGAATTTCTTCGTGACCAGCGCCACGCTGCAGCAGGTGGTCGCGCGCGTGCTCGACGACGAGCGCTACGGTTTCGCGCCGAAGCACTCGCGCGAATCGGTGCAGGTCGAGTTCGTCTCGGCGAATCCGAACGGTCCGCTGCATGTCGGCCACGGCCGCGGCGCGGCCTACGGCTCGACGCTCGCGAACTTGCTGGAAGCTGGCGGTTACCAGGTCAGCCGCGAGTACTACGTCAACGATGCCGGGCGGCAGATGGACATCCTCGCCATCTCGGTCTGGCTGCGTTATCTCGAACTCGGCGGCGAGACCATCCGCTTCCCGGACAACGGCTACAAGGGCGACTACGTGCGCGGCATCGCCCGCGACCTGCGCCTGGCCGCGGGCAGCGAACTGCACCACCCGATCGCGACCGTGTTCGCCGACATCCCGGCCGACGAAGGCCAGGGCGGCGACAAGGAGCAGCACGTCGATGCGCTGATCGTGCGTGCGCGGCAACTGCTCGGCGACGCGAACTATCGCCGCCTGTTCGAAGCGGGCCTGAAGGCCTGCCTCGACGACATCAAGCAGGACCTCGGCGAGTTCCGCGTCGTCTACGACCAGTGGTTCTCGGAGCGTTCGCTCACGACGAGCGGCGCCGTGCAGCGCGCCATCGACGTGCTCACCGAGAAAGGCCACATGTACGAGAAGGACGGCGCGCTGTGGTTCCGCGCCACCACCTTCGGTGACGAGAAGGATCGTGTCGTGCGCCGCGACAACGGCGCGACCACGTATTTCGCTTCCGACATCGCCTACCTGCTGAACAAGTTCGATCGCGGCTACGACCGCGCGATCTACGTGTTCGGCGCCGACCACCATGGCTACGTCGCGCGCTTGAAGGCGGCGGCGCAGGGGCTCGGCGTGGACCCGGATCGTCTGGAGATCAAGCTGGTCCAGTTCGCGATCCTGTTCGAGGGTGGCGAAAAGGTGCAGATGTCGACGCGTGCCGGCCAGTTCGTCACGCTGCGCGACCTGCGTCGTGAAGTCGGCGTCGATGCCGCGCGTTTCTTCTACGTGATGCGCAGCCACGACCAGCACCTCGACTTCGACCTCGATCTGGCGCGCTCGCAGTCGGTCGACAATCCGGTCTATTACCTGCAGTACACGCATGCGCGCCTCTGCGGCCTGTTCCGCCAGGCCGTAGAGAAATCGTTGCCTTACGACGAAGCCACGGCGCGAGCCTCGCTGGAACTGCTGAGCGAGCCGCAAGCCCAGGCCCTGCTCGAACAGCTCGACCGCTTCCCGGAGGACCTGCGCGGCGCGGTCGAGATCCGCTCGCCGCATCTCGTGGTCGCGGCACTGCGTGAACTCGCGGCGCGTTACAACGCCTTCTACAACGGCCATCACTTCCTGGTCGATGACGCCGCGCAGCGCTGCGCCCGTCTCGCGCTGGCCGCATGCGTGCGCCGCGTGCTCGCGAACGGGCTCGGCATCCTCGGCGTGTCCGCACCGGAGACGATGTGATGGCGAAGCGCGGTTCGCAAGCGACGATGCGTTCGGGCGGTGGTGGCAGCAAGCAGATCCCGTGGTGGATCTGGTTCCTTGGCGGCCTGTTTTGCGGTCTCGGACTGTCGGCGCTGGTGCTGATGAAGCAATGGGCGCCGCAGTTGCGCGATGGTGTCGCAGCAGCCCCGGCACCGGCCGCCCCGACCGACGCACCCGCGCCGGCAGAGGACAAGCCGAAGTACGACTTCTACAGCGTGCTGCCGGAGATGGAAGTGGTGGTGCCGGATGCCGAAGTGAAGTCGGCCGCGAATGCCCCGGCCGCGACGCCCGCGACGCCGAATGCCGGCGGTGCGCAACGCTACATGCTGCAGGCGGGCTCGTTCCGGACCAGCACCGATGCCGATGCGCTCAAGGCCAAGCTGACCCTGATGGGCGTCGGCGCCACGGTCTCGGTGCAAGCCGTGAATGTCAATGGCACCGAATACTTCCGCGTCCGCCTCGGTCCGTTCGCGGACCTGCGCGGCGTCGATGGCGCCAAGCGCACGCTGGAATCGAACGGCATCAGCGCGATCGCGTTGCGCGAGAACGCGCCTTGATTTGATGTGGGAGCTGGTCGCGAGAGTCGCGAGCCGGGGCTCGCTCCTACAGTTGGGCGATGGTTTCGGTCAACGAGTAGGTGACGCTGACCACGGCGACGCCGGCGGAAACGGGCGTGTCGCCGTGCATCGGACAGAAGCGCACCGACTTCGATTTGGCACCGGCGGTCGCGGCGCGGTCCAGCACGCTGGAGCCGCTGCCTTTGACCAGCGCGACGCGTTGCGCCGAGCCCTGATCATCCAGCACCAGCTTCAGGGTCACCGTGCCGTGTTCGCGATTGCGCCGCGCCTGCGCCGGATAGCGCCAAGGGTGCTGCGGATCGACCCGCGACTTGGTCGCGAGCGTGATGCCGGGCTGCGGCGAGTCCGGGCAAGGCACCACGGTGGTCAGGGTTTCAGCGCTGGCTGCGCCGACCAGCAACAGTGCGGTCAGGCCCGCGACGACATGCTTCATCTTCGATCTCCCGGGCCGGACTGCGGCCTGCGGGATCGAAACTAAGCGCGTTCTCCCACAGCGGCAAGACCACTGTCATACGGGTGTCACAGAACTGTGGGCCGGACTATTCGAAGCTGTCTTGGAAGACCGTGTCGGCCCCGGCTGCGCTGCTGAAGCGAAACGTGCCGCTGGACTGCGTCGCGAGATAGAGATTGCCCGCGAGATCTTCACCGAAGCTGATCGGGTTGCCCGCCGCGAGCACCGGCGCCGTCGGTCCCGTCGCCCAGCGTACGGCACTGAAGCCGGATGGTGCGGCTCCATCGGGCTTGCCGAAAAAGATTTCCCTGGAGCAATAGTCGGCGTAGACGATCATGCCGCGAAACTCGATGATCGGGCCGCGATAACGGTATCCGCCGGTAATCGAGCACTTGCCGGACGCGGGCGCGACCGAACCATGGCTGTAGTCGAGAATCGGCAGCACACCGAAGGCGCACGATCCCACGCTGCCGCCGGGAAAACTCTGGCGTCCCTCACAACTGCTCCAGCCCAGATTCTGCGGACCCGCTCCGGCTGCAATCAGATCGACCTCTTCCCAGCTGTTCTGGCCGACGTCACCGACGAGCATGTCGCCAGTCTGACGATCGAAACTGAAACGGAACGGATTGCGCATCCCGGTGTGATAGATCTCGTCGCAGGTGCTGGATGTGCCAACGTGCGGATTGTCGGCGGGAATCCGGTACTGGGCAGTCTGTCCGGTCGTCGTGCCGCACATTTCGGCACTGGCATTCGCTGTGGTGCCGTCGACATCGATGCGCAGGATCTTTCCAAGCAAGGCGTAGTTCGGCGGCGTACCCGGTGCACAGTTCGCCGGGGTGAAGTCCGCAGGCTTGCGCCACAGGCATTGCGCGAAACCGTGCGGATTGTTCTGGGGCCCGCCATCTCCCATGGAAATGTAGAGATATCCGTCCGGGCCGAACTGCAATGCGCCGCCGTTGTGATTCGCGGCCATGTCCCCGATCGTGACCAGCACGCGGCGCGTCAGTGGATCGACGACGTTGGTCGTCGGCGGCGACGCGGTGTATTCCACGGTGAGTTGATCGGCCGAACTGCCGATGTTGCTGCCGCCCGCGGCGCGCGTGTGCTGCACGTAGAAGCGGCCATTGCTGGCAAAGTCCGGATGCAGCGCGATGCCCAGAAGCCCCTGTTCGCTGGCCGTGCTTACCGGGACCGAGAGCAGCGGCGTCGCGTCCACGGTGTCGGTACCGCTGCGGTAGATGTAGATGTTGCCCGTGCGCGAGACCACGAACAGTCGTCCGGTGCCGTCGTTCGGTTGGGCGAATGCGATGGGTTGCGCGACGCCCGGCAGGTTGAGTTGCGTCAAGGCGAGATCGGCCGGCACCGTCTGCGCATTCGCGACAAACGATCCGGTCAGTGCAGCAAGAATCAGGACGATGCGTGCACACGACGACATGGTGTTGCTCCAACTCCGAACCGCAGCGATCTGCCGCAGTAATGACGCAAGTCTAACGAATCTCACAAATTGCAACGTGCGCCGAGTCGCATCACGTCCCTGGACTGCCGCGTCAGCCGCGCCGTTTCAGGCGGATCAGGCCCGAGGTGTCGTCGTCGCCGCGGCCTTCGCTCATCAAGCTGGCGTAGTTCGCCAGCGACAGGTCGACGATGTCGTGGTTCACGCCGGCGGCGATGGCGAGTTCGCGCACGATCTTCAGGTCCTTGTGCAGCAACTGCAGCTTGAAGCCGACCGCAAATTCGTCGCGCAACATGGTCGCGCCGCGCTTGTCCATGAACCAGTTCGCGGCCGCACCAGCGCCGAGCGTCGGCAACAGCTTGTCGGCATCGAGGCCGAGCGCTTCGCCGAGTGCCAGGCCTTCGCAGACGGCTTGCGCGATGCCGGCGACCAGCACCTGGTTCACGGCCTTGGTGTTCTGTCCTTGGCCGACTTCACCCATCAAGGTGATCTTCACCGCGAACGCGTCGATTGCCGGCCGCACGCGCTCCAGCGTCGCCGCATCGCCGCCCGCCATCACGCTGAGCTTGCCGTTCTTCGCGCCTTCGACACCACCCGACACCGGCGCATCGATGAAGTCGGCGCCGACTGCACGCAGGATTCCGGCCACCTGGCGGGCGCTGGTGGACGCAATCGTCGACGTGTCGACCAGCACGAAGCCCGGCTTCGCACGCATCGCCAACGCTTCGGCGAGTGCAAGCACATCGCTGTCCGCGGTGACGCAGCTGACGACGACATCGCAGTGCGCAGCAAGCTCGCCGGCATCAGCGAACGCGCGTACGCCCGCATGCTCGGCGGCGAAGCGCGCCGCTTTCTCGTGGGTACGGTTCGACACGGCAACGAGCAGGCCGAGCCGATGCAGATGCCCGGCCATGGATCCACCCATCGCACCCAGACCGACGAATCCAATCCGAAGCGTGCTCATGCGTGCGGCGTCTCTTCCAGATAAGTGTAGGCGGTGAGCCCGGCTTCGAGATCGGCCGCGATGCGGCGCGCGAATTCACTGTCGATGTTCGCCTGCGCGACCTTGGCCGCGAACGCCGCACGCAGGTCGTCGGCGTCGAAACCGACATAGCCGAGCACGCGGTCGCAACTGTCGCCGCGACGTGCATTCGACAGCGTGAAGCCGGCGCCATCGACGCGCACATCGACGGTGTCGGTGTCGCCGAACAGGTTGTGGATGTCGCCGAGCGTCTCCTGATACGCGCCGACCAGAAAGAAGCCGAGGCGATAGCTCTCTCCCGCGCGCAGCGGATGCAGCGGCAGGCTGGCATCGACACCTTCGGAATCGACGTACTGGTCGATGCGGCCGTCGGAGTCGCAGGTCAGGTCGGCGATCACGCCGTGGCGCGTCGGCTGCTCGTCGAGGCGCTCGATCGGCACGATCGGGAACACCTGGTCGATCGCCCAGATGTCCGGCATCGACTGGAACACCGAGAAGTTGACGAAATACTTGTCGACCAGCTTCTCGTTCAACTCGTCCAGCGTTTCCCGGTGCGAACGTTCGTCCGCCTTGAGCAGGCCGCGCACGCGGTGCGCGATGGCGTAGTAGAGCGCGTCCAGCGCAGCGCGCTCGGCCAGCGCGATCTCGCCATGTGCATACATGGCCTGACCCTCGGCGAGGTAATGCTGCGCTTCCTGGTACAGCTCCAGCGCCGGGCGCGCGTCGAGCGCGGCATGGATCTCGCGCAGGTGACGCATCGGCAAGGGCTCCTTCGCCGCCAGCGCCGGCACGCGGCCTTCCGGTGCGGTCTCGACTTCGCTGACGTTGGCGACCAGCACCGCATGATGCGCGGTCATCGCGCGACCGGCCTCGGTGATCAGATGCGGTGCGCGGATGCCGTGTTCGCGACAGGCGAGGGCGACCGGCTCGACGATCGTCGCGGCATATTGTTCGAGGCCGTAGTTGATCGAGCAGAAGCTGCGCGAACGGGTGCCTTCGTAGTCGACGCCGAGGCCGCCGCCGACATCCATGTAGCGGATGTCGAAGCCGAGCTTGTGCAACTCGACGAAGTAGCGCACCGCCTCGCGCATGCCGCCAGCGATGTCGCGCACGTTCGAGAGCTGCGAGCCCATGTGGAAATGCACCAGCTTGAGTGCATGCCGCAGGCCGGCCGCATCGAGATCGTCGAGCAGTTCGGTGAGTTGTCCCGGCGACAGGCCGAACTTGGCCTTGGCGCCACCGGTGTTCTGCCACTTGCCGGCGCCGATGGTGGCGAGGCGCATGCGCACGCCGAGCAGCGGATCGACGCCGAGGTCGCGCGCTTCCTCGATCACGAGCTTCAGTTCGCTCGGCTTCTCGATGACGATGAACACGTCCAGCCCGAGCTTGCGACCGATCAGTGCGAGGCGGATGTATTCGCGGTCCTTGTAGCCGTTGCAGACGACGATGCCGCCCTTGGACAGCGCCAGCACCGCGATCAGCTCCGGCTTCGAGCCGGCTTCGAGACCGAAGCCTTCGCCGCCGCTCGCCGCGAGTTCGCCGGCGACGCTGTGGTTCTGGTTGACCTTGATCGGGAACACGGCGGTGTAGCCGCCATCGAATTCGGTGTCGCGCATCGCCTTCGCGAACGCCGCCTGCATGCGCGACCGCTTGTGCGACAGGATGTCGTTGAAACGCACCAGCAGCGGCAGTTTCAGGCCCTGCGCTTCGGCCGCAGCCACCACCTCGGGGATCGCCAGCGCTGTGCCCTGGGGACCCTGCGGCTGCACTTCGATGCGACCTTGGGCGTCGACATCGAAGTAACCTTCGCTCCAGTGCGCGATCGAATACGTATGCCGCGCCCGCTCAATCGTCCAGTCGCCCATTGCTGACTCCACAAGCAGCGGCAAACCGGCCGCCCCGGCCCGAGGGGCGCGTAGTGTAGCGATCAGCGTGCGGCGTCGGGTCCGCGGTCGACGCAGGCGTGACGACTGTTCAGGATGCGCGACGTGCCGCCATCAGGCCGAGCGCCAGCATGGCCGCCGCAAGCAGGATCAGACCCTCGCGCGGCAGCATCGGCACCGGCACCTTCGGTCCCGAGGCGCCGCCGGTGGCCGGCGGCAGTGCCGCCGATCCGAAACCGTCGACGTACACGTAACCGGCATGGCCGCCGAGCGAGCAGTCGGCCGCAATCACCGTCAACTCGATGCTCTCGCCGACCGCATCCGCCGGCAGCACTGCGTCGACGTCCTGGAACGGCAGATACTTCCAGCTGCCGCTGCCATTGAGGAAGTTCGCGTCCGGCTGGCCCGAATATGCGATCTTCTCGAACAGGATGCTGTTGTCGGAGACGCGCCGGATCGCGACGTAGAAGTACGGCTGCTGTTCCGGCGAATGGCCGGGGTCGTCCATTACCGGCGCATAGGCAAATCGGATGTGCGGCAGTCCATCGGCCGGATCGATGTCGGCATTGGTTACCTGCACGGTCTGCTTCAGGGTGGTGATCAAGGCGCCGGTGTTTTCATCATTGATCTTCGCGGTGTGCTGACCGATGCGCGCAAGCACGATGTCCGGTGCGTTCGCGTCGGTGATCGCCCCGACCACCGAGGCCGGGCCGGGCGAACTGCCGCTGATCTGGATATTGGCCGCCGTGAACGGTGGCGCGCCAGTCAAACCGGGATTGCTGCCGCCGCCGATCGTCCAGCCCGACAAGTCACCCTGCTCGAAGCCGCCGTTCTGGAACTGTGCATGCGCCAACGGGGCGGATAGGACGGCAAGGACGGTGACGCAGGCAAGACTGAGCGATTTCATCGGAGACTCCGGAACAGGGATGGGCAGCGGACGGACCGCAGGCTGCGCACGATAGGTGGCCAGTCCCATTCCACCCACCCCGCAAACACGGGGGGGCGCCCGATTCAGGGTCGCGACGGCAAAGCACCGGGCGCGTCGCTACAATGCGCGCCCCCTTCGCCCTGCCGGACACGGAGTTCGCCCCATGAGTCTCGATTCGAACTGGTTCTCGGAGCCGCACGAGCTTGCGGGTTCGGCCATCTCGTTCCGCATCAAGCGCAAGCTGGCGGAGGAACAGACGCCGTTCCAGAAGATCGAGATCTACGAAACCACCGATTGGGGCAACCTGATGGTGATCGACGGCTGCGTGATGCTCACGACGCGCGACAACTTCCTCTATCACGAGATGATGTCGCACCCGGTGCTGTTCACGCACACCAGCCCGAAGCGCGTCGTCATCATCGGTGGCGGCGACTGCGGCACGCTGCGCGAAGTGCTCAAACACCGCGAAGTGGAATCAGTCGTGCAATGCGACATCGACGAGCGCGTGACCCGTCTCGCCGAGCAGTACTTCCCCGAACTCTGCGATTCGAACGCCGACCCGCGCGCGAAGCTGATGTTCGACGACGGCATCGCCTACATGAAGAACCTCGACGCCGAATCGATCGACGTCGTGATCGTCGACTCGACCGATCCGATCGGCCCGGCCGAGGGCCTGTTCAACGAGGCCTTCTACCAGAGCTGCCTGCGCGCGCTGCGTCCGGGCGGGATCCTGGTGCAGCAGAGTGAGTCGCCGCTGGTCCACAACGACCTGACCAAGGCCATGCGCAACGCGATGAAGAACGCCGGCTTCGCGCACCTGCGCACGCTGCCGTTCCCGCAGCCCTGTTACCCGACCGGCTGGTGGAGCTGCACGATGGCGCGCAAGCACCTCGACCTGAACACCTTCCGCGAACGCGGCGCCGCGACCAAGCAATTCCCGACGAAGTACTACAACGCCGAGACCCACAAGGGCGCGCTGGCGATGCCGAACTTCCTCGGCGAGTTCCTCGGCGAGTAAGCGGCTTCAAGTCGACGCTACTTCCAGAACGGGATGCGGTAGTCGGATCGCATGCGCTTCCATTCGACTTCGCGCAACGTCGGCTGCCAGTGCAGTTCGACGACATGGCGTCCGCGGGCGAGTTCGGCGATGTCGACCATCGCCATCACGCCGCGCACGCCGGTGTCCGGATCGATATAGACACTGTAGTCGACCTGCTTTGGGGTCACGCCGTCGATCTGCAGATGATGCAATCGTGCGAGGCATTCGAGTCGCGCCGACAGGTCGGCATCGATGAACGTCGCATCTTCGGTATCGTCCGCTGCCGTCGCCGGTGGCACCAGCGCGAGTGCCGGACAGTCGGTGTCAATCGCCTTGCCGTGGCGTCCGGCATCAAACGGCAGGTAGACGCGCATCCACGCGTCCTGAGGCCGCAGCGATTCGATGTAAGGGTCCAGTCGCGCCGCTTGCCCTGCATTGCGCTGGTCGAGGTAGTGGAACGGCTGGACGACCAGGCCCGATCTTGCAACGGGCAGTTGAGCGTAGTCGCCGATCGCCGATCCGGTGCTGCGGGACTTCATCTGCAACACCACGACAAACATCAGTCCGGTCAATGCCGTCAAATAGATCGCGAGCACGCGGACGGTGCCGAGCCGTGTCATCAGCGTATTCATCAGCACGGTGGTCACCGAGGGCGAGACCGTGCTCCGATAGACGCGATACGTCGCGGCGACGATCCTGGCCACGCGATTCGTTGCGGCCAGCTTCGCACCGAACAACTTGTCGATCACGATCGCGATGACGAGCGGACCGAACATCAAGCCGATGACCCATAGCGACCAATTGAAGTCGTGCTGGCCAAACCTGGACTCGGCGATGAAATCGAGCGCAAAGGCCGGGACGGCGATGGCCGCGGTGATCAGTGCACCCATGACCGTGATCGCACCCAGCGCGAAGATCGTGGTCGCCAGGTTGTCGAGTCGATCGATCACTTGGGTCAGGGAGGGCAGCTCAAGCGCGACCCGGCGACCGATCGGGCCGCCGCGCAGCTTGCTGACATCTGGACCGTCCGGATACATCGAACGCACACCGACTGCGGCGATCCAGGCCGCACGCACCAGCAAGTGCAGGATGAAGGTGGCCAACAATGCGTACAGCGCGGCGCCGAGGTACATCATCAACATGCGCGCAAGGAACGCGTAGTCGCTGCCAAGGCGCGCAAACAGGGGCTCGGCGGCCTCATACAAATACGCCGGCGCCTGCATCAACCCGAATACCGTCGCACCCGACAGCAGCAGCTCCATTTCCCAGGTCGGCGTGGTCTTGGCCGGGATGGCGTCCGGCGTGCCAGCGTCCTGCTGCGGATCGGCCGTGCTCACAACGCGTCGCCGTCCAGTTCTCCAGTGCGGATGCGCACGACGCGATCGAGTTGATAGACGAAGATCTTGCCGTCGCCGATCTTGTTCGTGTTCGCCGCCTGCATGATGGCCTCGACGGCGCGATCGCACTGGTCGTCGGGAACTGCGATCTCGACCTTGATCTTGGGCAGGAAATCGACCACGTATTCGGCGCCGCGATAGAGCTCGGTATGGCCCTTCTGGCGTCCGAAGCCTTTCACCTCGGTGACGGTGATGCCGGTCACGCCGAGTTCGGCCAGCGCTTCACGCACGTCGTCTAGCTTGAATGGCTTGATGATGGCCATGATCATCTTCATGCGCGGAACTCCGTTGGACCGCGCGAGCTTAGCGGCAGCGCGGGCGCGACGGCGATGCCCGCGCCATTCCATGCCTTTGCGACATTTCCTAGGCACAATCCGGAAACCGCCCGAGGCGGAGCGCATCGTGCGCCCCCTAATCTGACGGCCATCGAGGAGGCAAACCATGATCAATGTCCGGGCCATCGACGAACTCGCACAGCGTCTCGCGACGCTGGTTCCGCCGGGATTCGACGCCGCGAAGGATGATCTGGCGAAGACCTTCCGCGCCACCCTGCAATCCGGCCTGGAACGGCTGAACCTGGTGACGCGTGAGGAATTCGACGTGCAGCGGCTGGTCCTGCTGCGCAGCCGCGAAAAACTGGAGGCACTGGAGAAGCGCCTTGCCCAGTTCGAAGCGGAACAGCGTTCGCCTTGACCTCGACCGTCAGCGGGCAGCGTCGGCCTCCCCCGGGGCCGTAGGCGGAACGGACTCTGCCGCCCGTGTTGTTTCAACGCCGCATCCTGCGGCGTTTTTTTTCGGAGCGATGAGGCTCATGCCGTACACGACCGTTCGCCACAACACCCAGGGACGCTGCCCGGTCGCGCGGCGCGGGAGGGCGGCATGAGCCTCGCCATCGTGCATGCGCGTGCGGCGCTCGGCGTCGAAGCGCCGCGCGTCAACATCGAGGTGCATCTGTCGGGCGGCTTGCCCGGTACGAATATCGTGGGCTTGCCGGAAGCGGCAGTGCGCGAGAGTCGTGACCGCGTGCGCTCGGCGCTGTTGAACGCGAATTTCGATTGGCCGCAACGCCGGATCACGATCAATCTGGCGCCCGCCGACCTTCCCAAGGAAGGGGCACGCTTCGATCTCGCGATCGCGCTCGGCATTCTCGCGGCCTCCGGCCAGGTGCCGATCGACGTGCTCGACGACTACGAGTTCTACGGCGAACTCGCACTCTCCGGGGAACTGCGCGCGATCCACGGCCTGTTGCCGGCGGTCATCCAGGCGACGCGCAACGGCAAGGCGGTGATCGTGCCCGCGGCCCTGGCCGACGAGGCGGCGCAAGTCCCGGATGCGAGAGTCTTTGCGGCCGACCACCTGCTCGCGGTGTGCGCGCATCTGCGCGGCGACGAGGGACTGTCGCGCTGCGTCGCGACACCGATCGCGCCGACCCTGGCCAGCGTGCCCGATCTCGCCGACGTGATCGGCCAGGCGCATGCGCGGCGTGCGCTCGAAATCGCCGCGACGGGCGGCCACAACCTGCTCTTCATCGGCCCGCCCGGCACCGGCAAGACCATGCTCGCATCGCGCCTGCCCGGCATCCTGCCGCCGATCACGCATGCGGAGGCGATGGAAACGGCAGCGATTGCGTCGCTGTGCGGGCTCGACATCGCCACCGCGTTGTCGCGCCGACCCTTCCGCGCACCGCACCATTCGGCCAGTGCGGTCGCACTGGTCGGGGGCGGCTCGGTGCCGCGTCCGGGCGAAGCGTCCTTGGCTCACCACGGCATTTTGTTCCTGGACGAACTCCCGGAGTTTGATCGGCGCGTGCTCGAATCGATGCGCGAGCCGATCGAGTCCGGGCGAATCCTGATTTCGCGCGCGACCCGCCAGGCCGAATTCCCGCGCGCTTCCAGCTCGTCGCCGCGATGAACCCCTGCCCGTGCGGCTATGCCGGAGATGCATCGGATCGCTGCCGCTGCTCCGCGGACCAGATCGCGCGTTATCGCGGCCGTGTCTCCGGCCCCCTGCTCGATCGCATCGATCTGCATGTGGAAGTGCCGCGCCTGCCGATCAGCGACTGGCGTGATGCCGGACCACGCGAATCCTCGGACACGGTGCGCGCGCGGGTCGTGCAGGCACGCGGCCGCGCCCTCGCACGGGCCCAGGTCTGCAATGCGCAACTCGGTCCGAATGAACTGAAGCAGCATGCCGCACTCGGCGAACACGAGCGCGCGCTGCTGGAGAAAGCGGTCGACCGCCTTGGATTGTCGGCGCGCGCGCATCAGCGCATCCTGCGCGTGGCGCGCACGATTGCCGATCTCGAAGGCACCGAACGCATCGTCGCCGCGCACCTGATGGAAGCGATCGGGTATCGCCGGCTGGATCGACAGGTTGTGACGGCTGCCGCTTGATGCAGCGCGGCGGTTGCCGCTTGCAGATCAGTCGGCGGGTGAATGGAAGCGGGCGAGGAAGCTGCGGCGTTCGGCTTCGATCTGCTTGCGCATCGCCATCATGCGCAGTGCATAAGCCGAAAGCTCGCGTTCTTCGTCGGTACCCGGGGCATAGGCGGGCACGGCGACCGGTTGCCGCGATTCGTCGATCGCGACGAACACCATCAGGCAATGCGTCGTGCGCTCCGCGCGTTCTGCGGTAGCGTCGCGCGCCGCGACATCGACCGCGACATGCATGCTGGTGCTGCCGGTATGCACGATCTGCGCATTCACTTCGACGATCTGGCCGACCTGGATCGGCCGCTCGAACTGGATGCCGCCGACGTAGACGGTGACGCAGTAACGTCCCGACCATCCTGCCGCACAGGCGTAGCCGGCCTGGTCGATCCATTTCATTACCGCGCCCCCATGCACCTTGCCGCCGAAGTTCACGTCGGTGGGCTCGGCGAGGAAGCGGAAGGTCACGTCACGTTGGCTGCCGGACATCGGAAACTCCATTGCGCAAGGCGGGATCAACCGGCACGCTAGCGACTTCCTGCGTGACTGCCAACGGAGTCGTTCGATGCCCTCGCCTGCAACGGCCCAAGGCGGCTGCCTCTGCGGTGCCACGCGCTTCGACTTCGATCTGCCGACGAAGTGGGTCGCGCATTGTCATTGCACGATGTGCCGACGCGCGCATGGTGCGGCCTTCGTCACCTGGGTCGGCGTCGAGGCCACACAGTTCCGCTGGATCTCCGAGGCGCAGCTGCAGTGGTACGCCTCTTCTCCCGGCGCCGAACGCGGCTTTTGCGGCCGCTGCGGTTCACCGATCGCATTCCGGTCCGATCGCTGGCCCGGTGAAATTCATCTCGCCCGAGCCTTGGTCGAGGACGAACTCGATCGTGCGCCGCAGCTGCATGTCTTTCATGACCACCACGTCCCATGGGTCCGCCTTGGCGATGACCTGCCCCGCAAAGGAAGCCTGTCGACATGAAAACGCTGATGCTCGCCTTCGCCGTGATCGTCGCCAGC
This sequence comes from Lysobacterales bacterium, assembly GCA_016721845.1. Classification (NCBI taxonomy): domain Bacteria; kingdom Pseudomonadati; phylum Pseudomonadota; class Gammaproteobacteria; order Lysobacterales; species Lysobacterales bacterium. The sequence continues at coordinate 212,409 of JADKHK010000003.1, forward strand.
GGCGCGGCCCGCGCGGACACGTTGATGCTGGAACCGGTTGCGGATGCGACCCTGTTCCAGATCAGTGCCGGTGACCCGGAGACCGCCGACAGCCAGGGCCCGCATCTGTTCGTCGGACGTATCGCCCAAGGACTGCGGCGGCGCGCATTGCTGCGCTTCGATCTCGGCGCATTGCCGGCCGGCGCGATCATCGACAGCGCGCGGCTCGAACTCTCGGTATCGCGGACGATCAGCGGCAGCGTCAACGTGAATCTGCATCGCATGACCTCGGCCTGGACCGAAGGCAGTGCGGACGCCGGCACGCCGGGCGGCCAAGGCACGACACCCGGCACGAACGACCCGACCTGGTCCTCGAGTGCCGCACCCGCCACACCCTGGACGACGCTCGGCGGCGACTTTGCCGCAACCGTCAGTGGTGCCCTCACGCTCGACGCCGAGGGTCGCTACCTCATTCCCGCCAGCGCCGGCATGCTCGACGACCTCGGCCTCTGGATCAACGACGACGGCACCAATTTCGGCTGGGCCCTGGTCAGCGACGAAGCCCAGTCGCCGCCCACCGCCAAGCGACTCGAATCCGCCGAAGCGGGCAACGCCAGCACGCGCCCGTTGCTGGTCATCGACTACCGCCTGCCGCCGCGCGTGCCGGTGCCGGCGCTCGGCGCGGTCGCGACGCTGCTGCTCGTGCTGGGCATAGGGGCGGCGACGCGCTGGACCGCAGGCCGCCGCTGACCCGTCACTGCACCTGCGCCGCCTCCAGCCGCGCGAGGCGGTCGGCCAGCGCCGACAGCTGCGATTTCAGCGTCGCGTTTTCGGCCTCGAGTTTCGCGTTCAAGCCCTGAATCGCGGCCAGCGCCACGCCGTCGGCGTCGACCGTGCCGATCGACTTGCCATCGCCGGCCAGACCAAACGCCGCCTTGAAGTCTTCCGCCATCGGGCCGAGGTGCTTGCCTTCGGTCGAGTGCTTGTATTGCCACGCGCTGATCGGCAACGCCACCAGCTTGTCCAGAACAATCGCCGGATCGATCGGCGCGATCCGTTCCTTGTAATCGCGCGATGACGCATTGGTCCAGACCCCGCCATTGCTGAGTGACGCGGTTCCGCCCGCGCCGCCGGCCACCGCCAGGCGGTTGCTGCCGGTGGTCAGACTGACGGCATTGAAAAGCAGCGTGCCGCTGCCGTCGATGACGTAGGCGAGGTACTCCTTGCCCGAGCGCGTGACCAGTCTCAGATCGAAATCTGCATCACCCGACGTCGAACGCGCCGCCAGGGTCACGTCGTCGTTGGCCGACGCCGGCGTCGAATCATTGAGATGGAACCCGCCATCGGCGCGGATCAGGAATTGATTGGCGCCGCTCGACGTAAAGCCCTGAATGCGCGAATCCGCCCACACAAAGGTGCCTTCGTCGCCGCAGGTGCCGGTCCCGCCGCAAGTGGCAACCACTTCACCCGTGTCGATCGGACCACGCACACGTGCGCCTCGCCCCGCAGCGAAACTGTGGTCGCCATTGGCCTGATTGCTGCGGCCGCCGGGAACCGTCGCGTAGTCGCCCGCGGCGCTGTTGTTGGCACCGCCCGACACGGTGCCGTAGCCGTTATCGGAGCCGCCCGCGACGTTGCCGTAACCGCCGCCGACCACGGTGCCGTAGTCGAACGCGTAATTGCCGTAGCCGCCGGCCACAGTTGAATACTGCGCGTTCACCGGATCGCCGTCGTCATTGCCGACGTGATTGTTGAGGCCACCCGCGACCGTGCCGTAGTGCTCCGACACCGTGTTCGGCGCGGAAGACATCGGGTCGTCCTGGCCACCGCCCAGAATGCTCGCGCCAATCGCGCCGGCGGTGATCGCATTGGTCGATCCGCCGAGCAACACATTGGTGCTGAAGGCGGTCGGCTTCCACAATCGCGCCACGCGTGTGTTCGAGGAGCGCAGATCAAGCGGGACGGCATCGGTATTTCCGAGGAAGTTCGTGCCAGAGACATTGCCGCTGTTGCCGGTAGTGTCCCAGCACACGCCCGCAAGCACGGCCTTGGCATCGAACGATGTCGGTTCACCAAGTGCAACGAAACTGCTGCCGCCTTGACCGACTTCGGTCTTCAGCTTGAGCGTGCCGAATTGCGTGAGATCCAGGCCGAAGTCGACGTCGAGGGCGAACGCTCCGTTCTTCACCTCGACACCGCTGAAAGTGAGCGGATAGGCGAGCGACTTCGCGCCGCCAGCGTCGAGCAGACTCAAGCGGATGTCGTAGCGGCCGTTCGCAGGCACGCCGCCATCATTCAGCGTGCCACGATAGGTCCAGGGCGCGGCCTGGGCAGAAGCGCCGAGCGCGAGAAGGATGCAGAAGGCAATGCGTTTCATCGGGGATGCTCCTGATTATTCGAAGCTGTTCTTGAAGATGTCGGCCGCGGTCGCGCAGACCGCCGTCGTCGATTTCGCGAGGTCGCTGACGGCGAGTCGTGCATCCAGGCTGAAACGATCGCCGCGCTGCGTGTCGTCGCCCTGTTCCAATTCGGCCTTCAGCGTGAATCGACCGTCGCTGCTTTCGACGGCGCCTTCGACCAACCCGCCGTCGCCGCTGAAACGCGACGGTTCACTCGCCAGCACGGATGTCGGCGCGGCGAGCATCGCGATGACCATCGTCATGGCACGCATGTCAGTGCTCCTTCGCCGCTTCGAGTGCCGCAAGGCGTGACGCCAGTAGCTCAAGCCGGGTCTGCAATTGCGCATTCTGCGCGTGCGACTGCTGCAATTCGGCCTCGAGTTTCGCGTTCAATCCCTGGATCGCGACCAGCGCGACACCATCGGCATCAGCGGTACCGATCGACTTGCCATCGCCGGCCAGACCAAACGCGGCCTTGAAGTCTTCGGCCATCGGGCCGAGGTGTGTGCCTTCGGTCGACCCCTTGTACTGCCACTCGCTGATCGGCAAGGCCACGAGCTTGCGCAGCACCGATTCGCCATCGACCGGCGCGATGTTTTCCTTGTAGGTGCGGGACGACGCATTGGTCCACATGCCGCCATGGCTGAGCGACGCGGTGCCGCCCGCACCGCCCCCGACGGACAGCCTGCTGCTGCCGCTGGTCAGGCTGATCGGATTGAACAGCAGCGTCCCGCTGCTGTCGATGACGTAGGCGAGATACTCCTTGCCGCTGCGCGTGACGAGCCGCAGATCGAAGTCGGCATCGCCTGAACCGACTCGGGTGGCCAGGGTCACGTCATCGTTGCCGGAGGCCGGCGTCGAATCATTGAGATGGAAGCCGCCACCGGCACGAATCAGGAATTGATTCGGACCGCTCGTCGTGAATTCATTCAGCGTGGTCGCGTCGGACCAGACGAAGCTGCCCTCGTCGCCATTGGCATCGCCGGAACTGGTCCCGCAGGTGCCGTCGCCTGGTTCGCTGCCCCGGCGAATGGAGGCGCTGGTGCCGAGCGCCAGAGACCGATCACCACCCGCGCAGTTGTTGTAACCACTCCCCGCTGCGCTGTGAATGCCGGTCGCAGAATTGGCCTGGCCGCTGAACACGCCGGAATAGCCGCCGCTCGCGCGATTGAACTCGCCGCCCGCGACGACGGCATGACTTCCCGACGCCACATTGCCCAGGCCGCCGCCGACCGAAGCGTACTGCGCACTTGCACGATTGACTTGGCCGCCGGCCACGGTGGTCGCCTTGGCCGTCACATCGTTGGCATCACCACCGCCAATGGTCCCGAACGTACCCGAGACATAGTTGCCGCCACCGCCTCCGATGCTCCCGTAGTCGGCAACGACGGATTGTGCGCAGGACAGATTGAGCTCGTCGCCGCAGTTCATTGCCGTACTTCCGCCGCCGGCGATGGTCTGGCTGGTGCCGCCGAAGGTGTCCATGCCGTTGGCACTGGAGCCGCCGATGATGTTCGCGGGGTAATCGAAGCGCATGATTTGGGCATTGCCGACTTTCAGGATCAGCTCCTCGCCATCGGTCGTACCAAGAAAGTCCGTCGCATCGTTGGTGCCCGCATTGCCTTGCGTATCCCAGCAGACGCTGCCGAGCGCCGCCTTCGCATCGAACACCCTTGGTTCACCGAGCGGGACGAAGCCGCTGCCGCCTTGCGCGACTTCGGTCTTGAGCTTGAGGGCACCGAACCGGGTCAGGTCCATGCCGAAGTCGACGTCGATCGCGAACGCGCCGTTCTTCACCTCGACACCGCTGACAGTGAGCGGATAGGCGAGCGACTTCGCGCCGCTGGCATCGAACAGGCTCAGCCGAAACTCGTAGCGACCATTGGCAGGTGCACCGCCGTCATTCAGGGTGCCGCGATAGGTCCAGGGTGCAGCCTGCGCCGTGGCGACGGAACACAACAAGGCAAAGGCGATGGAACGTGCAAGCAAACGCATGGCGGACTCCGTGGATCGGGTGGACGGGCCACTGCTGCGTCATCGCCACAGCGCCGTCATCACCCGAAAACGCAGTCCGCCGGCAAAACCGGCAGGTTTTTTACGTCCGGCTCAGATCACGTCCCACGGATAGGCGCCGCGGTCGAGGATGAAGCCGGCCAGGGCCTCGATCTCGCGATCCTCGTTGCGTTCGACACCACGCACGTTGCGGAACATGCGTCGACGCGCCTGCTTGGTGAACACTTCGGCGATCGTCATCGCCTGTTCGGCGGCGGCATCACCGGCCTTGTCGAGCGCATCCGCGCGCGACAAGGTGCACAAGCCGACGAACAGGTCGATGGCGATGTCGGCGGCGCGCTTCTGCTGATGCTGGTAGTCGGCGATGCCCTTGCCGTATTTGCGCAGCAGGACGTCGGAGACCCGTGCCAATTCGACCGTGTACTGCTCGTAGGTCTTGGCCAGCGCCTGCAGGCGGGGATGCATGCGCCGCAGGATGTGGTCGGTGCCGAATCCGGTGGCGTGCGACAGCCGTCGCTGCCCATAACCGCCGAGCACACCGAAGCCCTTGATCGGATTGTTGAAGATGTCACCGATCGCGTGCTTCATCTCGCTCAACGAGGCGCCGACATCCTTCATGCCGGACAGCGCGATGTACAGGCGCAGGATCTCGTTGGTGCCTTCGAAAATCGAGAGGATGCGCGAGTCGCGCTGCACCTTCTCGTAAGGGAACTCCTTCATGAAACCGTTGCCGGCGGCAATCTGCAAGGCCTCGTGTGCATGCCGCTGGATCGCGTCGGACGCGAACACCTTGCTGATCGCGGCTTCCGTGGAATAGTCGGCGCAGCCGGAATCGATGTAATGGGCGACCATCCACACCGTGCTTTCGGCGGCGAAGCAATCGACCGCCATCTGCGCGATCTTTTCCCGGATCAGCCCGAACTCGGCGATCGAGCGCCCGAACTGCTTGCGATCCTTGGCCTGCTGCGTGCTGAGCGCAATCAGCGACTTCATGCCGCCGACGGCACCGCCGCCGAGACCCGTACGGCCATTGTTGAGGATGGCCATCGCGACCTTGAACCCCTTGCCCGGCTCGCCGAGCACGCAGTCCGCCGGCACGCGCACATCGCTGAACGCGACCGTCGTCGTGCTCGACGAGCGAATGCCCATCTTCTGCTCGTGCGGACCATGCGACACGCCGGGCCAGTTCGCCTCGACGATGAACGCGGTCATCTTGCCGTCGGTGTCGTCGGTGCGCGCGAACACCGTGTAGAACTGCGCGATGCCGCCGTTGGTGATCCAGATCTTCTCGCCATTGAGAATCCAGGACCCATCGGGCTCACGCGTCGCCTTGGTGCGCACCGAGGCGGCGTCGGAGCCCGCGCCGGCTTCGGTCAGGCAGAACGCCGCGATCATCTCGCCGCTGGCAAGCTTCGGCAGGTAGCGCGCCTTCTGTTCGTCGTTGCCGAACAGCAGCAGGCCCTTCATGCCGATGGAGCTGTGCGCGCCGATCGTCAGCGACACCGAGGAGTCGTAACGCGAGGTCTGTGACAGCACACGCGCATAGGCGGCGTTGCTGAGTTCCAGCCCGCCATGCGCCTCGGGAATAATCAGCCCGAACAGGCCCATGTCGCGCAACTGATGGATGAACTCGGCCGGTTGCTCGGCCTGTTCGTCCCAATGCCGGAACTGGTCCTTGTAGCTCGACAGGAAGTCGTCGATCGACGTCACCATCATGCCCAGCATCTCGCGATCGCGTTCGCGCATCTGCGGATAAGGGAACAGGTTCTCCTCGACGATTTCGCCAAAGAACAGGTTCTTCGCGACGCTGACATCGGACTTCAACGGACTGTTCGCGACTTGCTTCGGCTCGGCCATGGCGGGCTCCTTGTCGGGAGTCCGAGTGTCTGCCCGAAGCCTGGTGGCCGCAAGTCGCTAAGGCAGGAATCCGAGCGTGTCCGGACTGAAATTCGCCAGGTTCGGGAATACCTGTTCCAGATCGATATCGGGTACGCCCATCCAGCGCGCCAACGTCGCTGCATAGGTGTCGACCGGCGTCGTCGGCAGGAACTGTCCGCGCGAGAAACTGTCGGGGCCGTCGAGCGTCTGGTTCGGGAAGGTGCCGTACATTGCCCGGCCAGCAACCGCACCGCCGAGCGCAAGTTGCACCCCACCCCAGCCATGGTCGGAACCATTGCCATTGCTGGACAACGTGCGCGCGAATTCGCTCATCGTGAACAGGGTCACCTCGTTCGGCAGCGTCGGCACCCCGAGATCGTTGCCGACGTCGATCATCGCCTGGCGGAACCAGGACAACGCCTGATTCAAGCGCGCCATGAGCAGCGGCTGGCCGGTATTCGCCATCTGGGTGTCGTGCGTGTCGAACCCTCCGAGACGGACGAGGTAGATCTGGCGTTCGTGGTTGATGCCGGCACCGGAGCCGGGCCGCGACACCTTGATCATGCGCGCCACCATCCGCAACTGGTCGAGCAGGGTATTCGAGTAGTTGGTGCCGGCCACGGTCACCTGTGCCGATGAATTGGCGGTCGCCGAAGACTGCTGATACACGGTGCCGACTGCTCCGAAATTCGTCAACGCGGTCGACAGCGTGTTGGTCAGGTCCAGCGAGCGGGATGTCAGCTGCGCGTATTCCTTCGAGAACGGGTGGGCATAGGTCTGCGCGAGCATCAGATCCAGCGCCGCCCGCCGCTGCGATTGCAGGCCGCCGGCCGTCGCCGAGTAGTTGGACAGCGCCGTCGCGCCGCTCGTCGACATCTGATACGGATAAACGCCGTCGCCGACCAGGAAGCGCGAACTTCCGGAGATCGAGATGCAGGGCGCCAATGTCGTCAACTGATTGCCCGAAGCGACGCGCGAAGCCACTTCGCCGCCCCATCCATACGGATGGTTGGTGGCGGTGCGGCCCAGGTGCCATTGCGTGGTCTGGTCGCTGTGCGAATACAGCTGCGGCGGCTTCGCCGTCGCGTTGTAGGTGGCCTTCGTGATCGGCCGCACCAGCGTGCCGATGTTCGGGAACAGCGCCACGCGTTGCTGACCGAACAGACTGGCGAGACCCGGGTAGCCCGGATTCACGACACCACCAGGCACCTGCGGAAACGCGTAGTCGAGAAACTGCGGATGCAGGCCAAACGAATTGGCGGCGAACCCATTCGGCGTGATCGGGCGCAAGGCATTGAAGTCGAGCGCGAGACCGGTCGCACTGTTACCCGAAGGCGGATTCGCCGAAGTGTCGTAGACACCACCACGCGCCGTGCGATAGCGGTCATACAGCGACCCGGACCCCAGCGTGCCGTTGTCGCGCGGCACCAGCAGGTTCCACGAGTCGTTGCCGCCATCGAGATAGACGCACACCAGCGCACGGTAATTGCCGAATGCCTTGGACCGGGACGTTGCCGCAAGGGCATTGCCGACGACACCCAGCTGCGGCAGCAGCGCTTGTGCGGAACCGGCGATCAGGGTGGCGCTCAGGCCACGCAGAAAATCACGACGATCATTCGAGCGGCTCATGGTCACCTCAGCGCTGCACGAGAAATTCAGGGGACATCAACGCCAGGTGCACGGTCGACAACACCTTGATGTTGTCGTTCACGCCGGCGAGGCTGAACACGAGGAAATTGCGCAGGGTGGTACGGGTGTCGCTGCTCATCGTGCCGTAGAACAGGCGCACATTGATCTCGTCGAGAAACAGGTTGTATGCATTCGGACCGGTGCTGTTGGCCCCGCTGACCAAGGGCGTCAGGTCGCTGATCACGTGGTAGGCCGACGTCGTCGGCAGGGTGAACGTACCGCTCGACGTGCTGTAGCCGACCCATAGCCGATTCCATTGTTCGTTCGCCGAGGTCATCGCGGTCGTCTCGTTCGCGATCTGGAACTCCGGGGCATAGATGCCGGCGTTGGCGAGTTCGCCCGGTGGCAGGTAATCCGGCTCGTAGAAGTTGAATACCGTCGGTGCGCCAAGTGGCCGTTGCGCGAGACTGTCCTGCGGGTTGCGGATGCCCATCTGGATCTCGCCGTTGACCGCCGCGGGCGCGGTCACGCCGAAGGCACGCCAGGTAGCGGTGAGGCGCAGCAGGGGTTCGCGCAACTTGCCGTAAGGCGCCATCGGATCGGCCGGCGGCACGCGCGCTTCGTCGTCGAGCAGGATCGCGCGAACCACCGCCGCCAGGTCGCCGCGCACGTTGTGGCCATTGTCCTCGAACACGGTCGCCACCCGTTCGATGTAGGCCGGCGACGGATGGCTGGTGACGAAGCGCTGGATCAGCTGGCGCGACACGAAGGGCGCGGTGTTGGGATGGTTGAAGAGGTAGTCGAGCGTCTGGTCGATCTGGCTCAGGCAATAGGCATGGCAACGATTCAGCGCCAGCGGGCGTTGCCCGAGGACCTGTCCCGGATCGAGCGCCGGCAGCCCGGTGTTCGAGGTATGACTGGGGTTTTCGACACCGCAGACATCCGGCGATGCCGCGATCACCGCACCGCCGATGATCGTCTTCGCGCCGTAATCCATGTGCGTCGGAAAGCAGGCCATCGGAAAGTAGCTGGACGGTCCCGAAGTGAAGCCGGTGTAGTCCGGATAGGGTGTTCCCGCGGAGGGTGTGCAATTGGTGTTCGACGGCAGCCCGGTGGTCGGATTCGTGCACGTGTAGGACCAGCCGGTGAAGACGCGCGCGAGCTCGGTGATGTCGTTCTGGGTATAGGTCGGAATCGGATCCGGCCCCGCCAGCACCGGCGAGAAATCGAGATTGCGTTCGATCAGCCCGACCGTGAACAGCTGCATGATCTCGCGCGCGTAATTCTCGTCCGGCGCGCTCGGGCTGGTCGCTGCACCGGGCGTCACCTTGCGGTTGCGCCAATGACTGAGGTAGCGCCCCATCATCGGCGACTTGGTCACTTCTTCCAGCAGCGTGCGGTAGTTGCCGAAGGCGTTGCGGGCGAGGATGTCCCAGTACTCGGACACGCCGAAGTGGTCGCCGCTGAGCGCGTCCGAGCGATCGGAGACCACCAGGATCTGCGACAGCGCGTAAGCCATGCGCTGCCGCAACTGGTCGGGGCCGAAGGCCGCGGTGTGGAACCAGCGGTCCACGCGCTGGCTCTGTCCGATCGCGGGCGGTGCCGGCCGCGCGGCGAGCATGTCGAGATAGGCGCGCGCCGAGGTCGGTGCCGTCGCGATCTGCTGGTCGATCCAGCCGTCGTAACTGTTGCTGCGGAACTGCCCGATCGAGGCGCGACTGGGCCCGAACGTCGCCTGGGTCAGGAAGCGCGCGGCCTCGGCGTCGGTTGCCGGCACGAAGTACTTCGCCTCGAAACCGGCGGTGTGCCCGCCGAAGATGGTGTCGTCGCCGGCATGCGCCTGCAGCGCACTGCCCAGCAACAGCGAAAACGCAAGAGCTCGGAGCAGCGACATCGCAATACCCAATCGGACAGCGGGAGTGCAGATGCTAGCGGCGTCCGGTTTTCACGACGTGACCGGCTGCACAAGACAACCGGCCGGCTGGCGGCGGAGCGGCGGCAGTGCACCGCCCCGGCCAGGTCGCAGGTCAGGCCGCCTTGGGCGCCTCGAACTGCTCTTCCTCGGTCGAGCCATGCAGCGCGGCCAGCGAACTGTGGCCGCCGGCGATCACCTCGTTGATCTTGTCGAAGTAACCGACGCCGACTTCGCGCTGATGCTTGGCCGCGGTGTAGCCAAGCTTCTCGTCGGCGAATTCCTGCTCCTGCAGCTCGACATACGCCGCCATCTGGCGATCCTTGTAGCCGCTCGCGAGTTTCCACATCGAGTGGTTGAGCGCATGGAATCCGGCCAGCGTGATGAACTGGAACTTGTAGCCCATCGCCGCAATGGCCTTTTGGAATTCCGCGATCGTCTTCTCGTCGAGGTTCTTCTTCCAGTTGAAGCTCGGCGAGCAGTTGTAGGCCAGCAGCTTGCCCGGGAACTTCGCGTGGATGGCATCGGCGAACTGCTTCGCTTCGGCCAGGCTCGGGGTCGAGGTCTCGCACCAGATCAGATCCGCATACGGCGCGTAGGCCAAGCCGCGGCTGATCGCCTGGTCCAGGCCGTTGTTGGTCTTGTAGAAGCCTTCGACGGTGCGCTCGCCGGTGCAGAACGGCTTGTCGTTGTCGTCGACGTCGCTGGTGATCAGGGCCGCGCCCATGGCGTCGGTGCGCGCGACGATCACGCTCGGCACGCCGGCGATGTCGGCCGCGAGGCGCGCCGCCACGAGCTTCTGCACCGCTTCCTGGGTCGGCACCAGCACCTTGCCGCCCATGTGGCCGCACTTTTTGGCGCTGGCGAGCTGGTCTTCCCAATGCACGCCCGAGGCACCGGCTTCGATCATGTGCTTCATCAATTCGAAGGCATTCAGCACGCCACCGAAGCCGGCTTCGGCATCAGCCACGATCGGTTGCAGCCAGTCGATGTCGTCACGGCCTTCGGCGTGATGGATCTGGTCCGCGCGCAGCAACGTGTTGTTGATGCGGCGCACGACGTCCGGCACCGAGTCGACCGGATACAGCGACTGGTCGGGATACATCGCACCGGCGGTGTTGGCGTCCGCCGCGACCTGCCAGCCGGACAGATAGATCGCCTTGAGCCCGGCCTTGACCTGCTGCATGGCCTGGTTGCCGGTCATCGCGCCGAGCGCGTTCACGAACGGCTCGGTATGGAGGTAATGCCAGAGCTTCTCGGCGCCGCGCTTGGCGAGCGTGTGCTCGACATGCACGGATCCGCGCAGGCGGACCACGTCTTCGGCGCTGTAGCCGCGCTTGACGCCGGCCCAGCGCGGATTGCTGGCCCAGTCCAGTTTGATTTGTTCGGCAGTGGGGAGCGTGGTCTTCATGGTCTACCTCGGGCCTGTGTCGTCGGGGAGGACGGGGGGGGGGTGGGGCTGGGAGGGGGGTGGGGTTTCGGCGGGCCCTCCCGACCTCCCCCTTGCTTCGCAAAGGGGAGGAGAACGAACTCAGGGCAACAGCTCGTAACAAGGCAGCGTCAGGAACTCGACAAGGTCATCGGCGTGCGTCCATGCCGACAACAGTGCGACGGCTTCGTCGAACATTTGCTCGCCTGGCAGACCCGCGGGATCGACGCGGCTGCGGATCGCCGCGATCGCGGCGTCGAAGGCGGCGAAGTCGAGTGGCGTGCCGTCGTCGAACGTCAGCCCACCGACATGCAGCCACTGCCACAACTGCGCGCGTGAAATCTCCGCGGTGGCGGCGTCTTCCATCAGGTGGTGGATCGGCACGCAGCCAAGGCCGTCGAGCCAGGCTGCGACATAACGCACGCAGACATCGATGTTGTTGAGAAACCCGGTGCGGGTGATGCTGCCGCTGCTTGGGGTGATCAGCGCGTCGCGCGTCACCGTCACGTCGTCGCGGGTCACGTGCAACTGGTTCGGCGTCGCCATGCCGGCGTCGAAGATGCCCTGGGCGATCGGAATCAGGCCCGGATGCGCGACCCAGGTCCCGTCGTGCCCCGCCGACACTTCGCGCTGCTTGTCGGCGCGCACCTTGGCCATCGCGATCTCGTTCGCTTCCGGGTCGCGACTGATCGGAATCTGCGCGGCCATGCCGCCCATCGCGAACGCGCCGCGACGATGACAGACGCGGATCAGCCATTCCGAATACGCTTTCAGGAAAGGCACGGTCATGCCGATCTGGGTGCGCTCGGGCAACACGCGATCACGATGCGCCCGGAAGGTCTTGAGGTAGCTGAAGATGTAGTCCCAGCGCCCGCAGTTCAAACCGACGATGCGGCCGCGCAGCGCGTGCAGGATCTCGTCCATCTCGAACACCGCGGGCAAAGTCTCGATCAGCACCGTCGCCTTGATCGTGCCGATCGGCAGGCCGAGGCGCACTTCGACGAAGGCCATCACCTCGTCCCACAAGGCCGCTTCCCGGTGGCTCTGCAGTTTCGGCAGGTAGAAGAACGGGCCGAGACCCTTCGCGGCCAGCGTGGTCGCGTTGTGCAGGGCGAACAGGGCCAGATCGAACAGCGAACCGCTGATGCGCTGGCCGTCGACCATCACGTGCTTCTCGTCGAGATGCCAACCGCGCGGTCGCACCATCAGCACCGTCTTCGAGTCGGGCTTCAGCGCGTAGTGCTTGCCTTCGGGCGAGGTGTATTCGATCGCACCGGCGACCGCATCGCGCAGGTTCTGCTGGCCCTCGAGCATCGCCTCCCAGACCGGGCTGGACGAATCCTCGAAGTCGGCCATGAACACCTTCGCGCCCGAATTCAGCGCATTGATGATCATCTTGCGGTCGACCGGCCCGGTGATCTCGACGCGGCGGTCGCGGATCGCTTCCGGAATCTCGGCGACGCGCCAGTCGCCGTCGCGGATGGCCTGGGTCTCGGGCAGGAAGTCCGGCAGCTCGCCGGCGTCGAAGCGCGCCTGGCGTTCGCGACGCGCAGCCAGCAGCGCTTGGCGGGTCGGTTCGAAGCGGCGATGCAGTTCCGTCAGCAGTTCGAGTGCCGCGGCGGTCAGCACGGCCGCATGGGCGGCGGTCGCGGACGGCTGTGCGGCAATGGCGGAAGGCGATGCTGCGGACATACGAATTCCTTGGTGGTTCGCGGGTCCGACCGGAATGCCCTCCACATTCCTGCCGATGCACGGACGCTACGCCGGCGGCACTGGTTTGACAAACCGAATGTTTCAATGCGATGTATTAACATCGTCAAATATTTCGCAAGCCTCTGATATGCCAACCCAAAAAAAGAACAAGCGTTCGATTGAGATCCTGATGGAAGCGCCTGCCGCGCCGAAACGGCGACGCCGTCGGGGCGAGGGCGAGACGCGTTTCTACTACAAGGGCAATCGCCTGAAGCAGCTGCGGGCGTTCTGCATGAGCGCCAAGCTGGGCACGTTTTCACGCGCGGCCGAAGCCCTGTTCCTGAGCCAGCCCTCGATCAGCCTGCAGATCGGCGCGCTCGAACGCGAACTCGGGGTGCTGCTGATCGATCGCGGCAGCCGACGCATCCAGCTCACCCGCGAGGGCCAGACCCTGTACGACCTCGCCCTGCCGCTGATCGAGGGGTTCGATGGCATCGACGAGAGCTTTCGCGGCAAGCTGGTCGGCATGGACGCGGGCGAACTGACGATCGCCGCCGGTACCTCGACCATCCAGTACCTGCTGCCGAATCTGGTGCAGGCGTTCCGCGAGCGTTATCCGAAGGTGCGTCTGCACCTGGTCAACGTCACCGGCAACGAAGGCCTGACGATGATGCGCACCGATACCGCCGATTTCGCGGTCGGGTCGATGATCGACGTGCCCAACGATCTGGCCTACGAGGCGGTGTACCACTTCGATCCGATGCTGATCACGCCGCCGAATCATCCGCTGATGCAGAAGACCGACATCCGCCTTGAAGACCTGTCGCCCTACGGCCTGATTCTTCCCGCACGCCGCTTGACCACCTACCGACTCGTCGACCTGATCTTCCAGCAGGCGCGCGTGCCGTATCAGGTCGGCATCGAGGTCGGTGGCTGGGAAGTCATCAAGCAATACGTGTCGATGGGACTCGGCATCTCGATCGTCACCGGCATCTGCCTGCGTCCCGAGGATCGCCTCGAAGTCCGCAACATGCGCGCCTGGTTTCCGCAGCGCAGCTACGGCGTGGTCATGCGCAAGGGCAAATACCTGAGCCCGCAGGCGCGGGCCTTCATCGACCTGATCAAGCCCGGCCTCTTCACCCGCCGCGACTGGTTCGAGTCCGGGCATTCGGAGCGCTGAGTCAGCGCCCCGGCGTTCCGCCTCAACGCTTCTTAGCGGGCTTCTTCGCGGGCAACTTCTTCGCCACGGTCTTCTTTGCCGGCGCAGTCTTGGCCGCAGGCTGCTTGGTCGCGGCTTTCTTCGCAGGCGCGGCTTTCTTCGCCACCGGTTTCGAGGCCGCCGGGGCCGCGCCGGCCAACCAGGCCAGCACTTCCTCGGCATGGGTCTCGGGCTTGACCTTGTCCCAGACCTGTTCGACCTTGCCGTCGGCGTCGATCGCGAAGGTGGCGCGGGCGATGCCCATGTACTTGCGGCCGTACAGCGACTTCTCGACCCAGACGCCGAAGCCATTGATGGCGACATGCTCGGGGTCGGCGATCAGCGGGAAATTGAGCTGGTACTTGCCGACGAACTTGCCGTGCGACTTGGCGTCGTCGGCACTGACGCCATACACACGCACCTTGGACGCATCGAATTTCGGCAAGGCGTCACGGAACGCGCAGGCTTCCTTGGTGCAACCGGGCGTGTCGTCCTTCGGGTAGAAATAGAGCACCGCACGCGCGCCTTTCAGCGTCTTCGGCGATACACGTTCACCGCGGTCAGTGACGAGATCGAAGTTCGGAATGCGGTCGCCTGTCTTCAGCATGTCGGTTCTCCGGAAAACGCCAAGGAAATCACGCGTCACGTCGACGCGACGTCATCACACGCCGCGGTGCTTGCCGATGTAGGGCGCGTACCAGGCACGAATGCGCGCCATGTCGGCCTCCATGTCATCGGTCATCGTGAACATCTCGCCGATGCCGAAGACCTTGTCCGGGTAGTGGATGTAGATGCAGCACACCGGCACGTTGGCCTTGCGGGCGATGTGCCAGAAACCGGACTTCCATTTCTTCACCGCCTTGCGTGTGCCTTCCGGCGCCAGCAGGAACCAGGCGTTCGGATTGCTGCGAAAGCCCTCCACCGTTTCGCCGACGACGCCATGCGCGGCCCGCCGGTCGATCGGAATCGCGCCGAGTGCGCGCAGCAGCAGGCCGAGCGGAAACCAGAAGGCTTCGCGCTTGGCCATGAAGCGGATATCGGCCCCGGCCGCCACCTTGATCAGCAAGCCATAGAGCGCATCCCAGGCCGACGAATGCGGGGCCGCGAGAAACAGGACTTGCGATTCGTTCGGAAACTGCCCGACCAGTCGCCAACCGAGATAGCGCAGCCACACCTTGGCGATCCAGCGCACCACGCGCGGATAACGTTGCGGAGCCTTCGGCGGCAGCGGCTCGACGACCGGCGGGCGCGTCATGCGTCGTGGTCCACGCGACTGCTGCGCACGCGCTTGACGCTGCCGCGCGACTTCTTCGCATCGAGCCGGCGTTCCCTCGAGGCGCGCGTCGGCTTGGTCGCGATGCGCGCCTTCGGCACGATGGTCGCGGCACGGATCAGTTCGGCCAGGCGCTCGCGCGCATCCTCGCGATTGCGTTCCTGGGTACGGAAGCGATTCGCCTGGATGATGACGACGCCGTCTCCGGTGATGCGCCGATCCGATCTCGCGAGCAGGCGCGTACGCACCGTTTCCGGCAACGCCGGCGAAGTGCGCGCGTCGAAGCGCAGTTCGACCGCGGTCGAGACCTTGTTGACGTTCTGACCGCCGGGACCGGAGGCGCGCACGAAGCGTTCCTCGAGTTCGGCGTCGGCGATGTGGATGCGTGCGTTGATGACCAGCATTGGCGGATTCTATCGACAGTACGGCACGATGGCTGCGCCCGCGCGACGCTCGGGCTATGCTCGCCGCTGCGCAACCCGCGCAATCTACGGGGAGTTGGGAATGAGTGGCAGGAAAATCGAAATCGGCGACGTCTTCAACTGGTTCTCGTCGGCCATCCAGCTGGCGCTGAAGAATCCGGGCGTGTTCGTCGTGATGGCCCTGATCTATGCAGTGATTTCGGCCATACCGCTGCTCAACCTGGCGATCATCGTGATCGGTCCGGCCTTGCAGGGCGGTTTCATCTGGGCCGCACGCGAACAGGAAGCCGGGCGCAAGGCCGAGGTCGAGCAGCTGTTCATCGCCTTCCAGCAACCCGGAAAAGCAGGACCGATGATCACCCTGTGCCTGCCGACCGTGGGCCTGATGCTGGTGGCCGGCGTGATTTTCGCGGTGATGATCGGCGGCGCCATCTTCGCGGCGTCGAGCGGCAGTTCCAGCGGCGCCGGCATGGGCTTCGCCGGCATGGCACTCGCAGGCTTGCTGATGATTCCGGCCGCGATCGCGGTGGCGTTCATGACCTACTTCGCGGTGCCGCGCGTGATGCTGGATGGCATTGCGCCGTTCGATGCGATGAAGGAAAGCTTCGCGGTCTGCATGGCCAACCTGGTCTCGATCATCGTCGGCTTCCTCTGCGTCGGCATCGCCTTCTTCATCCTTGCCTTGTTCGTCGGCTGGATCCCGCTGCTCGGCGCACTCGTGCTCGGCATCCTCGGCGCGCTGGTCGGTGGACCTTCGATGTATTTCGCCCATCGTCAGGTGTTCGGCAGCAGCGACGCGGTACAGCCGCCGATGGCACCGCCGGCGCCCATGGATCCGCCTGCACCACCCGCTCCTCCGGCTGCGTAAGCAGCGGCGTCGGCGAGAACGAAAACGGCCCCGATCGGGGCCGTTTTTCATTGCAGCCGATGGTGCCCTTGAATCAGGTCTCTGTCGCTTCGTGTCGCGCCGGCAACCAGCGCGCGGCCAGAATCCCGATCTCGTAGAGAACGCACATCGGGATCGCGAGCAGCAACTGCGACACGATGTCCGGCGGTGTCAGCACCGCGGCGATCACGAAGGCGCCGACGATCACGTACGGGCGCGACTCGCGCAACTGCGGCGGCGTGACCCAGCCGAGCAGCACCAGGATCACCACCGCCACCGGCACCTCGAAACAGAGGCCGAAAGCGAGGAACAGCACCAGCACGAAGTCGAGGTACTGGCTGATGTCGGTCATCACCGCGACACCACTGGGCGCCACCGCCTGCAGGAATCCGAAGACCGCCGGCAGCACCAGAAAATATGCGAATGCGCAGCCGGTGTAGAACAAGGCCACTGCCGATACGAGCAGCGGCACCGCAAGGCGCTTTTCGTGCCGGTACAGACCCGGCGCGACGAACGACCAGGCCTGATACAGCACGTAAGGCATGGCGAGGATCAAGGCCAGGAAGAACGTCAGCTTGAGCGGCGTCAGGAACGGCGATGCCACTTCGATCGCGATCATCTGGGTGCCCGCCGGCATCTTGGCGAGCAAGGGCTGCGCCAACAGCGCGTAGATGCGGTTCGCGAACGGGATGCCGGCGAGGAACAACACGCCGACCGCGACCACGGCCCTGAGCAAGCGCTCTCTCAGTTCGATCAGGTGCGCAAGAAAGGGCAGTTCACCATCGACGTCCGGTGCACCGCTCATGGCTCGTGCGGTTCCCTGGGGGCTTCGAATTCACGCTTCGCCGCGGCCACCGGATCCGCCTTGCGGATGGTCTCTTCGGTCTCGCGCAGGCTGCGCTTCAGTTCATCGGCCGCGATCTCGCGGTCGATCTCGTAGCGCAGATTGGTCCAGCTCGAACGCAGGCGACGCAGCATCGCACCGACCGTGCGCGCAGCCCGCGGCAGGCGCTCCGGGCCGAGCACGATGAGCGCGACCACGGCGATCAACGCCAGTTCGCTGATGCCGACATCGAACATGATTCAGCCGGTCAGGCCGACTTGTCGCGTTCGGACTGGGTCGCCGATTCCGCGGTCTTCTTGTCGGCTTCGAGCTTGGGCGTGTCTTCGCCGTCGGCCAGGCCCTTCTTGAATTCCTTGACTGCGCCGCCGAGGTCGCCGCCGATATTGCGCAGCTTCTTGGTGCCGAAGATCAGCACCACGATCAGCAGCACGACGATCCAATGGCCAATGCTGAAGGAGCCCATGTTCCACCTCGAATGATGAAGACGCCAAGAATAGCGCCGCGTCGCTTACTGTGCCGTGTATTCCTCGATCCGGTCGCGGAAATCGACGACCGCATTCGGCACCGCGCCGACGCCGCCTTCGAAGATGCGGCGCGGCGTGATGTTGCGCCCGTAGGTCGACTGGTTGCTGTCATGGTCGATGGACAGCACGGAACCGTCCAGCGCCACACCGGCGAACAGGCCGCGCGACCGCGAATAGCTGTAGATCTCGGCCTTGAGTTGGGCGTCGGTGGAGGCCTGGGCATTGCGCCCGACCGGACCGGCCGCCACGGCAGCATCGGCACCGAGGGTGAACTTGCCATTGACGATCTGATCGACGCCGCGCTTGGACCGGAAGACCAGCACCACGTCGGTCGATTGAACGCCGGCCTGGAAGCCGATGCTGCCGCCGGTGATCGAAATGAAGCTCGGGTTCGACCAGGTGCCGTCCGGCGACCGCACCGAGATCAGGCCGCGGCCATGACGACCGCCAATCACCAGCCCGGCCTTGACCACATCCGGGATTACCGCGATCGCTTCCGCCTTCTCGATCAAATGGCTGGGCACGCGCTTGTCCGGTACCGCCATGATCTCGGCGAGGACGCGCGCGGCGTTTTGCGCGCGCTCGTCCTCCTTGTCACCGGCCATGACCCACGGTGCCACCAGCAACAGCAAGAGCGGAACGACGGCGAAGCGGTGCGACATGCGCAAGTCCTTTCGTCTGGGAACGGTGTGGAGATTGCCTGGCAATCTGACGCGGCCGCGATGAATCGGCCGTGAGCGGCTTCGCGTTATGCGCGTCGCGGCAGGGCGAGGGCGATCAGGCCGCCCAGCACCAGAGCCAGTGCCAGCAGGATGCGCGCGGCCAAGCCGGTGCTGGGGACCGGCAATTGCGGCAATTGTGATCCGCCGCCGGGTCCACGGCAGCTGGTCATCGGCGTGATCGCCAGCCCTTCCATTTCCGGCAAGGTCGTCGACACGAAGGTCGCGTTGCCACTCACCAGATCGATGCGGACGATGTCGCTGGGACGATTGTCGTCCGGCGGACGATAGTCGAGGATGCCCCAGAGATTGCCCGAGGCGTCGAAGTCGAGGCCGCCGTCGGCGAATACGAGGTCGGCCGCCAAGCCGCCGATCCGGGTGGCGGCGCCGGTCGCGGTATCGATGCGATAGACCCCTTCGTCACCCTGCGAGCCAAGGCCGTACAGGCCATTCGCGTTCGCACCCAGACCCGTGATCTGGAAGCCGAGCGAACCCGCAAGCGTCGCATGACCGCTGGCGGGATCAATCTGCCAAAGCTTTCCGGTCGTGTCTGACGAGGCCCAGAGGCGCCCGTCGCACGTGAACGCGAGGCCGAAATCAAGCGCGTCGAACTGACCGACACCCTGTCCGGTCAACCCGGTATTTCCGGCGCTGCTGCCGATCAGGCTGCCACGACCGGTCTGCTTGTCGATGGTGATCAGGGTCTTGGTCGAATCGACGATGCCGTAGAGCACACCGGTCGGCGACAAGGCCAAGCCTTCGACATCATTGAACCCGGTTTCACCGATCGGCGTGGTCTGGCCGTTGCCGAGATCGATCCGATAGAGCTTGTTGAACGACACCGCGTAGGCAAGCGGCTCCGCGGCCGCAGGCAATGCCACTGCGGCCGATACGGCTAGCACTGCGGCTTGCAGGCTGCGTCGCATCACTCGATCTTCCTTCGCTCGTCGTTGTTCTTATTGGGTAATCGTCAGCTGTCGGGCTGCGACAGCACTTCGAATCTTAGTCAGGTCCCGGCCTGATTCAAAGCCTTGGACGCAGAGTGCTGTGGTTTTTTTGCGACACCCCGCCGGTGGTTAGAAGACATCGGCATCATCACCAGATGTAGTAGAAAGGCGGCATGAATTTCTTGGGTTTGTCGAACTTCGACCACGGCGCGCGCCCGGCCGCAGGCGTGGTTCTGGTCAATCTGGGCACGCCGGACGCGCCCGACACCGCCTCGGTGCGGCGCTATCTGGCCGAATTCCTGGCCGACCCGCGCGTGGTCGAACTGCCGCGCTGGCAGTGGTTGCCGATCCTGCATGGCGTGATCCTGCGCCTGCGGCCGCGTCGGTCGGCCCATGCCTATCGGCAAGTGTGGACCGATGCCGGTTCGCCGCTGATGGTTCACAGCGAACGACTGGCAACGGCAGTCGCCGCGCGCGTCGCCGAGATCGCCGCCGGCCCGGTGCTGGTGCGCAGCGCAATGCGCTACGGACGTCCCGCGCTGGGCACGGTGCTGCGGGAACTGCAGGCGGCGAACGTGCGTCGCCTGCTGATCCTGCCGATGTATCCACAGTATTCGGGCACGACCACGGGTTCGGTGTTCGACGCACTGGCCGATGAATTGAAGCGTTGGCGCTGGGTGCCGGAGACTGCTTTCGTCAGCGACTACCACCGCCATGCCGGCTATCTGGAAGCGATCGCCGAATCGGTGCGCGCGCATTGGGCGGTGCACGGACGGCACCATCTGCTGTTGTCCTTCCATGGCATCCCGAAACGCTATCTGCACGCCGGTGATCCCTATCACTGCCAATGCCATGCGACGGCGCGCAAGGTCGCCGACTTGCTCGGTCTCGGCGAAGGCGACTGGACGCTCGCGTTCCAGTCGCGGGTCGGGCGCGAACCGTGGTTGCGGCCCTACACCGACGAAATCCTTGCGGCGATGCCGGGCCGCGGCATCCGTGCAGTCGATGTGGTCTGCCCCGGCTTCGCGGTCGATTGCCTGGAGACGCTGGAGGAAATCGCGGTCGAGAACCGTGACCGCTTTCGTGCGGCGGGCGGCGAGCACTACGGCTATATCGCGGCGCTGAACGATCGCACTGAACACGTCTCGCTGATCGCGCAACTGATCCGCGAACGCTGCACGCACTGGCCGGAATTCTCGGCCGCGGCGATGCAGGATGAAGCTGCTTCGCGCGCGCTGGTCGTCGAGCGCCAACGCAAACTCTCGGCCAAGGACTGAACCGTGTTCGAGGAATTCATGATCGACACGCCGCCGCTGCAGATCGCGGCGCGGCGCAGCGGCAATTCGAACGGGCCGAAGTTGCTGGCCCTGCATGGCTGGCTCGACAACATCGCCAGCTTCACGCCGATCCTTCCGCATTTCGCCGACCATCATGTCATCGCGATCGACCTGCCCGGGCATGGTCGCAGCTCGCATCGTCCGGCCGGTGCCTGGTACCACTTCATCGATTACTGCACCGACGTGCTCGCGGTCGTCGAAGCCCTGGGCTGGTCGAATTTCTCGCTGCTCGGACATTCCCTCGGCGGCGCGATCGCGAGCGTGCTCAGCGCGGCCCTGGCCGAACGCGTCGATCACTTGTACCTGATCGAATCGCTGGGACCGATCAGCACCGCCGAGTCGAAGCTTCCCGACTTGCTGGCGCAGGCCTTGCGCGACCGCGTCGCCATCGCCGGCAAGCAATTGCGCCGGTTCCCCGATGTCGATGCCGCCGTTGCCGCACGCCGCAGCAATCGCGAGATGCCGTTGAGCGAGGCCAGTGCGCGGCTGCTGGTCGAACGAGGTTTACGTTCGGTCGATGGCGGCTTTGAGTGGAGCAGCGATCCGCGCCTGACCCTGACCAGTGCGATGCGACTGTCCGAGGCGCAGGTCTGCGGCTACCTGGCCGGCATCCGCTGCCCGGTGCGCATGGTCGTGGCTGACCCACCCATGCCCTTCGTCGATATCGCGCACATGCTCGAGCGCACGCGCATCGTGCCCAACCTGCGCCTGGCGCAGCTCGCCGGCACGCACCACCTGCACATGGAGCGGCCGGCGGATGTCGCTGCGGCGTTGTGCAGCGCCTAGGGCTCAGTCCTCGATGCGATGTTCGCTGGCGATCACTTCGCCGAGATCGTAGCCGGCATTGTCGTCCATCGGCCACGTGTAGTCGCCGTATCCCGCACCGCTGACGAACTGCGTCTTCGCCGCCATCAGGCGGACGCTGCGCGTGCACAATTCGCGTGCGCCATCGAACTGTTCGCGCATGCGGAACCAGATCTGTGCTTCCTTGCCAAGCTTGATCGCGTAGCAGTCGAGCAGGAGTTCGGTTTCGCCGGGATAACTCATCTGGTCGACCCAAACGGCACGGTCGTAGGTCGCATCGTAGGTCGGCGCTTCGAGAAACTTCACGAACGAAAAACTCGGTGCACCGCCGGCAAATGCCTTGGCGTTGATCTTCGCGGTCGCCTCGCCCTTGCGATCCTCCAGATCACGATCGTCGGCGCCCGCCGCTTTCACGTGGCCGCGCTGTTCGGCATAGACCTCGACGTACCAGAGCGTGTCGAGCTGGGCGATGTCGACGCGCTCGTGCACCAGCCAGCCAATCACGCCGAGGCCCGGATAATGCTTGGTCCCCGACAATGCCTTGCGCAGCGGTTCCGCTTCGACAAAGCGCCAGTGCTCGGGCACGCTCAGTTCCGCGCCGGTGTCGGACAGCGTCAACTTGCCGCGATGCAACTTCAGCTTGGCGGCACGCTGCGGCCATTGCGCCACCGTCTGCGCCGCATTCGCGGCATCGGCTTCGCTCTGCTTGCGGAAGGCGGCGACCTGCGCCTCATAGGCGGCGGCACCATCGAGTCGCGACTTCTCGGCCGCATACGTCCACAACCAGGTCGCCGCGACCAGGCCGATCAGGGGCAAGGTGATGTCGTATTGCGAGCCCCGATTCTTGTAGACGAAATAGCCGAGCGGCAACAACGCGACGTAGGCCAGCATGCCCTTGCCGGTGACGCTGGCGATGCCGATCCCGACCAGCGGCAGGGCGGCGACCAGCAAGCCGCGCCACAAGGCGAGCTTGGCCGTGATCAGGCCGGCCCAGCCGGCGAGGACAAGCAATACGAGCGTGGCAATCAGCAACAGCATGGGTGCACCTCAGATTCGTTCCAGCGTGGCGATCGCGTTCTTTTTCAGCGTCATCAGCGCCGCGCCGCTGCGCTGCGTCACGTTCAGCTGAACCTCGTTGCCCTTCACGGCTTTCACCTGACCCTGCCAGACGCGGCCGTTGTAGGTCTTGAGCTTGACCCACTGCCCGACCAGCTTGGACAGGTCCTCGAACTGGATCGGTCCGATCGGTGGTCGCGCCGCCTCGGCTGCGGCCGCAACAGCCGCTGCATCGGCGGCGGGATCAACGACGGCCGCCGGTGCGCTCTCCGGCACCGCTGCGGTTGCGGCGGCCGCGTCGGTCATCGGCGTCAGCACCATGTCGGCGCCCGGCACCACCGGCAGGCCGGTCGCCGGATCGATCAGCGGTTGCCCATCCGGCCCGAGACCCTGCAGAGCGAGCGCGTCGATCTCGGTCTGGGTGGGACCATATCGTTCACGCACGATCTGCTCGATGCGCTGCTCGTCCTCGTCCGGCGTCTGCGCGGACACCGCGAACGTCATACCCAGCAGCGGCAGCCACATCCAGATGCGCATGGTCTTTCCCCGATCGATGCCCAGTCGTGACGCAAGGCTAGCGCAGGACGAGGACTGCACGCACGCCGAATCGGTCTCAGTCGATGGCGTCGCCAATCCAGCGCGAAAGTTCGTGCTTCACCGAGTGGCCGTAGCGGTTGAGCCAGTCGCGCTGGGTTTCGAAGTCGGGATCGACCGCGGCGACGCGCGCCCAGAAGCGCGGCCCGTGGTTGCGCACCCACAGGTGCGACATCTCGTGCACGACGACGTATTCCAGTGCCTCGGGCGGCGCCAGCATCAGCGCCAGATCGAGGTTCATGCGGCCGTCGGCGCTGAGGCTGCCCCAGAGCGTGCGCATCGGCTGGAAGCGCAACGCGCTCGGTTGCTTGCCGACCTTGAGCGCAAAGTATGCGGACAGGCGCGCGACCTCGCGCCGCATTTCGCGCAGCAGGAAGGCGCGCATGGTGCGCTGGCTGATCCGCAGCGCATCGTCGTGCTCGAGATCGAGGGCGAAATCGAGCCGGCCCGGCGCGACCGCGATGCGCGGAAAGCGATCGTGCTGCCAGATCACCGGCAACTGCACGCCGCGAAAGGTGAAGGTCTCGGCACGACCCGGCACCGGCGGGGCCAGCTTGCGTCCGGTCAGCTCGAGTTCGCGCAGCTTCTTCTGCAACCAGCCGGCGTGTTCGCGCAGGAAGGCGCGCACCGTCGCGGGATGCGTGCCCTCGGGCGCGGACACGCGCGGGCCACCGGCGCCGATCGTCAGCGACAGCCGGCGCGCGCGCGGATGCGTGGTCGCGCGCACGCGCACGGTGCGCCCGTTCGGCGTTTCCAGTTCAACGATGTCCGACAACGACTGCGCCATGCCGACCTCGCGGAGTCGGCGGCGCCGGCCTCAGAGCGACTGCGGCCGGTGCACGCCGAACGTGGTTTCGATCGCTGCGAGCAGACGCGCCACCTCGCCACTCATCAACACGAAGCGCGCGTCGAGTTCGGCCTTGGCGGAATCGCGGTCACCCTTGTCGAGTTGTTCCACCGCGATGTCGAGCAGCTTGAACTTGCGCACGGTCAGCGTTTCGTCGAGCACGAAGCGCATCCGCTCCTCGAAGGTGAGCGCGAGCTGGGTGACCTGCTTGCCGCTGCTGAGATGCTCGCGCATCTCGTCGGCGCCAAGGTCCTGACGACGACAGCGCACGATGGCGCCATTGTCGGCCGGGTCCTTCAGCTCGCATTCGTCGCCGAGTGCGAATCCTGTCGGGAGCTTACCCTCGATCATCCACTCCGTCATGAGCGCGCGCGGCGACTCTTCGGGCTCCAGTCCGGTCGCGGGAAAGCTGCCGAGCGCGTTGCGCAGCGCCGAAACGAAGCCTTCCGCGGCCTTGCGCGAACTGGTGTCGACCACCACCCAACCCTTTGGAATATCGAGATAGCCGGCGAGGCGGCTCGGCCGCGCCAGCGCCCGCGGCAGCAACTCGGTGAGTGCGTCGTCCTTGAGCTTGCGACGCTCGCGGGCACCCACCGGACGCCCGCGCTGCTTCTCCAGTTCCTCGACTTTCTCGGCAATATGCTGGTTGATGATTGCCGTTGGCAGCAATTTGTCTTCACCGCCGAGCGCCAGCAAGGCCTGTTGGCCGTGCTCGATCGAGAACATGTCCTCGCCGCGACCATACGGTGACACCCAGCCGCGCGTCTGCAGCTCCAGCGGGCCGCAGGGACGCAATGCGTGCTCGGCCAGCTGTTCGTCCAGCTTCTTGAAGCGCTTGTCGATGCCTTCGGGAAAGCGGAAAAGGGTCAGGTTGCGAAAGAACATGTCGTGATACTCCCGAAATACGTCGTTATCGTCGTCGAAAGACGACGATCATGGTGTGATTGATACGGTCAGGCTTCGAGGATGTCGCGCCCGATCGATCGGGTGGCCGGGCGTCCCGCCGGGGCGGGCTCCGATGCTTCGCCCGCCAGCCAGGCGTGGGCGTCGACGGGTGCACCGCGCGCACCGAGCGCGGCAAAGTCGTACAGCTCGCGGTCGGCGAGGTGCGAGGGATGAACCTGGCCCAGGGCGCGAAAGGTGTTCTCGATGCGGCCCGGATGGACGCGCTCCCAATCCGCCAGCATGGCCTTGATCGCCTTGCGCTGCAGCGTCTCCTGCGAGCCGCAGAGGTTGCAGGGCATGATCGGGAACTGCTTGAACGCCGCGTACTCGGCGATGTCGTCCTCGGCGCAATACGCGAGCGGCCGGATGACGACGTGGCGACCGTCGTCGGACTTCAGCTTGGGCGGCATCGCCGACAGTTTCGAATGATGGAACAGATTCAGGAACAAGGTTTCGACGATGTCGTCGCGATGGTGGCCGAGCGCGATCTTGGTGAAGCCGTGCAATGCGGCATGCGTATACAGCGCGCCGCGCCGCAGGCGTGAACACAGGCCGCACATCGTCTTGCCTTCCGGCACCACGCGCTTGACCACCGAGTAGGTGTCCTGCTCCAGGATCGTGAACGGCACGCCGATGCGGCGCAGATGTTCCGGCAGCACCTCGGGCGAGTAGCCCGGCTGTTTCTGGTCCAGATGCACCGCAGCCAACTCGAAGCGCACCGGCGCCTTGGCTTGCAGTTGCAGCAGCAGGTCGAGCAGGGTGTAGCTGTCCTTGCCGCCCGAGAGGCAGACCATGACCTTGTCGCCGTCCTCGATCATCGCGAAGTCGGCAATCGCCTGCCCGACCTGTCGACGCAGGCGCTTGTGCAACTTGTTGAATTCGGATTCGGCTTTGCGGTTCGGTTCGAGGCCCATGGCGCGCCTCCGGAGGGCCGCACAGTTTAGCGGCGCCAATGCATTCCCGCCCGGCCGGAGCGCGGGCTACACTCACCCGTCCCCCGCGCGCGCCGCCATGTCCGAATCGCTCGATCCCGCCTTCATCGCCCGCCGACTGGTCGAACTGCGCACCGAACATCGCGATCTCGACGTCGCCATCGCCAGCCTTGCCGATGACAGCAGTGCCGACGAGATCCAGCTGCGCCGCCTGAAGAAGCGCAAGCTGCGCATCCGCGACATGATCACGTACTACGAGAACAAGCTGATCCCGGACGAACCGGCCTGATCCTTGATCATCGTCGACGCACCTACTCGAAGCTGTTCTTGAAGATGTCGATGGCCGCCGGCTGCGCGTCGGTGCTGGTCAGGCGCGATGCCGTGGCGCTGTAGGGATTGCTCGCCGCGTTCGCCTTGAAGCGACCGCCGACGAGCACGCGCCCGGTCGAGTCGATCGTCGACCGCGCCGGGCGATCGTCTCCAAGATCGCCGAACCCGCCGCTGGCCGACCAGATGTAGACGCTGCTGGACGGCCCCACGATGCCCCAGTTCGCCTTCGCGAACAGCAGCGCATCGAAGCGTTGCGCGAAGAACAGTTCGGCGCCCGGACCCGATACGCCGGTCAGGAGGATGTCGCTTTCGCTGATCGACGGATTTCGCCAGTGCACGCCGCCGATGAACATCTGGCCACCGGCGCCGCCTTGCGTGGTCGTCTCGGCAACCCAATTGCCGGAAGTGTCGAAGCGCTGGATGAAGCCGAGGGTCTCGCCGCTGCCCGGCGTGGTGCCGGCGATCAGCAGGGCGCCGTCTTGGTTGATCGCCATCGCCGCGACCTGGTCGCTGAGCGCCGGCGTGGCACTGCCGTAGAAGATCACGCGCCGACCGTTGTTGATCGCGGTGTAGCTGTCCATGTAGTTGCAACTGTCCGGGCAGAAGCTGGTATCGGCGAGGCCGGCGTCGGTCAAGCGCGCCAACGCGATGCGGGTGACGCTGCGCGCCGCGTCGTAGGCGCCACCGGCGATGGAGATGCGGCCGGCGCTGTCGATGGCGACGGCTCGGGCGTTGTCAAAGCGCATGCTGGCGGCCAGATCGAAATGGGTGACGCGCTTGCCGCTGCCGTTGAAACTGGTGTCGAGTGCACCCGTCGTCGTCAGGCGCGCGGTCCCGAAATCGAAATCCCCGGTGGCAGCACGTTCGACTTCGCCGACCACGACGATGCGGTCTTGATCATCGACTGCAACCGCGTTCGCTGCATCGGAATTGTTGCCGCCAAGATTGAAGGCGATGTCGACCATGCCGTCGCCGCTGAAGCTGTTGTCCGGAAGCCCGGTCGACAGCAGCCGCACGACACGGAAGTCGACGGCGCCTCCGGTCCCGGTCGAGCCGACCACGATGATGCGCCCCTGGCTGTCGATCGTGGCGCCAGCGACGCGAGAGAAGTTCAGGTAGGTGGCCGGATTTGCGCCGACGGTGTACACGCCGGCATCACTGTAGAAGTACGCCCCGAGGGTGTAGGGCCCGACCGGATTGTTGCTGCCGTCGACATCGGAATACGTCAACAGCACAACCGATCCGCCGCCAGGGCGGTACAGATGGGCAACCGTACTCTTGTAGTAGGCGCCCGTGGTGTAGTTGGCGCGACCAGCGTTCGCGAAACCGCTGTCCAGCGCGGTCGGGGCGGCCAGGAGGTCGGGGGCGGCAAGCGTCAGGGCCAGGAGGAGGTACAGGGCGGGCTTCATGTCGTGCTCCGATTGCCGCAGGGGCGGCTCGGTGGGGGAAACGACATGCGCGGCAAAACCCTGACATCGATCAGGGCAGGCGCGACACCACGCTGCGGGCCAGGGCTTCGAAACGTGCATGCACCTCGGCATTCGTCAGGTCGGCCTTGTCGGCGCTGAGGTGCAGCACGGTGTCGCCGCGCAGTACGAGCAACCCGGCGGGCAGATCGACCCACATCGCGGCATCGCCGAGATCGCCGACGGCGGTGCCGCCACGGCTCCATTCGTCGTAGTAGTCACGGGCGCTGGACCAGCGGCTATCGGTCTTCTGCAGACGCTCGCTGGTGACGAACTTGAGCGCGAAGCCGTTGTAGAAATCGTGGCTGTCGAGATAGATGCAGTCGAGGCTGTGCAGCGACGCTTCGTCGATGACATCGCGCTGGTCGATGTGGCCACCGACGACCGCGCTCACCTCGTCGAAGCTCGCGAGTTCACACAGGGGATGCGTGGCGATGCTGGCTTCGGCGGCCGCAGCGACGGCAGTCGCGACGTCGGCGGGCGATGCCGTGGTTGCTGCGGTAGTTGCGTCATCTCCGGTACCACAAGCGGTGAGGGCGAGACAGGACAGGGCGACGAAGGTCAGGCGATGCAGGGTGATCATGCGGGAACTCCGGAAACGGGCGAGGGATCGTGCTGGTGACGGGAAACGTCGTGCGGGGCGCGACCCTGACATGGCCCGCACCCGCACCCTGGACCATCGTCTCACCGGGTCCGGTGGGCGACGACCAGTGCGTGCTCGGCACCCACGGCGTCCTGCAAACTCGCGATGGCCGCCGGCGGCGGCGGCGCAGCGTCGATCCGCGCGCGCCAGAGCAGCAGCAGGCTTGCATCCATGCCGCTGCCGGTGATCGCATCACCGGCCACCGCGATGGCGGTGCTGGCCAGACGCCGCGCGTAGTCCGGATTGGATCGACGCTCGAAGATCTCGGCCAGCATCAGCAAGGCGCGCACCGCATTGCGCCTCGGCAGCGCGCCGGCCTTGGCATTGTTCGACAAGACCTCCAGCACCGCGGCCAGCGTCGCATCGTCCGGATGCTGCTGCAGCGCGAGCACGCGATCGAAGGCCGCGACCGTCGACGCCAAGGGCGGTTGTGCGGCAAGTGCATCGCCGATTCGGTCCAGCTGCGCACGGGCATCCGCGACTTGTCCGGCGTAATAGCGGGTGTCGACGCTCGCGAGTCGTGCCCGCAGGCATTCAATGCTGTCCGCGCCGGTCGCCGCACACATCGAGGCGATTGCCGAATTCGCCAGTCGCACGGCCTCGTCGCCACGCCCGAGCAGCGCCAGCAACTTGGCATGCGACATGTCGCGCGCCGCGCGCGCCGGGGGCGAATCGGTCATCGCGTTGTCCAAATCGACGCGTTCCAATGCCTCCAGGGCACGCAGCAAGTCGCCGCGAACCATGAGTGCATTGGCACGGTTCGCGGCGTTGATGCGTGACGAGATATTGATCGCGACGCCGGCCTCGGACCACACCGAGTCGGCACGATCGGCCAGTTCGATCGCACCATCGAGGTCACCGGCGAGCAGCAGGCTGGTAGCGCCGCTGCCGATCAGGCGGCCACGTTCGAGCGCAGTGCCGTCGGTCGCGCGGAACCCCTGTTCGGCCGCTGCGCGTGCGGCAATCACGGTCGCAGCGAGATCGCCGCGAGCGCGGAACTGCTGAGCGCGCAACATCTGGACTTCGGCCGGCAACATGCCGCCCGCGCGTTGCGTCGGCGTCATCCACGACTCGGCCTGATCGATGCTGGCCGTCGCCTCGTCCAAACGCCCCACACGCACCAGCGCGGTTGCACGAATGATTGCCGCTCTGGCCTGGATACGTTGCGGCGCTTTGGCCAGCATCGGCGCGAGCTGATCGAGCAATTCGAGTGCGCGCTGGTAATCGTCGCGCTGCGCGAACAGGTCCACCAGCGCGAGCTGCAGGGCGCTGTGCATCTCCGGGTCGCCGAACGCACCGAGCAGGTTCGGATCGGCGGCGATTTCCAGCAGCGCCTCGGGCGCGATCGGCGCACCGCTTTCGGTCGCGCGATTGAGCACGGCGACGAAATGTTCGCGCAGGGTCTCCTGACGGCGCGCCTCGTCGAGTGCAGCGTCGCGTTCGCGCTGTGCCGTGAGCGCAGCCTCGTTCGCGCGCATCGACTCGCGTTCAGCGCGGCGTGCCTGTTGCAGGCTGAACATCGTGGCCGCGATCAGGGCCAGGGCGGCGATGCTGGCCGCAGCCACCGCCAGGCGATGGCGACGCAGGAACTTCGAGGAGCGGTACGCGAACGAATCGCCACGCGCTTCGATCGGCAGGCCGGTGAGATGGCGTTCGATGTCGCGCTTCAACGCGGCCGCCGAGGCATAACGGCGCCCCGGATCCCGCTGCAGGCAGGTCAACGTGATGACGTCGAGATCGCCCCGCAGCGCCGCCACCCGGCGCGCATCGGTGTTGGCACGGGCCAGCCGCCGCGACGGCGCCTCGGTCACCGCCGCGTCGTCGCGCGCCGACGGCAATGGTCTTTCGCCGGTCAGCAGTTCATGCAGGATGACGCCCAGCGCATACAGGTCGGTGGCGGTGCTGAGCGCCCCGCCGGCGATCTGTTCCGGCGCGGCATACGCGGGCGTGTAGGCGCGCTGCTCGGTCCCGGTGCGGGTCAGCGCATCGTCGCGACCGTTGCGGTCGATCAGCCGGGCGATGCCGAAGTCGAGCAGCTTCACCTGCCCGGCCGCATCGACCAGGATGTTGGCCGGCTTCAAGTCGCGATGCAGCACCAGGTTCTGGTGTGCGAACTGCACCGCATCGCAGACTTGCATCAGCAAGGCCAGACGCTGAGGCAGCGATGCGCCGGTGCGCGCGACATGGGCCAGCAGCGGCTCGCCTTCGACCAGTTCCATGGCATACCAGGGCTGACCATCATCGGCGACGCCGCCATCGAGCAGGCGCGCGATGTTGCGGTGCTGCAGGCCAACCAGGATCTGCCGTTCGCGCTCGAAACGTCGCGCGGCATTCGGGTCCTCGTGGTCGCCGGTGCGCAGCAGCTTGATCGCCACCGACTGCCGGAACCCGCCTTCCTCGCGTTCGCCGCGGAACACCGCCCCCATGCCGCCGCGCCCGATCAGGTCGGTCAGCAGATACGGGCCCATGCGGCGCCCGATGCGACTGTCCTGCCCGGCCTCGATCCCGGCGACGTGCGCTGCCAACGGCTGGTCCAGCACGCCCGACGCGACGGCATCGGCCGCAAGCAGTTGCTCGACCTCGTGCTTCAGCGCGACATCGTCACCGCACTGCGTCGCCACCCAGGCGTCGCGCGCGGCCGCGGTCACATCGAGGGCGGCGCGCATCAGGCGCAAGGCCTGCAGCCGGCGATCGTGGTCGGCGACAGCGTCCTTCATGGCACCCCGCCCCCCACATTCAGGCGCTCCAGATCGGCGTGGATCATCGCGCGCGCCGCCCGCCAGTCGCGGAACAGGGTGCGTTCGGTCACCTGCAAGACCCGGCTCATCTCCGGAAAACTGAGGCCGCCGTAGAAGTGCAACTCGACGACGCGCGCCAGTCGCGGCTCGGCTTGCTCGAGACGCAGCAGACATTGTTCGAGCGCGAGCACGTCGAGTGCTTCGGTCGCGGCTTCGGGCAGCTTGCGATCAGTCAGGGTTTCCAGGCGCAGGCCGCCGCCGCGCTTGTCGCGACCATGATGGCGCGCGAGATCGACCAGCACCTGGCGCATCGCGCGACTGGCGAGATTGAGCAGGTGCGCCTCGTCGACCACGGCCACTGCGGCCAGTTTGAGATAGGCCTCGTGCACCAGGCCGGTGGTCTGCAAGGTGGCACCCCCGGCCGCGAGCTGACGCCGGGCAATGCGCTTCAGCTCGTCGTACAGTCGCTCGAACAGTTGCGCGGCATCGGCCTCCATCGCGGCCGACTACGCGGACTGCGGCGGCGGCGTGATCTCGCTGCGGTCTTTCGAGCCGGCCAGCTTCAGGATCGAGTGACGCAGTTCGCGGCTGAGGATCAGCTTGGAGTCTTCGGCCATCGCGACGAGGTTGTCGCCGAACGAGAGCTTGGCATTGCCGTCGAGCGACAGCACGCCGCGTTCGCGCATGGTCGCGATGAAGCCCTTGAACAGGGTCTTGTCGAAGAACTCCGGTGCGGCCTGAGTGTGCAGCAGGGACAGGCGTTGCGCCGTCAATTGGCACTGGTTCTCCAGCTCGCCGGTGGACAGCACGCCTGGCCCCGACTTCACCAGCAGCGCGAGCGCGATGTAGTAGCGCTCGAAGGCCTGCAGCAACGAGTTCGCGGTCACGCGCAACTGGTAAGCCTCGTCGGTCTGGCCGACGCGACGACGCAAGACCTTGCCGTCGTCCTCGAGTTCCAGCAATCCCTCGGCCACGAACTGCCCGATCATCGCGTCGATGCGCGCCACCCATTCGTCCTCGGTCCACGGCAGGAACAATTCGCCCTGGATGAAGGGATAGATGAAGCGACCCAGACGCTCGACGGTCGCGCGCTGCAGGCGGCGATTGTTGAGGAAGCAGCACGCCACCCAGGCGGGTGTCGCGAACAGGTGCAGCACGTTGTTGCGGAAATAGCTCAGCAAGACGGCCTGGTCGCCGGTGCTGTGCAGCACGTCGCCGAGCGGATGCTTCACGCGCTGGACCACCCCGAGCTTCTCGCCATAGGCGATGACGCCGGCCGGGTCGAGCTCGGTCATGGTCACGCGATCGGAATACGGCACCGAACCGATCAGGCGCTGGCTCAGCGCGATCTGGCGCTTCAGGTCGTCCTCGGCCATCGCGTGCTTGGGCGTGCCGAGCAGGGCCGCGGACAGCAGGTTGACCGGATTCACGTCGGCGGCACGGTTGATGTTGACGAGAATGCGCTCGGCCAACGCCGATACCGCCCCGCCAAACCATTCCGGCCGTTCGTCCTTGGCGGTCGCGCGCCAGTCGCCGACGGCTTCATCCAGCATCTGGACCAGATAAACCGGTTCGCCGAAGCTCACCGTGACCTTGCCATAGCGTTCGCGCAGCAACTTCAGCGACTTCAGCAGGCCGAAGATCGATTCTTTTTCCTTCGGCTGGCCCGAGAGCTCACCGATGTAGGACTTGCCTTCGAGCACGCGTTCATAGCCGATGTAGACCGGCTGGAACACCACGGGCCGGCGCGATTCGCGCAGGAAACTCTTGACCGTCATCGCCAGCATGCCGGCGCGCGGTTCGAGCAGGCGCCCGGTACGGCTGCGGCCGCCTTCGATGAAGTATTCCATCGACACGCCACGCTGGAACAATTGCGTGACGTATTCCGAGAACACCGCCGAGTACAGCGCATTGGCGCGGAAGCTGCGCCGCAGGAAGAAGGCCCCGCCCTTGCGCAGCAAGGAACCGATGACCGGCAAGTTCAGGTTCACGCCGGCTGCGATGTGCGGCGGCACGATGCCATTCGAATACAGCAGGTAGGACAGCAGCAGGTAGTCGATATGACTGCGGTGGCAGGGCACGTAGATCACTTCGTGGCCCGGCGCCGCCTGCTTCAGCGTGTCGAAATGATGGGTGCGGATGCCGTCGTACAGGCGATTCCAGAACGCGGTCAGCAGGAACGACGCCGAGCGCACCGTCGAATGCGAATAGTCTGCGGCGATTTCCCATGCGAACGAGCGCGCCCGTCCTTCCGCCTGCTCGAGGGTGATGCGTTCCTTGCTGGCCAGCGCCGCGACGGCGTTGCGCACGCCTTCGGCATTCATCGCCGAATCGATCACGGTGCGGCGATGCGACAGGTCGGGCCCGATCACGGCCGCACGCAAGCGCCGGAAATGCGCACGCATGACGCGACTGGCCTTGCGTACGGTGCGCTCGGCGTCCATGCCTTCGGCGACGACATCGCGCAGGCTGACGACCGGACTGAAATGCACGATGGTGTCGCGACCGTTCAGCAGCAGCGACATCAGGCGCCGGAAGCGCCCGACCACGGCCCAGTTCTCCGAGAACAGCACGCGGAACCAGCCGGATTCCCGTTGTGGCGCACGCCCGACGAAGATCGAGACCGGCACCACCTGGATATCGAGATCGGGATTCGCCTGTACCGCCCGAACCACCTGGGCGAGCCCGGCGGAGTGGGTCTTCTGGCGCGGCCGCCGGAACAGCCAGCCCTCGCGCCGCGACAGCGCCAGCACCGAGCGCGACTTCGGCAGATAACCGCCCGGCATCGGTCGCAGGGGCGCCGGCAGGCCTTGTGCCCGGCAGGCCTCCTCCAGGATCACGGCATTGATCGCGCCGTAGCGTTCGAGCAGGTACACGACCGGCTTGTCGCCGGCCATGACCGACCCGGCCGCGGGCGGCTCGGTGCGCAACGCGACCCAGGGCCGGATCAGCACGCCAAGCAGCTTCCAGAACCAGGGGCCGCGCAGCCCGCCGGCTCGATCATCGTGTCCAGGCATGGAAACGGTGTGCATCACTGCAGCAGGCAAATCAGCCTTGCGCAGGCGCTTCAGCGTCGCCCGCCACGGCAGGTTCCGCTTCCACGGCCGGCTCGGCCAGATCCTTCTTCAGACTTTCCAGCGAATCCTTGCCGTACCAGCGGCCGTCCAGCTTGACCATCTCCGACTCGAAGCTGAGCGGTGCCTCGAACATGGTGTAGCTGATCTTGACCTTGGCGCTGTCGCCGGTCTGCGACACCACTTCGGTCTTGGCCGTCGCCAGCACGTCGTCGATCTTGAATCCGTAGGTGCCGAGGATGTCCTTGAGCGCGACGAACAGCACGTCGCCGCGCTTCACCGCCTCGTCGAAACTCAACGCACGCAACTCGTCGATATTGGTCAGCTTGATGTCGCGTGCCGCCTTGCAGACATGACCAATCGCCTGCTTCGCCAGCGCCGGCTCGGCAAACTGCGCCGACTCCGCCCATTTCGCGAACGCGTCGATCGACGCCATCGCCTGGGCCTTCTGGTCGGCGCTGAGGTCTTCGCGCTGCTGTACGCCGGCAGCGAGGATGCCGCGGCCCATGCCGACATACATCGGCATCTGCATCGCCGCGGATTCCTTGAACTTCAGCAGGTCCGGTTCGATCTTGGCGTAGATCGCGTCTTCGGCGCCGTCGGCGGTCAGTTCGGTGATCATTTCCTGAAACTGGGCGCGGTCCTCTTCGCTGGCCGGCTCGGCCATCTTGGCGGTCCACTTGGCACGCACCTGATCGATCATGCTTGGCGGGATCGAGGCCAGGAAGGCACTGGAAAACTGGCCGGCGCGCAGCGCCTCGACCTGGGCCTGCATCGCGGCTTCCGGCGAGGTCGACGCGGCGGCGATCTTGGCGGCTTCCGGCGCGGCCGACTCGTCTTTGCCACAGGCCACCATTCCGAACGCGGCGATCAACATCAGGGGGAGCAGGCGTTTCATCGGCGATCCTTGGAACGGTTGGGGGCGGACATGTTGGGCATGGCGACCGGCATTGGCAAGTCCCGGACGCACAAAAAAAATCAGATGGTTCTTTCGAACCATCTGATCGAACCGGCAGTTGCCGGAGGGGGAAGCTTGGGCGCTATTGTTGGTTATTGTCGTCGTTATTCTGAACAACTGATGGACGAAGAATAACTTGACGCCGCAAGCTAATGCAATACCTTCAATTACACGATGTATACCACTGATTTATTTAGTTTTTTCTTCGATTTTCGGCGGATTGGCCCACCAGTCGACCCCGCGCAAGGCCCGTCCCTTGAGCAAACGGCGGCGTTCCAGCTCGGCGCCATAGGTCTGGCTGACCGCGTCGTTCTGAATGTTGCTGATGGCATCTTCCCAGGAGCCGTACATCGGGTTCGGCAGGATGATCCAGCGCTCGCCCCACCAGCCGGCCTGGGCGTCGACGATCTGGTTGCGCGCGTCGGTCGTGGTGTAGACGCCATCGGCGAAGTCGCCAAGGTTGTCGCCCAGCACGAGCACGACGCGATGGGTCGCGGCCACGGTCTTGCGACGCGCCCCCTTGTCCTTCGGGTTGGCTTCGGCGGAATTGCGCGTGAGCACCTGGGTCGCGCAGTCCTTGAGCGGCAAACCGGCCTGAACCAGGTTGTTGCAGGTCTCCGGCTTCTCGGCATCCTTGCGGTTGGTGATGTAGAAGACCGTGACCCCGGCCGCCTCGGCCTGCTTCAGGAACGCGACCGCGCCGGGCATCGGCACCGCTTCGCGTTGCGCGACCCAGTCGTTCCAGCGCTGGTCGAATTGCTGGTGCGCTTCGGCCGGCGCCAGTGCCGGATCGATCGGGTTCTGGATCAGATCGGCGTTGAACGCCGAACTGTCGAGCACGGTCTCGTCGATATCGGTGATGATGGCCAGCGGCGCGTCTGCGGCCGGCTTGCCCTGCTCGGCTTCCGGCAAGGCGCTGAAGTTCGGGTCGGCCTTCGCGACGGCGAGCGTCCGCGCCGCCTGATTGAAGGCCTGAGTGGCCAGCGCCCGGTTCTCGGCTGCGGTCTGCGACCACAGTACGGCATTCAGGTTGTCGTGCTTCGGGTCCTTCAACGCACCCGGCGGATCGACCCGCGGCACGCCCGCCAGATCGTCGAGTTTGGGTTTGTCCGCACCCGATCGGGTGCCCTGGCTGGCACAGGCGGACAAGGCGGCGATGGCGACGATGGCCACGCCTCGGCTGATGAATCGCATGCAGATCTCCTGTTGATCAGTTCCGGAAGTGTAACGGCAGCCGCCGCCGCGACGGCAGCTCAGCCGGCGCCGCCCAGCATTTCCGCCAGACGCGCCAGGTGCGCCCCGGCGCGTTCGCGCTTTTCGGCGCGATCACGCTCGGGATCGTCGCCCTCGCGGACCACATCGGCGGGGGGAAGTTCGTCCAGGAAGCGGCTCGGCTTCTGTGCCAGCAATTCGCCGTAGCGCTGCTTGTGGGCGGCATGACTGAGCGTCAGGGTTTCCTTGGCGCGGGTGATGGCGACGTAGAACAGGCGCCGCTCCTCGTCGAGCCGGCCCTCGTTGATCGCGCCCTCGTGCGGCAAGGTGCCGTCCTCCACGCCGACCAGCCACACGTGCCGGAATTCCAGACCTTTCGAGGCGTGCAGGGTCGACAGCCGCACCGCATTGCCGGAGTCGTCGCGTTCGAGGTTGCCGAGCAGGGCCAGTTGTGCGGCGAGGTCGCCGAGCGCATCGCGACCCTTGCCGTGCGCCTTCAGGAAGTCGATCAGCTCCTTGAGGTTCTCCATGCGCCGCGCACGTGCCGCCGGATCCTTGACCGTCGAGGCCAGATGTTGCGCATAGCCGGACTCCTGGATCAGCTTCTCGCACAAGGCGGCCGCGTCGATGCTGGCGGCACTGACGCGCCAGCGCCGGATCTGTTCGGCGAAGTTTGCCAATGCCGCCGCCGGTCGCGCGGCGAGTTGCTTCTGGACTTCCAGCGACTCGGCGGCGCGCGCCATCGACAACCCGCGGGCGCCGGCGATCTGTGCCAGCTTTTCCAGCGTGCCGGTACCAATGTCGCGCTTCGGCGTCTGCACGATGCGCAGGAAGGCGCTGTCGTCGTCCGGATTGACCAGCACGCGCAGGTAGGCGAGCAGGTCGCGCACCTCGGCACGATCGAAGAACGCGGTCCCGCCGGACACGTGGTAGGGCACCCGCAGCAGGCGCAGCGCCTGTTCGAACGCGCGCGACTGGAAATTGCCGCGGTACAGGATCGCGAAATCGCTCCAGGGCGTCTTGCGTGTCTGTTGCAGGTGCGCGATCTCGGCGGCGATGCGCTCGGCTTCGTGGGTCTCGTCCTTGCATTGCAGGATGCGCAGGGACTCGCCCTCGCCGTGTGCGCTCCACAGCTTCTTCTCGAACAGGTGCGCGTTATTCGCGATCACCGCGTTCGCCGCGCGCAGGATGCGGCCGCTGCAGCGATAGTTCTGTTCCAGCTTGACCAGCTTCAGGCGCGGATAATCACGCGCCAGCTCGTTGAGGTTTTCCGGATTGGCGCCACGCCAGGCGTAGATCGACTGGTCGTCGTCGCCTACCGCCGTGAAGTGCCCGCGTGCGCCGACGAGGTGCTTGAGCAGGCGGTACTGGGCGCGGTTGGTGTCCTGGTATTCGTCGACCAGCAGGTAGGAGAGTTTCTGCTGCCAGCGCACGCGCACATCCTCGTTCGTGGTGAACAGGCGTTCGGGCAGGAAGATCAGATCATCGAAATCCAGCGCATTGAAGTTGCGCAGTCGGCGCGTGTAGGCGGCATAAAGTTCGGCAGCCTGCAGTTCGCGTGGCGAGCGCGCGGCGGCCAGGGCCTCGTCCGGATCGAGTCCGTTGTCCTTGGCCTTGCCGATCAGGCCACGCAACAAATCGAGCGCGTCCGGCTTCATGCCGGCGGGCGCAAGATCCTTGACCAGCGCGAATGCGTCTTCGGCATCGAGGATCGAGAATCCGCGACGCAAGCCGACGTGCGCGGCTTCCTGCTGCAGGATGCGCAGGCCGAGCGCGTGAAAGGTCGAGACCTGCAGTGATTCGGCGGCGTCGCGCGAGATCAGCTTGCCGACACGCTCGCGCATCTCCTTCGCGGCCTTGTTGGTGAAGGTGATTGCCGCGACCGACTCGGCGCGATGCCCGTTGCGCAACAGGTGCGCGATCTTTTCGGTGATCACGCGGGTCTTGCCGGAGCCTGCGCCGGCAAGCACGAGCAGCGGACCATCGCAATAGGCGACGGCATCACGTTGGGCGGGATTGAGACTCATCGGCACGACCTGAAGCGGCCGCGGATTCTATCCGGCAGCATCCGCGCACGCTGCTAAAATCATCGGCCCGAATCCAAGCATGCAGCGATGGCCAAGCTCTATTTCTACTACTCGGCGATGAATGCCGGAAAGACGACCACGCTGCTGCAGTCGGCGCACAACTATCACGAGCGTGGCATGCGGACCCTGATCCTGACGCCCAAGCTGGACGACCGCTACGGCCGCGGCGTGGTGCAGTCGCGAATCGGACTGAAGGCGAGCGGCGTCATCTTCGAGCGCGACGACGACCTGCTGCAACTGGTGCGCGACGACATCGCCGCGCACGGCCCGCTGCATTGCGTGCTGACCGACGAGTCGCAGTTCATGAGCCGGGCACAGGTCTGGCAATTGACCGAGGTGGTCGACCAATTGAACATTCCGGCCCTGTCCTACGGCCTGCGCACCGATTTCCAGGGCGAGTTGTTCGAAGGCAGCCAGTACCTGCTGGCCTGGGCCGATTCGATCACCGAAATCAAGACCATCTGCCATACCGGCCGCAAGGCGACGATGGTGGTGCGCGTCGACGAACATGGCCGTGCCCTGACCCAGGGCGCGCAGGTCGAGATCGGCGGCAACGAGCGCTACGTCTCGGTCTCGCGCGCCGAATTCAAGCGCGTGTTCCGCGGCGAGGCCGAGATTCCGCTGAAGCAGCCGGAACTGCCGCTCAAGTCCTGAAAACACGAACGGCCCCGAAGGGCCGTCATGGTTCAAACCGTCGCGTCGCGGATCAGGCGACGAACAACGCGCGGATCTTCTTGAACGCGTTCGCTTCGATCTGGCGGATGCGCTCGGCCGACACGCCGTATTCATCGGCGAGTTCCTGCAGCGTCGCCTTGTTGTCGGCCAGCCAGCGGCGATTGACGATGTCGCGCGAACGCTGGTCGAGCTTTTCCATGCCGTCGCGCAGCACATCGACCTGATGGTCGCCCTCGTCCTGCGCGAGCAGGGCTTCGGCCGGACCCACCGTGGCGTCAACCAGAAACGCGACCGGCGACGGACGCGCATGTTCGTCGTCCTCGTTCGCCGGCGCATCGAAGCCGATGTCACGACCATTCAGACGCGCTTCCATTTCGCGCACATCGGACGGATCGACCTTCAGTTCACGCGCGACCGTGTTCACTTCCTCGTTGTTCATCCAGCCCAGGCGCTTTTTCGACTTGCGCAGGTTGAAGAACAGCTTGCGCTGCGCCTTGGTCGTCGCGACCTTGACGATGCGCCAGTTCTTGAGGATGAACTCGTGCATTTCGGCCTTGATCCAGTGCACCGCGAACGACACCAGACGCACGCCCTGATCGGGATCGAAACGCTTCACGGCCTTCATCAGGCCGATGTTGCCTTCCTGGATCAGGTCGGCCATGCCCAGGCCGTAGCCCTGATAGCCGCGCGCGACATGCACGACGAAGCGCAGGTGCGCCATGATCAATTGCTTGGCGGCCGCGGCGTCATTGTCGAGGCGCACGCGCCAGGCCAGATCCTGCTCCTCGGTCGCTTCCAGCATCGGGAAACGGTTGACCGTGCCGATGTAGGCGTCCAGCGAACCCAGGGCGCTGGGAATCGGGAAGTTGCTGGTGATCAATGCTTGGGACATCGCGTCCTCCTTGGGGAGACGAATTTAGCAGTCGGCCTATTGGAGTGCTAATCGGTCCGAAAGTTCAATTTTCAAGTGATTGATTTTCAAGCTGTTGACGATAGGAAACACGATCCGCACGACGCGCTTCGAGTCACCGACCGCTCAAGGATCGCAGTGACTGCGTGAAGAGAAGGAAAGGCCGTTCGCCCGTTGCAGGGGTTTGATGCGGTTGACCCGCGCCTTCACTGCGCCGGGTGCGGCGAGCGCATATCCTTGGCGTTCGCACCCTTGGAAGCCGAACCCTTGCGCAGCCGCCAGCCACCGTTCGATGTTTCCGGCGAACATTCGCCGTGGTGCATCCCGGGATGCTCGACCGCATGAGCGCGCTGCGCACGGCGGCGAAATGGGTCGCCTGGGCGGGATGCTGGTTCGTCCTGTTCGCGTCATCGCCGCTGCGGGCACTGGACACCAGCCGCCCGCTCAATACCTTCACCCTGAGCCACTGGAACAGCGGCAGCGGGCTTGCCCACAACATGGTGATCGCCATCGCGCAAACGCCCGATGGCTATCTGTGGCTGGGCAGTTTCGAGGGTCTTTCGCGCTTCAACGGCTCGGAATTCGTGGTGTTCGATGACCGCACGCTGCCGCTGGCGGAAGCCAATGGCATCCGGGCACTCACCGTCGACAGCGCTGGCCGGCTCTGGGTGAGCAGTGCGCGCTCCGGTTTGCTGGCCTTCGATGCGCAAGGCTGGCAGCACTTCGGCAGTGGCGAGGGCCAGCCGTTCGAGCAGTTGATCGGCGTCGAGACCAGCAGCGACGGGTGGCTGTGGCTGATCGGCGAAGAGAACGGTATCGCCCGCTGGCGACCGGACCGGCCGGCGTTGCAGGTCGATCAGCGCAGCGGCCTGGCCCACGACAATGTCTACGTCACCCTGGCCGACGGACTGGGCGGTGTCTACGTCGGCTCCGCTGCCGGCCTGGATCACGTCACAGCGGCGGGCGAGGTCACGCCCTGGGGTAGCCAGCGTGGCCTGCCGCCGGGACCCGTGCGCAGCCTGCGGCGCGCACCCGACGGGGAAATCGCCGTCACCGTGGCCGGCCGGGTCGGCTGGATCAGCGACGAGGGCTTCCGCCCGCTGACCGGCGATCAGGTTCCGACGTCCGCGCAGCTGCTGCTTTACGACAGCGACGGCAGCTTGCTGATCGGCACCACCGACCAGGGGCTGTGGCGGGCGGGCGCGCATGGCATCGACCAGCTCGACCGTGACCACGGACTGCGCGGCAATCGGGTGGTGTCGTTGTTCGAGGATCGCGAAGGCAGCGTCTGGATCGGCTCCTCGGATGGCCTCTATCAGCTGCGCGACTTGCGCTTCACGACCATCGATCGTCGCCACGACATCGGCGAAGGATATGTCCGCGCGTTGTGGGAGCAACCCGCCGGCGTCCTCTGGATCGGCAGCACCGACGGCCTCTACCGCCGCGACGGCGAGACGGTCACGCGCTTTGGCCGCGACAACGGCTTGCCCAGCGATTCGATCTTGTCATTGGCGCACACCCCGCAGCACGGCCTGCTCGTCGGTACGTTCGGTGCCGGCGTGGCGCGCATCCGTGGTGACCGCGTCGAGCCGGTGCCGGGGACGCAACCCCTTGCGGCGCTGCAGATCCGGGCGCTGTTGGCGCGCGCCGACGCCAGCCTGTGGATCGCCAGCAACAGCGGGCTGTTTCGCCTGGTCGGCGAGCAACTGACGCGATTCGATCGCGCCCAGGGATTGCCGCGCGATTTCGCGATGGCCTTGACCGAAGACCCGCTGGGCCGCCTGTGGGTAGGCACGTCCGGTGGTCTGGCGCGACTGGAAGGCGAGCGCTTCGAAGCCTATGGCAAGGCGCAAGGACTTCATGCCGAAGACGTGTTCAGCATTCACGGGCCGCCGTCGGGCGAACTCTGGATCGGCAGCAATCGCGGACTCAAACGCTACGTCGATGGACGCTTCGAGGACATCGTCGGCGACGATCCCGCCTTCAACCGCAGCCTGTTCCAGATTCTGGAAGATGCGCAGGGCAGCTTCTGGATCAGCAGCAACCGCGGCATCTTCCTGCTGCCCGCGACCGAGATCGCGGCGATCCGGGCGGGACGCAGCGGGCCCGTGCGCGTGCAACGCTTCGACCGCAACGATGGCCTGACCAATGAGCAAGCCAATGGCGCCTCGCAGTCCGCCGGTATCCGCCTCGCCGACGACAGCCTGCGATTCGCGACGGCCGAAGGCGTGGCTGCGATCATGCCGACACGCAACTACCCACGCCGTCCGGTCCAAGTCGACCCGGTGATCGAAGCGATCATCGTGGATGGGACGTCGATGGCCGTGGCCGCGGGCGGGACGCTGGCGGCCGGCATCCGGCGATTGGAGTTCCGCTATGTCGGCTTGACCCTGCTGACCCCCGAACGTGTGCGGTACCGCCATCGACTGATCGGTTTCGATGATCAGTGGGTCGATGCCGGCGGCCAGCGCGTGGCCGGCTACACCAACCTGGCGCCCGGACGCTATCGCTTTGAAGTCGAGGCTCGCATCGGCAGCGTCACCCGGGTGCGGGAGATCGAATTCGCGATCGCGCCGCTGTGGTGGCAACGCCGGGCGGTACAGGCACTGGCGGGCGTCCTGCTGGTGATCTTGGCGGCAGCGATCTGGCGCAAGCGCACGGCGCAGTTGCTGCATCGCAGTCGCGAACTGGAGCGCCTGGTGGCCCTGCGCACGCACGATCTGCAGGCCAAGGCACTGGAGCTGGCGCAGGCCGATCGCGAGAAGGGTGCACTGGTCGTGAAGCTGCGCGACCAGTCCGAAGCGTTCGAGCGCCAGGCGCGCGAAGACTGGCTCACCGGCTTGCCCAATCGACGTGCATTCGAGGAGCGGCTGCAGCAGCAGTTCGCTGCGACACAGGCAACCTCGGGCCGCCTGTCGGTGGCGATTGCCGACATCGACCACTTCAAGGACATCAACGACCGTCATTCGCATGCTGCCGGCGATCGCGTGCTCACCGCCATCGCCGAGGAACTGCGTACCGGTGCCGGCTCGGGCGCGGTGATCGCACGCTGGGGCGGCGAGGAGTTCATGCTGATGTTCCCGGGTTGCGATCGCGCGCAGGCCGTGGCGCGCTGCGAACAGCTTCGTCACGCCATCGCCGCGCGTCGACCGTTCTTCGCCGATGGCGGGCCGGAGGGCGTGACTCTGAGCTTCGGCGTGGCCGAGCGCGACGCCGGGCACGATCGACCGGAGCGTTTGCTGAGCGAGGCCGACCAGCGCCTGTATCAGGCCAAGAACGCGGGCCGCAACTGCGTTCGCTGAGTCGACGCGTCGTCGACATTGCTGGCCGGTCTCGACATCACGTCCGGTCCAGATCCTGCACCTGCCAGCCCTCGTTGGCGAGCACGGGCAAGGGCAGATCCACGTGCCAGGGCACGGCGCTCGTCGCGATACCGAGATGAAAGGCCGAGGTCGACAGCAGATGGACATCGACCTCGGATGCGGGCGCGCGCCGCAAGGCCAAGGCGGCCAGTCGCTCGGGGAGCGCGCTGCCGTGGTCACGCTTGATCCAGGCCTCCTTGGCCACCCAGCGTTGCAGCAAGGTGTCGGTATCGAGCACGCCCTCGGCCTCGCCGATCGCGAGCAGCAAGGGCTCGAAGCGATGCAGGGCGTCGCGCGGACGGCGCTGCTCGAGATCGATGCCGACCGGCTCGTCGGCGCTGGCCACTGCGATCCAGTCGCCGCTGTGACTGAGCGAGAGCAGCGGCACGGATGCGCCGCCGATCACCGCCGGCGGCTGACCGCGTCGTTCCTGCAAGATCCAGTCGGCGGCATCGCCGCCACCGTGTTCGGCCACCACTTCGCGCGCCAGCCAGCGTCCGGCGAGAAACTGGTCGCGCCGCGTGGCCACGTGCAGGCGCGCACAACGTTCGCGTTCGGAAGGCGACAGCCACGTCGCGGTGTCCGCGGGCGCACGCGCCATCACCTCGGCGATGGCCCTGACCCGCAGTCGCATCGCCGCCATGCTCAGGCCGCGCTCGACACGATGCGCACGCCGAGGCCGCTGGCCTCGTAGATGCGCTGGCCATCGACCCAGAGGCTGGCGTCGGCGAAGGCGAATTCGCCACG
Organism: Lysobacterales bacterium; assembly: GCA_016721845.1. Classification (NCBI taxonomy): domain Bacteria; kingdom Pseudomonadati; phylum Pseudomonadota; class Gammaproteobacteria; order Lysobacterales; species Lysobacterales bacterium. The sequence continues at coordinate 256,870 of JADKHK010000003.1, forward strand.
CTCGTCGCGACCGCGCGACGTGATTTCAATGGTCGTATGCACGGTTCGATGATGCGGCAACACCTGGCCACGATACTTCCAGCCGTGCGTGACAGCGACGGCGACGGTCTCGAAGCGCGGTTCGACCATGCCGGCACCAGCGCCTTGATGCAGCAGAAACGCCTGCAGCGCCTGCAGCATCGCCTCCAGCCCGAGCGAGCCCGGTTGCACCGGGTCCTGGAAGAAATGCGCCTTGAAGAACCATTCGTCCGGATCGACGTCCTTGACCGCGCGCAGCTGGCCGAGGCCGGCGCGGCCGCCCTCGGGCCAGACCCCTTCGATGCGATCGATCATGCGCAGCATCGGACCAGCCAGGCGCAGGGTCGGATGCGCGAAGAACGTGGCCGGCTCGGCGTCGAGATCGATGGTCCCGTTGCCCGCACGCTCCAGCAGTTCACGGTGCGGCGGGGTGATCGGCAATCCGGCCTGGGCGGCGAGCGCGGCCGGCGGAAAGAAGCCGAACACGGTCCGCAATTCGTAGACCGCGCGGCCGTCGAGCGTGCAGTTCACGACGAAGGTTTCGATGATCATGCCGGCGGTCGCCGATACCGCGGTCAGCTCGACTTCGGTGCGCAAGGTACCGGCACCGCCGACGAGCTCCGCCAGCACCCGACCTTCGCCATCGAGATTGCGGAAGCCGAGTTCGCTGTCCACCGTCAGCGCCGAGCCGACGTAACTCGACAACCAGCCGCAGGGCTGCAGCACCGCTTCCAGCAGCACCGCGAACGGCATGCGCCGGCCGCCGTTCTGGTCGAGGTACCAGACCTCGTCCGGCACATCGTATTCGGCAACGACGCGTGCCCCCGGCTGCATCACTCCGATCGGGCCGTGGATCTCGGCGATGCGGCTGATGAAGTGGTACGGCGGACTGGGCAGCCGCGCGACCCGCGTCGGGCCGTCGAAGCGTCGGTACATCGGCCCGAAGGCCTCGGAGGGACGACCCAGCGCGCAGCCGAGCAGGCTCTGTCGATCGAAACGGAACCCGTCGACCACCGGTGCCTGCGCATCGCACCGATCGGGCGCGACATCGCCCTCGACCAGCGGCCAGTCCGGCACCAGCTCGAGGGCGACGCGGCGCGCATGGAAGGCCTTCAGGCCATCGACCGTGCACAGCAGGTCGGCGTACAGCGTCGGGGTCGGCCCGGCGCTGCGTTCCTCGACGAAGACTTCGGTGACCAGCAGCGTCGATCCCGGCGTGACCTGGCCGCGGCACTGCAGCCGATAAGCGAGGTCCGGCACCGGCTGGAAGCGCCAGCCGTCGCGCTTCAGCGTGTAGCCGAGCGCCGCGAGCTGGATCGCCATCGCCTGCAGGCAGGCCTCGAACATCAGCGTGCCCGGCATGCACGGGTCGTTCTTGAAATGGCCGTCGAAGAACCACTGGCCCGGATCGATGTCGAGCTCGGCACGCAGATAGCCGCGTTGCCACGGGCCGCCGTTCGCTTCGAGATGGGTGACGCGATCGAGCAGCAGCATGCGGCCGGCGGCAATGCCCGGCGTGCGCGTATGCGTGGAGGCGAACTCGAAGCCGGGACCAAAGCAAGCGAACGCGTCCCCGGCCGCGTAGGCTTCGAGCTGTTCGCGGGTGAGGGCGTTGCGCGTGCATTCGAGCAGCGGCGGATCGAGGCGCGGCGTGGCGACGATCTCCTGCGTCTCCGGCGTCCACAGGCAACCGGCCGATTCGGCCAGCTCGGCCGCCGTGAAGAAGCCGGCCTGGCCCTTGCGCACCGACAGCTGCTTGCGGGCGCCGTTCATGCAGTCGTAGTGGAAGAACATCAGGCGCACGTCGCCCTGGGCGGCATGACCGTCGAGCGCGATGTCGAAAGCGAGCGTATCGCCGCGCTGCGGCAAGTCGCCGTGATACATCAGCTCGCAGCCGAGCAAGCGGTAGACGCGCTCGCCGCGGTTCAGGGCATCGACACCGAGCCACGAAATCAGCATCAGGTCGGCCTGCCCGGCTTCGATCATCACCCCGGCCGGCATGCGCGCATTGTGCAGATACCAGTCCTGGCTGCCGACATCGGTCTCGGTCCAGATGCGGCCGCGGCCCATGCTCCCGGCCTCGCCTTCGATGCCGGTGACGCGATCGGCCAGCAGCAGCGGCGGCGTCGGCATGCGCACCTGGCGTTCGAAACGATCCTGGCCGAGGAACTTCACGCCGAACAGGTCCGAGATGCGGCCTTCGGCATGGATCCGCAATTGTTCGCGGATGAACGTTGGTCCAGTCGGGCGCGAGGACGGCGGCATGGTCGGAAGTGGCGTCGGCGCCGCCTCGACCGGCGTCGAGATCGCCACTGGCGCCGTTGCGGGCGCGGGGGCCGGCACGCTGAGCACCAGCGGTGCGTTCGAAGCGGCCAGGTTCACCGGCACCGTCACCCGATCGGCACCGAGCAGCAGTGCCTGGGCCTGATGACGCAGGGCGAGGAACTGCTGGTGCGCGTTCGCCTGCAATGCGAGGAATTGCTGGTGCGCCTCGGCCAGCTGCACGAGCTGCTGGCGGCGCGCGGAAAGCACCGAATGCGACGCGATGGCGGCAACGCCGGATGCCACCGCTGCAGGCACGACCGGCGGTGCGACCGGCCGCACCGGGACCGGCGCGGGTCGTGCAGCGGGCACCAGTACCGGCGGCAGCGGCGGAGCGGCCGCCATGATCTGGACATCGGCAGCGGGCGCGCGCGCGATCCGCACCGGCGGCCAATGGGCCGGCAGTCGCAGCGGCCGCTGCGGCACCGGCAATGTTTGCGCTGGCGCGAGCAGGGCTTCCAACCGCGCGTGATCCACGGACACGCCGGCTGCGACCAGGGCGGCGACCGCCGAGAGCGTCGCCTCGATGCCCTGCCCCTTGCGATCGAGGCTGACGATCAAGGCCTCGCGCTCGCCGAGGATGCCGCGAAGGACGCGGGCGAAGCCGCCGCCGGGACCATGTTCGATGAACACGCGGACGCCGTCATTCCAGGCCTGCAGCACGACCGGCCGCAGATCGAGGCAACGATCGGCCTGTTCGAGGATGGCGCGCGCGCAAGTTTCGCTGTCCGGCGCATACGCGCGACCGAAGGCGTTCGAATAGACCCGTCCCGAACTGGGCGCATGGACCTCGCGCCGATGCAGTTGCAGCCAGTCCGGCGCGACCGCTGCCAGTTCCGGCACATGCACCGCGAGCGGGTAATCGAGGCGCAGGCAGCGGGCCGCGCCGATACGGGCGACCGCGATCGCGCACTCGGCCGCGTCGCCGGCGATCAGGCCATCGGCATCGCCATTGATGATCGCGACATGGACATGGGCGAGGTCGGCGATCGCGGCGCGCACCTCGTCGAGCGGCGCAGCCACGGTCCAGCTCGCCCACTGCACCGGTCGCTGCCACTGGGCGGCAATCGTCGCGAACTCGCCGCCGAGCCAGTGCGACACGAGGCGACTGTCGTCCATCGCCGCCATCAAGGCATCCGCATCGCGCCAGACCCCGGCCGCGACCAGCGCATTGGTCTCGCCCGAGGAATAGCCGAGCCAGGCATCGGCGCGCAGGCCGAGGACGCCGGTCGTCAACTCGACATGCAATTGCGACAGCGCCGACGCCCCCCACAACTGCTGGCGCACCGACGGTTCGGTGGCGTCGTCGGCCAATGCCCAGTCGAGCGCGGTCGCGAGCTTGCGGCTGCGCCCGGCGAGCGAGTTCGCGAGTTGCGGCCATTGCATCAGCAGATCCGCACCCATGCCGCGATACGCCGCGCCGGCGCCGGCGAATGCGAACGCGATCTCTCCGCCGATCGGCGTCTCGCGATAGTGCACCGCCTGTCCCGCCGGAGCGCCGTCGCGCAGGTGCGCGAGCGCGCGCTCACGCACCGCTTCGAATTCATCATCACGCGCGACCAGCACCAACCGCGTCGGCCCGACGCCGCCTTCCTGCTTCGCGATCAGCGCGGCGATCACCGCCGCGCGGTCGCGGCCGGCATAGACGTGCAGCCGCGGCCGCAATGCTTCGCCACGTCGCGGTGCAGTCCAGGATTCCTGCAGGACGATCGGCGCATCACCCGCCACCGACAGGCGCAGGCCGCGTGGCGTCGCGCTCAGCCATGGGCGTCCGTCCGGCCGGCGCCGATGATGCAGACACAGGGCCGCGCTCGCGAGCTGCAGCAGTCCCTGCGCGGCACCGGCATCACCGAGACGCACGCGCAGATCGGCGGCAATCGAAGCAGCAGTGTCGCCATCGGACGCGCTGCCGTCGTCCCCGCCGATCACCGCGTAGATGCGATCACCCTCGCGCTCGGCATCGGCCAGACGCTTGATCACCAATGCGACCGAGGCATCGGCCGGATCGACATGGCCGGCCGCGCAGGTGACCGGCTCGCAACACAGATCGACCGCGCCGACCAGGGCCGCATCGATTTCGTCATTCGCCAATGCGCGACAGGCGATGCGCAGCGCCTGCAATCCGGACCCGGCGCCCGCTTGCACGGTGAACGCCGGACCAGCCAGATCGAACTGGGCGCTGAGCCGGTTCGCCGGAATGTTCGGCATGCAGCCGATCACGCCGGCCGCTTCGAGCGCGCCGATCACGCCATCACGTGCCGCCGGTGTGGCCTCGGCGAGACGCCAGCGCGTGCCATAGCGCGCCACTTCGGCATCGGGTTCCATGCCGATCAGCACTGCACTGCGTTCGCGCGGCAAGGTGCCGGCTTCGCACAGGGCTTCGCGCGCCGCCTGCAACATCGCCAGTTGCTGCGGCAGGGTCTGTTCGAGGTCGCGTGGCGGAAAGCGCAGGCCGGCGAGATCGAGGTCGATCGCCGCGATCGCGCCGGCCCCAGAGGTGTCGCGCAACGAGCGCTGCGTCACCAGCGCATCGGTGAACTGCGCGCGGTTCGCCGCCTGCCCGGCGATGCAGCCGAGCGCGGTGATCGCGAACTGCTGCGGCCGCGCCTGCGGCACGTCGCCGTGCACGCCGGGATCGTCCTCGGACAGGATCAGGTGCGCGTTGTTGCCGCCGAAACCGAAGGCCGAAATCGCGGCGATGCGCGGTGTCGCGCTCGGCCAGGGCTCGGCGGCGGTCAGCACGCGGAACGGCGTCTCTGCCAGCGCCGGATTCAGCGGCTCGGCCTGCAGGCTGGGCGGACGCGTCGCCGCGTGCATGGCTTCGATCAGCTTGATGATCCCGGCCGCACCGGCGACGGTGATCAGATGACCCAGGTTCGATTTCAACGAACCGATCGGCAATGCACCGACGCCCGCGAAGACCGCCGCCGTGCTGCGCAGTTCGGTCGCATCGCCGACCGGCGTGCCGGTGGCATGGCATTCGAGCAACGAAACCGCGGTCGGGGCGAGACCGGCCGCATCGTAGGCGGCGCGGATCGCGCGTTGCTGTCCGTGCGCGTCCGGCACGAGCAGGCCACGACCGCGGCCATCGTTCGACAGGCCGATGCCACGGATGAGGGCATGCACGATGTCGCCGTCGCGACGCGCATCATCGAGGCGCTTGAGCGCGAACATCGCGCAGCCTTCGGCCGGCAGCAAGCCATCGGCATCGCGATGGAAGGGCCGCGACTGTCCCGACTTGCTCAACGCATTCAACGCCGAGAAGCCGATGTGCAGGAACAGGTCGTCGGCACGCTGCACCGCGCCGGCCAGCATCAGATCGGCACTGCCCTCATGCAGACGGTCGCAGGCGAGCTTGATCGCATACAAGGAACTGGCGCAGGCGGCGTCGAGCGCATGACAGCCGGCATCGAGCGCGAGCGCCCGGGCCAGCACGTCAGCGGCGCCGCTGCTCATGAACCGGTTGCGCGGGTCGACCCGCGCATCGCGCCGAGACGCCGCGCCCATCCAGACCTGATCGGCGTAAGCCGCCATCTGTTCGCTCGGAAACCCGAGATGACCGAACACGGCACCGATACGGCTGCGGCCCGGCTTCGCCTCGGCCATCGCGGCGCGCGAACAATGCAGCAGCCAATGCACGAGTGGATCGAGACCGTCGAGCTCACGCGCCGGCAGCGCGAATCCCTGCGGATTCCAGATCGCGTCGAAGTCGTCGACGTAGCCGCCACGATCCGACCAGGTCCGATCCGGCTGCACCGCGTCAGGCGGACACAGCGCCTGATCGGGCGCCAATCGCCAGCGCCCTTCCGGCACCCGGCGGATCAAGTCGCGACCATCGCGAACCGCTGCCCACAAGGCCTCGGGGTTCAACGCCCCGGGCAGGACGCAGGCGCGTCCGACGATCGCGATCGGTGCGAAGCGCATGCTCAGGCCGATGCCAGCGCGTGGTTGTGGACACCGATCAGGTCCGCGACACGACGACCTTGCGCATCGACGAAGTAGATGTCCGTCACCACGGCGGCCGGGCCGACCGCGCGCCGATGTGCGGTGGCCGTGATGGCGCCGGCCGCGGGTGGCATCGCGAAATGGCGCACCCGGTCGATCGCGGTCGGCAGATTCGCGCGACCCAGCATGCGCTGGCCGTACAGCACCGCGAGCTGCATGCCGCCATCGAGCGCGGCGACATCGAGCTGCCAGTCCTGCGTCGGCCACGCCGCTGCGTGCACGCCGCGCACGCGCGCCGCCACGCCCTGGTCGGAAATGCCCTGCATCTGTTCGATCAACTCGAACTGGCCGCGGTGAAACAATGCCGACGGATACGGCGCCACGCCGGTCCAGGCGTCGAGCACGAGGTCCGGCGTGTCGTCGCCGACCGGCACCGGCAGCAAGCGCAACTCGGCGCGTGCGCTGTAGCGGGGCCGTCCGGCTTCATCACGCAAGGTCATCTGCAGCAAGGTCGCGTCGTCGCTGCGCAGCGGCTGGGCATCGATGCGGAAGCGGTCGCCGCCGTTCTCGAAGCGATCGAGTCGAATGCCCTTCAGCACCTTCAAGTCATGCAGTGCGGTCAGTGACAGGCCGGGACGGAAGCTGCGCGCGGCGCGCGTCAGCCATTCCGCAACCAGGACCACCGGCACCACGGGTGCGCCGTCGACGGCATGGCCTTCGAGCCAGCCGTGGCTGGCGCGCTGCACCGAGAATTCCAGCGCGTCGACGCGCTGCTCGGCGCCGTCGAACAACAAGGCTTCGGCACGCGGCTCGCCCCCCAGCACGAGTTCGACCCCGTCGCGGCCGGCATCGGCCATTTCGTCGGCGAACATGCGTGCGCCCTGCGCGAGCGGAATCATCGGCACACCGAGTTCGGCGAAACGCGCCTGCAGATGCGGCGACACCATGCCACCCTCCCACGGCCCCCAGCCCAGCGACTTCACGCGCAGGCCGGGACGCCGGCGCGCTTCGGCGGCGGCGACCTTGGCCAACACCTCGTTCGCCATCGCATAGTCGGCCTGTCCGGTATTGCCGCAGCGCGCGGACACCGACGAGAACACGCACAACAGTTTCAGCGGATCGCTCGCAGTCGCTGCGAGCAAAGCTTGCAAGCCGCGCACCTTGGTATCGAACACGTGGCGGAACTGCGCATCGGTCTTCTCGGCGATGCGTTTGTCGGCGAGCACACCGGCCGCGTGCACGACACCACGGATCGGACCCCAGTCGGCCCGCACCTCGGCCAGTGCAGCAGCGAGCGCGACCTGATCCTCGACCGCGACCGCGCAATAACGCGCTGCGCTACCAGCCGCCTGCAATGCAGCCAGCGTCTGCCGGATCTCGCGCTGCGCCAGCACCGCGTGCACGCGCGACAACAGGGCCGCGGGCGCCAGTTGTTCGCCCGCCGCGAGCGCTGCCGAGAACAGCGCGCGCTTCAGGCCGGCCTCGTCAGCGATGCCGCGGCACGCCGCAGGCTCGTCCTGCAACACGGTGCGCCCGAGCAGCACGAATCGCGCCTGAACGCGCCCGGCCCAGGCCTGCAGACACGCTGCAGTGACGCCGCGGGCACCCCCGGACACGACGACGACATCACCGTCGTCGATCACCGGTGCCACGGCATCGGCCTGACGCGCGACACTGCGCAAGGTGAGGCGGCGACCATCGGCCGGCAGCGCGATCTCGACTTCACCGCCGCCGGCGATCAATTCGTCGGCGATCACCTGCGCAACGTGTTGTGGCGTGCGCCCCTGCTGCTGCACGTCGATCGCCTTCACGCTTGCCTGCGGCCATTCGAGCGCAGCCGTCTTGATCAGCGCCGGCATTCCGGACAGCCACTCGCGACCATCCGGCCCGGCGTCGACTCCGAATGTGCCGCCGCTGTCCTGCACGGTCACGAACAAGCCGCCGCCCTGCTGCAGGCGCGGTGCCAAGGCCCGCGCCATGCGGAACGCATCGCGGTTGACCGTCATCGCGTCGTCGGCATCGCGAACCTTGCGCAGGCCGCCGAGGAAGATGCAGGCGGTCGAGGATTCCGGCGGCGCCGACACCGCGAGCGCCTGCACGCCGCGCACACGCAAGGCCTCGGCGAGCAGCGGCGCGATGCTGTCGTCGCCGGTGATGTGCACGCGCAGTCCGGACAACAGGCCCGGCAGGGCGAATCCGGTCGCCGGCGCCGGGATCAGTTCCAGCGCATAACGCCCGAGGGTCGGTGCCGGCAGCGGGAGCCGCGCAGCCTGCGGCTCCGGCGAGGGCGTCGCGACTTCCGCTGCCGTCACGGCCGCCACGGCCGCCAGGTTGCCGCCGAGGTAATCGACGATTTCGCGCAAGGTATGCAGCGCGCTCAGGCGCGCCCGATCGACCTTGGGCAGGGTCGGTGCGCGCTCGTCCACTGCGGCCAGGATCTCGACGCGCTTGATCGAGTCGATGCCGAGATCGCCTTCGAGGTCCATGTCCAGGTTCAGCATGTCGATCGGGTAGCCGGTCTTCTCGGCGACGATGCTCATCAGCAGCGCGGGCAAGTCGACGCCCGGCTGCGGCGCGGGCATCGCGATGGCCGCCGTGACCGGTGCCGCGCCCGAATCCGAGGCTTGAGCGCCGAGGTAGTCGACGATCTCGCGCAAGGTATGCAGCGCGCTCAAGCGCGCCCGATCGACCTTGGGCAGGGTCGGTGCGCGCTCGTCCACCGCGGCCAGGATCTCGACGCGCTTGATCGAGTCGATGCCGAGATCGCCTTCGAGGTCCATGTCCAGGTTCAGCATGTCGATCGGGTAGCCGGTCTTCTCGGCGACGATGCTCATCAGCAGCGCGGGCAAGTCCAAGCCCTGTGGTCGAAGCGGCGACGGAAGCGGCGCAGGGATGGAGGTTTCAGGCTGTGGCTGGGGCATTGACGCTTGCGGGAGGAGCGCAGGCCGCAGCGCCTGCGGCTCCGGCAGCACGTGCGCGACAGCCGGAACACCCGTGCTTTCCGCCACCGGCGGCGCGATACCGCTCAATCCCAGCAGCGCCGACTCGGCGAGCTTCAGATAGGCGGCATGGCTCTCGGCCATCGTGCGCTGGAAGGTGGCGTGTGCCGCAGCGGCTTGTTGCTGGCTTTCCTGGAAAGCGGCAAGCCAGGCCTCACTCGGCGAATTCGGGACGCGCATGTCTTCGGTTCCTGCAAGGGTGTCGGTGGCGGCGAATGTCGACGTGGTCGTGACCACGGCCCGAGGCGGATTCGGCGCCGGAATGTCGTGTGGATTCGCGGGGGGATAAGGCTTGCCATGGTTGCTGCCGCTGATCGACACGGCGAGCTTGGCGACGCTCGCGACGGCCTGCGGTCGGCGCGTATCCGCGAACAGGCGCGCGGCCTGCATCGACACACCCGCAGCCGCGAGACGTGCGAGCCCGATCAGCAGCGATTCGACGCCATCGCGGCCCTTGCGGTCGAGTGCAATGGCCCGGTGCGGTCGCTCGCCGAGGACCGCATCGACCAGACCGCACAACACGCTGCCCGGCCCCACTTCGACGAAGGTACGCACGCCGTCGCCATGCATCGTCTCGATCACGTCGACGAAGCGCACCGGTTGCGCGATCTGCGTCGCCAGTTGCGTCGACATTCCTGCGACGTGGGTGGGGAAGCAGGCGCCGCTGGCATTGCCGTACACCAGCGTCGACAACGGCACGATCGGCTGGGTCGCGAGCGCCTGCGCGAAGGCCGCGCTGCAGGGCGCGACCAGGGGCGAATGGAATGCCGTCGCGACCGGCAAGCGCTTGAACCCGATGCCGTCGCGCTGCAGCGCAGCTTCGAAGGCGGCGATCGCCGCCAGCGCACCCGAGACGACCACCTGATTCGGCGCATTGTGGTTCGCGACGACCAGTTCCGGCGCATGCGCGGCCAGCAGCGCCTTGACGCGATCGATGTCCAGACTCAAGGCCGTCATCGCCCCGCGGGTGGTTGCCGCCGCATCACGCATCAACTCGCCGCGTCGGCGCGCGATCTGCACCGCGGTACGCGCATCGAACGCACCCCCCGCATGCAGTGCCACGACTTCGCCGAAACTGTGCCCGGCCTGCGCATCGGCGCCGATGCCGAGTTCGCGCAACTGCGCGAGCAGGGCGGCGGCATGCGCACCCAGGGCCGGTTGTGCCCACTCGGTGCACGTCAACGTGTCCTGCTGGGTTCGTCGCGTCGCGTCGTCGAACGCCGGGCGCGGGAACATCACCTCATGCAGGCGCGTGTCGCCTTCCATCGCCAGGTCTGCGGTCGCGTCGAACACGCGCCGCGCGGCATCGAACTGCATCGCGATCGCCGCGCCCATGCCGAGGTACTGGCTGCCTTGGCCGGGAAACAGGAACGCGACCTTGCCGGCCTGCGCACCGACGCCGTAACTGCTGCCATCGGGGAGATCGAAGCCCTGGTCCGGTTGGGTCGCGATGCGCGCACGTACCGTCGCGAGTCGTTGCCGCAGGGCCTCGCGGGTGGCGGCGACCACGACGGCGCGATGCGTCGGAGCGCTCACGGCATCGAAGGCGACACGGCTGTCGTGGGCGATGCACGCCAGCGGCGCGTCCCGAGCGACTGCCGCGTCGATCTGCTGCAGCAACTCGGGCACCGTCGCCGCCGCGAACAGGACCAGGTCGCAGGACTGCGTCGCGAGCCGTTCGGCTCTCGCGCCGCTGCCGGTGTATTCCTCCAGCGTGACATGGAAGTTCGAGCCGCCGAAACCAAAGGCGCTGACCGCCGCACGGCGTGGATGATCGCCGGCACGAATCCACGGTCGCGTCTCGGTGTTGAGATAGAACGGGCTGTCGGCGATCGCGAGTTTCGGATTCGGCGCCGCAACCTTGATCGTCGGCGGCAGCACCTTGTGGTGCAGTGCCATCACCGCCTTGAACAGGCCGGCCGCCCCGGCGGCCGCCTTGGTGTGCCCGATCTGGCTCTTGACCGAACCGAGCGCACACCACTGCCGCGCGCGCTGGCCGCCGGCGTCGAAGACCTGGCTCAGGCCCTCGAATTCGGCGATGTCGCCGGCCTTGGTGCCGGTGCCGTGCGCTTCCAGGAGTTCGACGGTCTCCGGCCCGTATCCGGCCGCCGCGTAGGCGCGCGCCAGGGTGCGCGCCTGCCCGGCCGCGACCGGTGCGTAGACCGATTTCGCACGGCCGTCGGAACCGGTGCCGATGCCGCGCAGCACCGCGTAGATGCGGTCGCCGTCGCGTTCGGCATCGTCGAGCCGCTTCAACGCGACCATGCCGAGGCCTTCGCCGAGCATGGTGCCATCGGCCTGATCGCTGAACGGGCGGCAGTCGCCACTCGGCGACAGCGCCGGCGTCTTCGAAAAGCACATGTACATGAAGATGTCGTTCAAGGTGTCGACACCGCCGGCGATGGCCATGTCGCTGTGTCCGAGCACGAGTTCGTTCACCGCCATCGACAACGCGCTGAAGGTCGAAGCGCAGGCGGCATCGGTGACGCAATTGGTGCCACCGAGGTTCAAGCGGTTCGCGATGCGTCCGGCCACGACATTGCCGAGCAGGCCCGGGAAACTCGCTTCCTGCCACGGCACGTACTGCGCGGCGATGCGGTCGCAGGCCGCCTGCACCTCGTCCTCGGGCAGGCCGGTCTCGCGCAAGGCCTTGACCCAGACCGGACGCTGCAGGCGCGAGACCATCGAGAACAGCAGTTCCTGCGCCGACGTCACGCCGAGAATCACCGAGATGCGCGAGCGATCGATGCTCGCGAGCTGGTCACGCGCGGCGTCTTCGAGCACGGCCTGCGCGACGATCAGCGCGAGCAGTTGCGAGGTGTCGGTCGCCGGCAACGTGGCCGGTGGGATGCCGAAGCCGAGCGCGTCGAAGTCGATCGGCGACAGGAAGCCGCCGCGGCGCGCATAGGTCTTGTCCGGCGCCGACGGATCCGGATCGTAGTAGTCGTCGATGCGCCAGTGGCTGGCCGGCACGTCGCCGATCAGGTCGCGCCCGGCCAGGATGTCGTTCCAGAAGCCGGTCGCATCCTGCGAACCCGGGAACAGCGCACTGACGCCGACCACGGCGATGGCCGGCTGACGCGAAGATCGATCGTTGCTCATGGAACCCTCGGTGCGCTTCAGGCCAGCAGGCGCGGTCGGAAATCGAATGCGGCGGCCGGGACCGGCACGCCATAACTGCGAAGTTGCTGGGCACGGGTGACCACGGTCGCGCCTTCGAGCAGGTTCAACGCGACCTGCGCCACCGTGCGTGCCTCGGGCGGATCGAGGACACTGCCCTCGACCCAGCGGTTGAAGGCACCCATCGCCGGTCCGCACCAGATCTGGTAATCGGACTCGCGGTCCTCGACGCCATCGATCGCCCAGCGACTGGCGAGTCCGAGGTAGGAGCGGAACACGAGCGCCATCTGATGCTTGGCATCGCGGTCGCCACGCTCGGCCTGGGCCGGCTCGCGCTTCTGCCAGAACGCACGTGTCGATGCCCAGGCGCTGGCGTAGTCGTTGCGCAGCATCTGCCGCTCGATGCGCTCGCGATCTTCCTGCGGCAGCGCGGCAAAACTCGGATAGGCGCGATACAACTCGTAGAGCTTGCGTGCGCGCGGCGCGAACAGGGTGCCACGCTTCAGCACCTGCACCTCGACACCCATCTCGAACATGTCGGCGGCCGGGGCCATGATCACGTCGGCCATGCCGGCCTTGGCCAACATCGCGCGCGCGCGCGAATGCAGGCCGGCCTCGACGCAAGCCTGGTTCACCGAACCGGTCTGCACATAGGCCGCGCCGAGCGCGAATGCGGCGGCGACACTGGCCGGCGTGCCGAGTCCGCCGGCAGCGCCGACGCGGATGATGCGTCCGTCGCCGCGCTTCGCGACGATCTCGTCGCGCAGGCGCAGGATGGTGGGCAGCAGCGCGCCGAGCGGACGATTGTCGGTATGGCCGCCGGAGTCCGATTCGCAGGTGAGATCGTCGGCGATCGGCACCTGTGCGGCGAGATCGGCTTCGGCCCGGCTGAGCCGGCCGGATTCGACCAGGGCATCGAGGATCTTCGCGGTCGGCGGTTCGAGGAAGCGGCGCGCCACTTCCTCGCGCGAGATCTTGGCGATGACGCGATGGCGGCGCTGGATGCGACCTTCGGCGTCGCGCCACAGGCCGCTCGCGGCATAGCGCACGATGGCCGGCGACATCGCCATGAAGGCGCTCGCCTCGACGCAGCGCACGCCGCGGCGCAAGTACAAGTCGACGATGGCGTCTTCGAGCGCCGGCTCGGCCGGACTGTGGATCAGGTTCGCACCCCAGGGACGCCCGAGCGGATCGAGCGCCGCGGCGATCGTGTCGAGTGCGGCCTCGACCCGCGCCGGGGCCAGACCCGCCGCGCCGAACATCCCGAGCGCACCGATCTTGCCGAGTTCGATCACGAAGGACGTGCTGGCGATGCCGTTCGCCATCGCGCCGCCGATGTACGGATAACGCGTGCCGTGGGTCTCCTGGAAGGAACGGTCGCCCAGCCATTCCGGATACAGCGGCGGCAACAGGCCGAGCAGCGGCCAGGCCGCGGCATTCGGGTTGCTCGCGATGGCGCCGTGGCGGCCCACACCGATGCCACCGTCGTCACGCCGCACGACATAGGCCGGCTCACGCGGGGCATGCGCGGCATCGGCGATGCCGGCCGCGTCGAAGGCCGGCGCGATGGCGCCCGCCGTCCACGACAGCGTGGGCGCCGGGGGCGCGGCGTCGGCGAGCAGGCGGGTCATCGTCACGAAATTGGCACTCGGTGGCACTTTGGGGACTGACAGCTATATCCTCTCGCCGATGAAAAAGCCATCTTCGCTGCTCCGGGAACGGAAAAAAGACGCGACCCGGCGCGCTCTGGTGCGGGCCGCAAACCTGCGATTCCGGAATGTCGGCTTCGCCGCCACGACCCTGGACGAGATTTGCGCCGACGCCGAAGTCAGCCGTCGCACCTTTTTCCGCTACTTCGACAACAAGGAAGCGCTGGCCTTCCCGCATCGGGCGGAACGCCTGGAACGCTTCACCGCGCTCCTCGATGCGCCGCCGCCGGGCGAAAGCCCGATCGCCAGCCTGCGCCGCATCGCCCAGCTGTTCGCCGGCGAACACACCACGAATCGCGAGCAGCTGCTCGCGCAGCAGCGGGTCATCGCCAGTTCGGCCGCCCTGATCGCGGTCGAGAATGAAATCGACCGCGACTGGGAAGACGCCATGTATCGCTGTTTCGTCCGTCGCCTGGGCGGCGGCGATGCCGCCGAGCTGCGCGCCCGCGTGCTCGCCGGCGCTTGCATCGGCGTCATCCGCGCCACGATGCGGCACTGGTTCCAGTCGGGCGGCCGCGCCGATCTCGGCCAACTCGGCCTGCAGGCCCTCGATGCCCTGCACGACCCGTTGCCGACGCCGGCCGATTGAACCGGTCGTCGGCAGGACGCCGTTGCGGCGAGGTCAGGACTGGCCGTGATCGTCGCGCGGATCCTGGCCTGCGGCGAGGCCAGCGCCTTCGCGCCGCGGCCCGAACGGATACATCAGGCTCATGACGATGCTGGTGGCCAGGATCGCCACGACCACACCCAGCGAGACGAAGGCCGGGATCTTGTAGAAGTCGACGATCAGCATCTTGGTGCCGACGAACACCAGCACCAGGGCCAGTCCGTAGGTCAGCAGATGGAACCGGTCCTTCATGTCGGCCAGCAGGAAATACAGCGCGCGCAGGCCGAGGATGGCAAAGATGTTGGCGGTCATCACGATAAACGGGTCTTCGGTGATCGCGTAGATCGCCGGAATCGAATCGACCGCGAAGATCACGTCGGTGATGGCGATCAGGATCACCACCGCGAACAAGGGCGTGAACCAGCGCTTGCCGGCCTCGATGAAGCTGAAGTCCTCGCCACGGAAGCTGTTCGATATCTTCAGGTGCGAACGCATCCAGCGCAGCACCGGGTTCTGCTCCAGGTCCGGCGTCGCATCGGCGAACCACAGCATCTTCACCCCGGTGACCAGCAGGAACAGACCGAACAGGTAGAGGATCCAGTGGAACTTCGCGATCAGCAGCGCGCCGAGCAGGATCATCACCGCGCGCAACACGATGGCGCCGATCACGCCGATGATCAGCACGCGCTTCTGGAATTCGATCGGCACCGCGAAGTAGGTGAAGATCATCAGGAACACGAAGATGTTGTCGACCGACAGCGACTTCTCGATCAGGTAACCGGTCAGGAACTCGCTGGCCTTGGCGTTCGCCAGTTCGCGTCCGCCGCTGCCGTCGAGATACCACCACAAGCCGGCGCAGAAGAGCATGGCGAACGCCACCCAGATCAGCGACCAGCCAAGCGCTTCCTTGACCGAGACCTTGTGCGCACCCTGGGCACGCATGACCACGAGATCGACCACCAACGCGATCACCACGAAGGCGGCGAAGCCCGCCCACATCCACCATTCACCAATCGTCTGCATGCGAACCCCCGAACCTCAGCCACGGAATATCCGTCGTGACGAGACAGGGAACGATGGTTCGACCCGGCCTCCGCACACGGCGGCCGGACACGCGGCGAAGCCGCGCATCCGGAAAGGCCAAGGTCTTGCTCACAGCGCTTGAGCGCTGCCTGCGGGCCGGGAACCATCGGTTCCGTACTGACGACCACCGCAGCGGGAGCTACTCCCCTTGGAGTGTGCCGATCATGACGACTGGCACGGGGTGGAGTATGCCTCGAAACCGTGAGTATTGCGTCAAGAAGCGGTGCGAACGATGGCACAATCCGCTGCATGGACGCGCCCGATTGCCCGGAACGCGCGGAGGACGTCGTGTCGACCCAACGCCTGGAAGGCCCCGGATTCACGATCGATCTTGAAGACCGCGCGGGCTTCCTGCGCGCCATCGTGCACGGCGCCGAAGACACGCTGTCCGTGTCGACCGCGTACTGGGCGCGACTGGGTGACGAATGTCAGCGGCGCGGTGCTCGCGCCATCCTTGTCCTCGAAGATCTGCCGGCATGGCCGAACGCCGGCCCGGAGATTTTCGAAGCCGTCACCGATGCCATGGTCGCTGCGGGCTTCCGCGACATCCGCTGCGCCTTCGTCGACCTGCATGAGGAAGTCGAAGCCAACGAATACGGGATGATCGTCGGTGCCGAAAAGGGCCTCACGATCATGATGTTCTCGAACGAGAGTTACGCCGAACGCTGGCTGCGTTTCGGATCGCCGCAGTCGCCCCAGCGCCGTGGCATCGACTGAGTCGGCCTAGGCGGAAGGCAGCGAGGCCCGAGGTGGCAGGGACCAGTCAATCGGCGCCTGACCATGCGCGACGAGGTGGGCATTCGCCGCCGAGAAGTGGCCGCAGCCGATGAAGCCGCGGTACGCCGACAACGGCGACGGGTGCGGCGCCTTCAGCACGGCATGGCGCCGGGCATCGATGGTCTTGCCCTTGGCCTGGGCGTAACTGCCCCAGAGCAGGAACACCAGCCCCTCGCGTTCCTCGTTCAAACGCGCCACGACCGCATCGGTGAAGCGCTCCCAGCCCTTGCCCTGATGCGAACCGGCGACGCCACGCTCGACCGTCAGTACCGCATTCAGCAGCAATACGCCCTGCCTTGCCCACGGCATCAGCCAGCCATGATCCGGACGCGGCAGGCCGAGATCGCGTCGCTGTTCGGCAAAGATGTTCTCCAGCGACGGCGGCACCGGCACGCCTGGCAACACCGAGAAGCACAAGCCATGCGCCTGTCCCGGGCCGTGATACGGATCCTGCCCCAACACGACGACCTTGACCTGCTCGAAGGGGGTGGCGTCGAGCGCCGCGAAGAGGTGGCCACTGGCCGGAAAAATCGTCTTGCCGGCGCGCTTTTCGGCGACCAGGAATTCGCGCAGCGCCTGCATGTAGGGCGCCTCGAATTCGCCGGCGAGCCGCGCCTTCCAGCCCGGTTCGAGGCGGACGCGATCCGCGCTCACGCGCTGACGGCTTGGGTCTTGCGGAAGCTCTTGCCGACGCGC
This sequence comes from Lysobacterales bacterium, assembly GCA_016721845.1. Lineage (NCBI taxonomy): Bacteria > Pseudomonadati > Pseudomonadota > Gammaproteobacteria > Lysobacterales > Lysobacterales bacterium. The sequence continues at coordinate 274,146 of JADKHK010000003.1, forward strand.
AGCTGGAACAGCAGCTTGGTGATCAGCAGGCGTTCCTCGACCGGCTTGCTGACCAGGTCGTTCGCGCCGGCGCGCAGCAAGGCCGCCTGATTGGCTGGGTTGTCATCTGCGGTCATCACCAGGATCGGCAACAGGCCCTTGCTGTAGCCGAAGGGGCCACGCGCGTGCTCCAGCAGTTCCTTGCCAGTCAAACCGCCCTTCAGATACACGTCGGTCAGGACCAGATCGAAACCCGGTCCCGTGCCCTGGGCCTGCGCGGTTTCGACCAGCGCCAGCGCATCCTCGACGCTGACCACGTGGGTGACCTTGAGCCCGTATTTCTCAAGCATGCGCCGGGTCGCCAATGCGACCACCTTGCTGTCCTCGACGTAGAGGATCTGGCCGTCCGCCGATGACTGGGCACTGACGTAGCCGCGGATGAACTCGCCGAGCGCGGCGAAACCGAGCGACTTGTCGAAGTAGTCGGTCACGTCTTCCGACATGCCGCGAGTTTCCAGCAATTCGGTCACGCTGCCGGACACGACGACGATCGGAATATAGGCCTGCGGCGTATGTTCGCGGATGTAGCGCGCCAACTCGAAGCCGCCCATGTCGGGCAGGGTGAGTGCCATCGTGACCAGATCGACGACGCCGGATTCAAGGTGTTGCTTGGCCTGGGCCCCGGTCTCGCAACTCATCACGACCGCGTTCGGCAGCTCGCTCTTGAGCACCTGCTCGATCATGCGCCGTGCCACCTTCGAACCGTCGACCACCAGCACGCGCGGCTCGTCGCTCGCAATGTGGGAGGTGAGTACGGCATCCATGGGCGGTCAGTCGGCTCGATCGGAGAGGAGTTGCAGCGTAGCGGCGACCAAGGCGCCAATCCAGCCCAGCACCAGACCGACGGCCAGCGCCACGGCACTGGCGACGGGGTCCGGCGCCGACAGTCGAAAGTCCGCGGCGTAGCTCTCGGCGAGCTCGGCCACCGGGGCACGCACCACACTGTGCACGGTCCACAACAGGGCGATTGCGGCCATCGCACCGAGCACGCCATACAAGGCGCCGCCGTAGAGGAACGGACGCCGCACGTAGGCATCGCTGCCACCAAGCAGAGAGACGATGCTGATCTCCTCGCGCCGCGCCATCACGTCGAGACGGATCGCATTCGCGATCAGCAACATCGCGCCCACGCCGAGCAGGCCCGCGAGCACGTAGACGACCCGCCGCAGCAGCGACAGGATGCGATCCAGTCGCTCGCGCCACGCCGCGTCGTGCTGAACCAGATCCACGCCGGCGACGACTTCGAGGCGCGCTGCAAGTTCGCCTTGATCGTGTCCGTCGGCCGGGGTGACCAAGGCCACCCACGGCAGTGGATTGCGATCCAGCGCCGTTGCAGCCGCTTCGAATCCCGGCAGCTGGCGCAGATCGGCCAAGCCCTGTTCGGGCGTGCGGCGCTGGATGGCGGAGACCCCTTTGACCGCGTGCAGATCGCGCATCGCGGCATCGACCCCGGCACGATCGAGCGTCGGATCGAGGAACACGGTGATATCGCGTTGCTCGTCCAGCGCACCGCCGACCTGGGCGAGATTGCGCACCGCATGATCGAGCAGCAGGGGCAAGGCGAGTGCGAGACCGATCACCAGCACGTTGACCATGCTGCCGATCCGGTGCGCGCCGAACTGCGACAGCGCCGCACGCAAGGCCGCGCGATGCTGCGCGAACCATTGCATGACGCTGGTGCGCTCCAGTCCGCGATTGCGCGCGACGCGGATATTGGCCGGTGGCGACGCGTCCTCGTGGCCGCTCTTGGCCTTGCGACTCCGTCGGCTCATGCGCCTTTCCCCGGACGGAAGTCGTCGATCAGCCGCCCCTTGTCCAGCACCAGCACGCGCTTCTTCATGCGCTGGATCAGGTGCAGGTCATGGGACGCGACGAGGATGGTGGAACCGGTGTGCGCCAATGCGACGAACAGCTGCATGATCTCGCTGGCCAGTTGCGGATCGAGATTGCCGGTGGGCTCGTCGGCGATGATCAGGGCCGGGCGCGCGACGATCGCGCGGGCGATGCCGACGCGCTGCTGCTCGCCGCCGGACAGCATGCTCGGGCGCACCCGTTCACGACCGCCGAGCCCGACCAGATCCAGCGCTGCCCGCACGCGTTTTTGCAGCTCGGCCTGCTCGCAGCCGGCAATCGTCAGCGGCAATGCAACGTTGTCGGCGACACTGCGGTCCTCCAGCAGGCGATAGTCCTGGAACACCAGACCGAGGCGCTGCCGATAGGCGGCAATGCGCGCGCCGCGGGCACGCGCAAGCGGTTCACCGTCGATCGCGATCTGGCCGCGCGTCGGCCGTTCGATCAGGGCGAGCAGCTTGATCAGCGTGCTCTTGCCGGCGCCGGAGTGTCCGGTGACGAAGACCATCTCGCCGGTGCCGATCTCGAAGGCGATGTCGCTGAGCGCGTCGCCGCCATTCGCGTAGCGCTTGCTGACGTTGTCGAACCGGATCATGCGCGACCCACCAGCGAGTTCAGCTCGAAGATCGGCAGCAGGATCGCCAGCACGATCGCCAGCACCACGGCGCCGACCAGCAGGATCACCACCGGACCGAGAATGGCCGCGATGACCGCCAGATGCGTGCGCACTTCGCGCGACTGCTGGGTCGCCGCCGCTTCGAGCATGGTCGCGAGCTGGCCGCTTTTCTCGCCACTGCCGATCAGGCGCAGCGCCACCGGCGGCATCGCCTTGTGCTCGCCGAGCGCACGCGCCAGCGTCGCACCTTCGCGCACGCGCACGGCGGCCTGACGCAGCGCCACCCGCATCGGTTCGCGCCGCACGGTGCCGACCGAGAGCTTGATCGCATCCAGCACCGGCACGCCGGCACCGACCAGCACCGCCAAGGTGCGCGTCGCCCGCGCTGTGTCCATCGCGCGCAGCAGACGACCGAGACCCGGCACACGCAACATCAGCGCATCCATGCGCGCCCGGACCGCATGGCGTTGCAGCGCGCCGAGCGCGAACACGACAAACAGCGCGAACGCGAGACCGAGCCAGAGTCCCCAGGCCGACAGGAAGCGCGACAGCGACACCATCGCCACGGTCAACCAGGGCAGGTCGCGCCCGAGGTTTTCGAAAACGTCGATGACCTTCGGTACCACCGAGGTCATCAGGCCCGTCACCACCGCCGCCGCGACGATCAGCAGCAACAGCGGATAGGCCAGTGCCGTCCAGACTTCACGCTGCAGGCTGTCGCGCTGATCGGCGTATTCGGCCAGGCGATGCAGGGCACCATCGAGATGGCCACTGCTCTCGCCGGCGGTCACGGTGGCGACATACAACTCGTCGAACGACTCCGGGAATTCGGCCAGCGCCGCCGCCAGTGAACGACCTTCGCGCACGCGGCCGCGCAAGGCGGCGACGAGATGGCGCAGTTTCAAGTCATCGGTTTCATCGGCGAGCGCACCCATCGCCTCGTCGATCGGCAGACCGGCACCGAGCAAAGTCGCGAGTTGCTGCGTGAACACCGCCAGCCGCGCCGTACCCAGTCCGCGCCGCGCGACCCCGCCGCTCGCCGCGGCTTCGACTGCGGCCTCGACCGCCACCGGATGCAATCCGCGATCACGCAGCTGCTGGCGCGCGGCGCGCGCGGTGTCGGCATCGACCACGCCACGCTGCTCGCGCCCCGCCGCATCCAGTGCCTGATATTGGAATGCCGCCACGAAAGTCCATCGCACAAAGAACAGCGCGCATTCTGCCTGATCGGCGCTCCGCACTGCAGGCAAAAGAAAGCCCCGGGCGCTTGGGGGCACACCGGGGCCGGGGTCGCAGGCCGAACTGGGGAAGTAAGGGCCTGCTCTGTTCACTCTGGGGAGAAGTGAACGGATCGGATGGGGGATTCGCGATCCGGAAACTATGATCCCGGCACGCGCCGAAAAGTTCGCCTGCTGAAGGTCCCGAATTCAGAATCGATTCAGCGCTGTGTAGACGGCGCGAAATCGATCCGGTTTCACCCGCTTCGTCCCCACATCAATGCGCTTCGTCCCAGTTCGCGCCGGCACCGATGCCGACTTCGAGCGGCACGCGCAAGTCGGCGGCCCCCATCATGCGCTCGCGCAGACCCGCGGTGAGTTCCTCGACCATGGCCGGGCGCACCTCGAAGACGAGTTCATCGTGCACCTGCAGCAGCATGCGCGCGTCGTCGCGGTCACCGAGCCAGGCATCGACCGACAGCATCGCGCGCTTGATCACATCGGCCGCCGTGCCCTGCATCGGCGCATTGATCGCGGCACGCTCGGCGCCGGCGCGCTGCGCGGCATTGCGCGAATGGATCTCGTTGAGATGCAGCCGCCGCCCGAACACGGTCTCGACGTAGCCGTCGCGCTTCGCCTGTTCGCGGATGCGGTCCATGAAGGCGCGCACGCCGGGGTAACGGTTGAAGTAGCGGTTCACGTAGTCCTGCGCTTCGCCACGACCGACGCCGATCTGCTTGGCCAGACCGAACGCGGACATGCCGTACATCAGACCGAAGTTGATGGCCTTCGCGGCGCGGCGCTGGTCGCCGCTCACCTGGTCCGCGTCGACGCCGAACACTTCCGCCGCCGTCGCGCGATGCACGTCGACGCCGTCACGGAACGCACGCAACAGGCCTTCGTCCTCGGACAGGTGCGCCATGATGCGCAGCTCGATCTGCGAATAGTCGGCGGCCAGCAGCACATAGCCCGGCGCCGCGATGAAGGCGGTGCGGATGCGGCGGCCATCCTCGGTGCGGATCGGGATGTTCTGCAGGTTCGGATCGGTCGAGGACAGGCGTCCGGTCTGCGCGATCGCCTGATGGAATGACGTATGCACACGACCAGTGCGCGGATTGATCTGCCCGGGCAACTTCTCGGTATAGGTGTTGGCGAGCTTCGCGGCGCCGCGATAGTCGAGGATCATCCGCGGCAGCTCGTGTTGCTCGGCCAGATCGGTGATCGCGTCCTCGTTGGTCGACGGCTGCCCGGTCGGCGTCTTCGCCAGCACCGGCAATTTCAGCTCCTCGTACAGCACCGCCTGCAATTGCTTGGGCGAATCGAGACTGAAGGCATGCCCGACCAGGTCATGCGCACGCGTGGTGATCTCGTGCATCCGCCGACGCAGCTGCTGGGTCTGTTCGCGCAGGCGCTGCGCGTCGATCAGGATGCCGCGGGCCTCCATCCTCTGCAGCACCGGCACCAGCGGCATCTCGATGTCTTCGTACACGTGCTGCAGCGCCGGCACGGTCGCGAGCCGGGCCTGCAGTACCTCGTGCAGGCGCAGCGTCACGTCGGCGTCTTCGGCGGCATATTCGGTGGCGCGTTCGAGATCGACGTCGGCGAACCCGATCTGCTTCGCACCCTTGCCGGCCACGTCCTCGAACTTGATCGTCGCGTAGCCGAGGTATTTCTGCGCCAGCGAGTCCATGTCATGGCGGGTCGCCGTCGAGTTCCAGACGTAGGACGCCAGCATCGTGTCGTGGCGATAGCCGCGCATCGCGATGCCATGGTTGGCGAGCACGTGCATGTCGTACTTGCCGTGCTGGCCGATCTTCGTGATCGCGTCATCTTCCAGCAGTGGCTGGATCGCGGCCAGTGCGGCCGCGCGATCGAGTTGTTCCGGCACGCCGGGGTAACGATGCGCCAGCGGCACATAGGCCGCCTCGCCACTCTCGACCGCGAACGACAACCCGACGATCTCGGCCTGGTGCGCATCGAGGCTGCTGGTCTCGGTATCGAACGCGAACCGGCCGGCCGCGCGCAATCGTGCCAACCATGCGTCGAAACTTGCCTGATCGCGGATGCAGACATGCCGACCTTTCGCGGCCAGGGCGGGATCGGGCAGCTCGTCGACGGTCGCGACCGGCACCACGACCGCCGCCGGCTTCGCCGCTCGCGCCGCGGGTGCACGATCCACCGCCGCTGCGCCATTCGCTTCGAGGTCCTGCAGCGCGGCACGAAAGCCGTAGCGCAGATACAGATCCCGCAAGGCGTCGAGATCGGGCGCAGACCGGACCAGATCCTGCGGCGCGCGATCGAGCGCCACGTCGAGCTTCACGGTTGCCAGTTCCTGTGACAACGGCAGCCGCTCGACTGCGGCGCGCAGGTTCTCGCCGATCTTGCCGCCGACATCGTTCGCATGCGCGATCACGCCGGCCAGCGAACCGTATTCGGCCAGCCATTTCGCCGCCGTCTTCTCGCCGCATTTGTCGACGCCGGGGATGTTGTCGACCTTGTCGCCCATCAAGGCCAGGAAGTCGACGATCTGGTCGGCGCGCACGCCGAATTTCGCGACCACGCCGGCCGGATCGAGGCGCGAATTGGTCATCGTGTTCACCAGCGTGACCTTGTCGGTCACGAGTTGGGCCAGGTCCTTGTCGCCGGTCGAGACCAGCACCTCGATACCGGCGGCTTCGGCCTGCTTCGAGAGCGTACCGATCACGTCATCGGCCTCGACCCCGGGCACGCGCAGCAACGGCACGCCGAGTGCCTGCACGATCTGCATCAGCGGCTCGATCTGCGCCCGCAGATCCGGTGGCATCGGCGGACGGTTGGCCTTGTAGTCCGGGTAGCGGGCATGGCGGAAATTCTTGCCGCCGGCATCCATCACGAAGGCGAGATAGTCCGGCTTCTGCGTCAGGTGCTGACGCAGCATGTTCACGACCCCGAACAGTGCACCGGTTGGTTCGCCCTGGGCGTTCGACAGCGGCGGCAGCGCGTGAAACGCACGGAACAGATAGGCCGAGCCGTCGATCAGGATCAGTTTGCTCATGGCGGCTCCGGCTGGCTCGGGTTCAAATGCTGGTGCGATTGCGGCCTGCGGCCTTGGCGCGATACAGGGCCTGGTCCGCGGCATCGATCAGGAGTGCGGGCTCGTGCGCCGCTGTCGGTGCCATCACCGCCACGCCGACACTCACGGTCACCACTCGCGCCACATCCGAGCGCGGATGCGGCAGCGCTTCGAATTCGACGCGTGCGCGCAATGCCTCGGCGAGTGCGCGCGCGTCGGTCGCTGCCGGGTCCGGCAGGAGCACGGAGAACTCTTCGCCGCCGTACCGCGCCACCAGTGCCCCGACTGCGCTCGCTTCGGACTCCAGCGCCTGCGCGACGCGCTTCAGGCAATCGTCGCCGGCGAGGTGGCCACTGGCATCGTTGTATTCCTTGAAATGATCGATGTCGATCAGGATCAACGCGATTTCGCGGCGCGACCGCACCGACGCGGTCCAGGCCTCGATCAGGCTGCCATCGAACAGGCGTCGGTTGGCGACACCGGTGAGGCCGTCGCTTTCCGAGAGCTTGCGCAGTCGGGCATTGCCGGCTTCGAGGCGCTGTGTGGCCTCAAGCAACTCGGCGTTGACGCGGCCGAGCTCCGCATTGCGTTCCTCGACCTCGCGCTGCATGCGCGACACCCGGACCTGACTCTCGACCCGCGCGATCACTTCCTCCAGCTGGAACGGCTTGCCGATGTAGTCGGCACCGCCGGCGGCGAATGCCTGCACCTTGTCGATCACGCCGTTCAAGGCCGACAGGAAGATCACCGGCACGGCGCGGGTCGCCGCATCCGCCTTGAGTTGTCGACAGACCTCGTAACCGTCGATGCCCGGCATCGCGATGTCCAGCATGACCAGATCGGGCACGTCGGCGCGCGCCGCCGCCAGGGCGCGGGCACCGCTGTTCGCGACACGGCAGCGATAGCCGTGGCCGCCGAGTATGGCCACCAGCAATTCGATGTTCGCGGGATTGTCGTCGACCACCAGGATGTCCGCCCGGAGGCTACCGATGGGCTCGGCACTCGCTTGCATCGACTCGTTCCCGGGGTACGGATTCAGCTTCCGAGCCTAACACGCAGCAGCATCGCGACCGGCCCGGATGGCGGGCTATGATCGGCCTTCACGCTGAATGGAGCACGCATGGGTGGTCGCTGGACGGTTCGCCTGCTGCTGGCGTTGGCGCTGATCGCAACGACCTGCTGGGCCGTGGCCGCGCCGAACTCGGCGCGCGTCGAGGCGGGACTGCCCTTCCTGCGCAATTATTCGCCGCGCGATTACGCTGCCCATGCCCAGAACTGGACCGTCGTGCAGGATCATCGCGGCGTGATCTACGTCGGCAACAACGACGGCGTGCTCGAGTTCGATGGCGAACGCTGGCGCCTGATCCGCACCGAGAAGCGTACGGTCGTGCGCGCGCTCGCGGTGGCGCCGGACGGTCGCATCTATGTCGGCGCGATGGGCGAGATCGGTCGGCTCGAAGCCGATGCACGGGGCCGCATGCACTACGTGTCCTTGCTCGATCGACTGGCGCCGTCCGATCGCGATTTCGACGACGTGCACCACGTGTTCGTGCACGGCGACGACATCTATTTTGCCAGCTATGCACGATTGATCCGGCTGCGCGGCGATGAGGTGCGCAGCTGGACACCGGGTACCGCCTTCCATCGTGCCTTCATGACCCGCGACCGGCTGTTCATTCGCGAACGCGACCGCGGCCTGATGGAACTGGTCGGCGACGAGCTGCAACGCATGCCCGGCAGCGACGTGCTCGGTGAGCACAGCGTCGACTTCGTCCTGCCCTGGGGAAGCGGTGACGGCCTGCTGGTTGGCAGCCGCGACAGCGGCCTGTACGTGTCCGACGGCGGTCCCTTGCAAGCGCTGTCCAGCGAAGTGAATGCGGCACTGCGCCGCGACCTGCTGTACAGCGGCGTGCAGTTGCCGGATGGCGGCTACGCGTTCGGCACATTCCAGGGCGGCGTCTATTTCCTCGAGGCCGATGCGCGCCTGCGTGGACGCCTCGACAAGTCGCGCGGACTGCAGGACAACACCGTCCTCGCCATGTTCGTCGACCGCCAGGGCGGATTGTGGCTCGCGCTCGACCGTGGTCTGAGCCGTGTTGAAACCGACTTGCCGCTGAGCCGCTTCGACGAGCGCAGCGGCCTCAATGGCGCCGTGCTGTCGCTGCATCGGCATCGCGACGTGCTGCATGCCGGCACCGCACAGGGCGTGTTCCGGCTTCAGGCCGGCACGGATGCCCGCTTCGCCGCGATCGCCGGCCTGCGTGGCCAGACGTTTGCATTTCTCTCGGTCGGTGACGACCTGCTGGTCGGCAACAACGACGGCACCTTCCTGGTCCGCGGCGACCTCGTCACCCAGCTGCAGCGTGGCGTCACCGGCACCACCACCGCCCTGCTCGCCTCGAGGGTCGTGCCCGGCCGTGTCTATGTCGGGCTCTGGGATGGCATCGCCATCCTGCGCCACGAGGGCGGGCAATGGATCGACGCGGGCCGCGTGGCGGACATCGACCTCACCGTGAACTCGATGCTGGAAGAACCCGACGGCCGGCTCTGGGTCGGCACCTGGAATCACGGCGTGGCCCGGCTGCGATTCGAGACCGATGCCGGCGGCCAGGTGCACGTTGCGGAACAGGCACGATACGGCGAAGCGGACGGGCTGCCGCAGCTGCACGACAACTACGTGCAAGACGTCGATGACACGCTGCTGGTCTCCACGCATCACGGCCTGATGCGCTTCGACGCGCACGCACGCCGCTTCGAACCGGACCCCCGCTTCGCCGGGCTGTTCGGCGAGACGCAGCGTTGGGTGGTCTATGGCGTGGGTGGCCGCCAGTCGCAGGCGCTGTGGCTGGCCACGGTGGATGAAACCAGTGGTCTGAAAGAAGCTGGCCTCGCCCGGTCGACCGGCACCGGATGGGCGTGGGCGCCGCAATCCTTGTCCGCGACGGCCGGTGGCTGGATCGAAAAGGTGTTCGCGGAAGACGATGGCATCGTCTGGGCCGGCGGCTCGGATGGCCTGTTCCGACTCGATGCCCGCGTCGGTTCCACCGCGGCGCCCGGGTTTCGCACCTTGCTGCGTCGAGTCTCGACCGGGAACGATGGCGCACCGCTGTACGACGGCAGCGGAACGTTCGCGCCAATCGATCTGCCATTCGCCGCGCACACCCTGCGCTTCGAGTTCTCGGCGCCGCATTTCGACAGCGGCGATGGGCTGGTCTACCAGACACGCCTCGACGGCAACGACCGCGACTGGTCGCCCTGGAGCCGCGAGGATTTCCGCGAATACACCAACCTGCACGAAGGCCGCTATGGCCTGCAGGTGCGGGCGCGGAATCGGGAAGGCACGATCGGCACGACGGAGACGTTCGCATTTCGCGTCCTGCCGCCCTGGTACCGCTCGCCGTGGGCCTACCTCGGTTACCTGGTCGCGGCATTCCTGCTGGTGCAGGCCTTGCTGCGCTGGCGACTGGCCCGGGTCCGCGCCGAGAACCAGGCGCTGGAGCACGTGGTCGCGCAACGCACGCACGAACTGCGCGACAAGAACGCGCAACTGGAAGCCGCGCGCCAAGCCGCCGAGGTCGCGCGGACGCGCGCCGAGGAAGCGAATCGCGCCAAGACCGTGTTCCTCGCCAACATGAGCCACGAGCTGCGCACGCCGTTGAACGCGGTGCTGGGCTTCGCACAACTGATGGATCGTCAACCGAGTCGCTCATCGGATGACCACCGCCATCTCGCGACCATCCTGCGCAGCGGCGAACACCTGCTTGGACTGATCAACGACGTGCTGTCGCTGTCGCGCATCGAGGCCGGCGTGCTGGTACTGGAGGTCGCCAGCTTCGACTTGCGCGCGTTGATCGACAATGTCTGCGAGCTGATGCGCGTGCGCGCCGAAGCGCGAGACCTGTGGCTGCACATCGAGGTTGCGGACTTGCCGAAGGCGGTGAGCGGCGACGCGCGCAAGCTCAGCCAGATCCTGCTGAACCTGCTTGGCAACGCGGTGAAGTTCACCAGCCGCGGCGGCGTCACCCTGCGCGTGCGCTGGCAGGATGGCCGTGCCGAATTCGAGATCGCGGACACCGGCCCGGGCATCGCCGCGCACGAACTCGGTCAGCTGTTCGAACCCTTCGTGCAAACCGAGACCGGCCGCGCCGCGAAGGAGGGCACCGGGCTCGGCCTGGCGTTGTCGCGCGACATGGCGCGACTGATGGGCGGCGACATCGTCGTGCGCAGCGAACCCGGGCATGGCGCCACGTTCACGCTCGGCCTGGCGCTCGCGGAAAGCAGCGACGGCATCGTATCCAGCGAGCGCGGCGACCGCCGGCGGGTCCGTGCGCTCGAACCCGGCCAGCCGATACGCCGCATCCTCGTCGTCGACGACATCGACGACAATCGCACCCTGCTCTGCGGTCTGATTGAAGCGGTCGGCTATGAGGTGCGCCAGGCGGCCAGCGGCGAGGAAGCGTTGACGATGTGGCGTGACTGGCGGCCCGACCTGATCTGGCTCGACAAGCGCATGCCCGGCATGGATGGCACCGAGGTCGCGCGCCGGATCCGTGACGAGGAACGCCGCCTCGGCCGCGATCGCGTCGCGATCCTGGCGCTGTCGGCGAGCGCACTCGAACACCAGCGCGCCGAGATCCTCGCCAGCGGCTGCGACGACTTCCTGTCCAAGCCGTTCCGTGAGGGCATGATCTTCGCGAAGATGGCCGATTACCTCGCCGTGCGCTACCTCTACGATCACGATGCGCCACCTGCGATCGACACGCCGACGCTGGCGGCGCCCGACCCGATTCAACTGGCGCAGCTGCCCGCGAACTGGCTGGTCGCCATGCGGCAGTCGCTCGCGGCCGGCGACCTGCAAGGCGCCCTGAACGGCGTCGCCGCGATCGAAGCGGATCACGCGGAATTGGCCGTGCAACTGCGTGCCCTGCTCGCCGCGTATCGCCTCGATGAACTCGACACCCTGCTTGCCAACGTCTCGTCCGGCGCAACATCAGCCTGAGCGGCGCGATAGACTGACCGGCATGCGTACCTCCCTGCTTCTGCTTGCCCTGATCGTCGCGCTGCCACTGGTCGCGGCGGAAAAAACCAAGGACGTCCCGACCAAGGTTGCGGACGCGCCGACACCCGAGGATCCGCCGCTGCCGGAGAAAGTGCAGCCGCCGGACGAACCGCCGCCGACGGTGTCGATCCGCAACGTCAAGGGTGCCGTGATCGAGGAATACCGGCAGGGCGGTCGCCTCTATATGGTGCGCGTCGTGCCCGAACGTGGCCCGGCCTACACTTATCTCGATACCGACGGCAACGGCCGCCTTGAATACGACGGCGAAGACGGCCCGGTGCGCCCGGTCTACTACACCCTGTACGAGTGGGACTGACATGGCGAAGATCGAAAGCACGGTGACGATTCGCCGGGCGAATTCCATCGGCGCCCTGAAGGCGGCCTTCCCGGTGATGCAGGAATTGCGCAAGCACCTCGACCTCGACGGGTTTCTCGCCGCCGTCGCGACGCAGCGCAAGGAAGGCTACGAAATCGCCGTGCTCTGGGATGGCGATCAGGTCCGCGCCGTGGCCGGCTATCGCCTCATGACCATGCTGGTCTGCGGCCGCACCATGTACGTGGACGACTTCGTGACCTCGAGCGACGTCCGTGACCAGGGCTACGGCAAGCTGCTGTTCGCATGGCTTTACCGCGAAGCCAAGCGCCTGGAATGCGAAGTCCTGCACCTCGATTCCGGCGTGCATCGCCATGGCGCGCACGCGTTCTATCTCGGTCAGCGCATGGCCATCACCAGCCACCATTTCTCGATCGACGTGGGTTGATTCGATGGCGTTCGCGAACACGCTGAGTGCGCGCATTGGCGCGCTGAACGAATGGATCGGGCGCGCGCTGTCGTGGCTGACCTTGTTGCTGGTGCTGCTGGTGTTCGGACTGGTCGCGGCACGCTATCTGTTCGCAACCGGTTCAATCGCGGCACAGGAAGCGACGCTGTGGCTGCACAGCCTGGTGTTTCTGCTCGGCGCGGCGTTCACGCTGAAGCGCGATGCGCATGTGCGCGTCGATCTCGTCTACCAGCGCCTGTCGCCGCGTGGGCGTGCGCTCGCCGATCTGGTCGGCGCCGTCGTGCTGCTGCTGCCGTTCTGCGTGTTCCTGTTCTGGGTCAGCCTCGACTATGTCGGCATGGCCTGGTCGTTGCGCGAGAGTTCGCGCGAGCCCGGCGGCCTGCCCGGTGTCTACCTGCTCAAGACCCTGATCCCGATCGCGGCGGCACTGCTTGGCCTGCAAGGCATCGCCCACGCGATCGACGCATGGACCCGCTGGCGTTCGCCCGACACGATCACCGCGGCGCATGACGAGGCGCGCCTGTGAGCGGCGGTGCCTGGGCGATGCTGATGTTCTTCGGCCTGTGCGCGGCACTCGCGCTCGGCTATCCGGTGGCGATGACCCTGGCCGGCGTTGGCCTGATCTTCGCCGGGATCGGCAGTGCCGTCGGCGCCTTCGATCCGGCCTTCCTGGAAGCGCTGCCGAATCGCGTCTTCGGCACCATGAGCAACGACACTCTGGTGGCGGTGCCGCTGTTCGTGTTCATGGGCGTGATGCTGGAGCGCGCCCGCATCGCCGAACGTCTGCTGCTGACGATGGGCGCGCTTTTCGGTGGCTTGCGCGGCGGGCTCGCGATTTCGGTGATGCTGGTCGGCGCCGTGCTCGCGGCCTCGACCGGCATTGTCGGCGCGACCGTCACGACCATGGGCCTGATCGCATTGCCGACCATGCTCCGCTATGGCTACGACGCACGCCTCGCCAGCGGGACCATCTGCGCCGCCGGCACGCTCGGCCAGATCATTCCGCCCTCGGTGATCCTCGTGCTGCTCGGCGACGTGTTGTCGAACGCGTATCAGCAGGCCCAACTCAAGCAAGGCATCTATGCACCGAAGACGGTGGCGGTCGGCGACCTGTTTTCCGGCGCGCTGATTCCCGGACTGGTGCTGGTCGCGCTGTATCTGGTGTACATCCTGTGGACATCCTGGCGCCATCCGGAGCGAGCGCCGGCGATCCCCATCGCGGAACGCAGCGCGATCGGACCCGGCGATCTGCTGAAGGCGCTGGCTGCACCGCTGGGACTGATCCTGGCGGTGCTCGGTTCGATCCTCTACGGCGTCGCGACGCCCACTGAAGCCGCAGCCGTGGGCGCGGTCGGTGCCATGCTGTTCGGCCTGCTCAACCGCGAACTGAATCTGGCCCGCCTGCGCGAGGTGATGCAGCAGACCGTGCTGGTCAGCAGCATGGTGTTCCTGATCCTGATCGGTGCGGCCTTGTTCTCGCTGGTCTTCCGCGGCTTCGGCGGCGACGACGCCGTGCACGCCCTGCTCAGCGACCTGCCCGGCGGCAAGTGGGGCGCGCTGCTCGCGGTCATGACCGTGATGTTCCTGCTCGGCTTCGTGATCGACTTCATCGAGATCATCTTCGTCGTCGTGCCCTTGACCGCACCGACCCTGCTCGCGCTCGGTATCGACCCGGTCTGGCTCGGCGTGCTGTTCGCGGTGAACCTGCAGACCAGTTTCCTGACGCCACCGTTCGGCTTCGCGTTGTTCTACCTGCGCGGCGTCGCACCGCCGACCTTGCGCACCGCCGACATCTATCGCGGCGTGGTCCCTTTCATCGTGCTGCAGGTCGTGATGCTGCTGATCATGTGTCTGTGGCCCGAGCTCGCGACCTGGCTGCCGGGCGTGATGGCGACGCGCTGATCAGGCCAGATTCGGTCGCCCGGGCCAGCGCAACAGGACCCGGGTGCCGCCCTTGTCGCCGCGCTGGATTGCGAAGTCCGCGCCGCATTTCGCCGCGCGCGCCTTCATGCCGCCGATGCCGTGGCCGCCGACCGCCAGCGTCTCGGGCAGCCCGACGCCGTCGTCCTCGATGCGCAACTCGATCGCATCGGCGGTGCGCTCGAAGGCGATGCGGATCTGGCGAGCGCGGCCGTGGCGCAGGGCATTGTTCACGGCCTCCTGGACGATCCGGAACACTTGCAGCACCGCCTGCGGACCGAAACCGGGCAAGCTGGTCGCCGGATCGATCGCCCAGACCAGATCGATGCCGGCCTCGCGCAGCTGCGGCGCGATGCGCCCACGCAGGCTGCCGAGCGCGAAGGCGAGGTCGTCGTCGACCTGGCTCAACGAATCGACGATCAGCCGCAGGTCGGCCAACCCGTCCCGAAGCGCAGCAAGCAAGCGGGCCGGCTCGAGCACGCGGTCCCGCGACAGCACCAGCAGGCTCGCCAGTTGTCCGCCGACGCCGTCGTGCATGTCCTGCATGATGCGGCGGCGTTCCTCGGCCAGGGTTTCGACGCGCTGCATCGCGCCGATGCGCTCGAAGCCGCGACGCAATTCCGCCTCGCGTGCGGCCACGGCGCGTTCGAGCTCGCCGACATAGTCGTACATGCGCCGCTGGTTCGCACTCACGCGACGCGCGATGTCGAGCAGGAAAGCCACCGTCAGGAAGAACGCGCCGAACGCCACCAGCGAGATCTCCCACATGCCGAACCACAGCGTCGACTTCAGCGCGTCGTAGCCGCCGCACAGTGCAGCGACGCTGAGGAAGCCGATGGTCCACGGCGCAAACCGGTCATCGGCGTGGGCCACGGCGTATTGGCCGCAACGCCAGATCAGGTAGGGCGCGACGATGGCGCCGAACAGGCGCAGCAAGTTCCCGGGCCAAACGTGCTGCTGCAGGACGGTCACGTCCGGCAACAGTTGCAGCGACATCGTGAACAGCAGGAGCACCGGATACAGCCAGAGCAGCACGCGCGAAAAGTACCCCGAGGCCACGCCGAGCACGGCATCGGCGAAGCGCGGCGTGAAGCAGACACAGGCGAATGCGCCGGCGAAGTACATCAGGGTTCGCAGCCAGAACGGCCCGCGCAGATCGGGCACGATGCCTTGCAGCAGCATCGCGATCGCTCCGACCGCACACACGCCGAACCAGAAGTACACCGGATCGCGGCGAGCGATGACCAGTGCGAGCGCGATCAGCGCGGTCGCGAGCGTCAGCAACGCCGACACCTGGTGGCCGAGCGGACCGATCCAGCGCGCGCGGCTGTATGCGCTGCGCAGGTCTTCCCCGCGACCGACCCAGAATGGCATCAGGATCAGCGACCGCGCCGACGACGACCCGCGCACGACCACCGCGACATGATTGTCGCCCGGGTGCAGCAAGCCGCCCGGGAATGGCGCGTACAAGGGCCAATGACGTCGCACTGCGCTGTGCGCGATCCCCCAGTCCGGCCCGAATCGATGGCCGTTCACGAAGACCTGGGCGTTGTCGTTGAAAAACTGCAGGTAGACCGCGTATTCGGTGTCGGGGTCAATGCGTTGCGGCACGACGACGCTGGCGACCAGGTACAGAGAATCGCAATCGTCACGGCATCCGATCCAGGGCAGGTCGGTATCCGCGGTCGTCGCGGGCGCACGCGCGATCGCCAGTGCGTCGGCATAACTCGCCACCTGCCGTGCGTGCACTCGGGTCACCGCCGGCAGGTCGGGCACGCGGGAGAGGCTGAGCCAGAGGAACAGCGCGAAGGCGAGCAGATTGATTGCCGCGACGATGCCGAAGAAGCGCAGCAGCGGGAGCAGCGGTCGCAGCATCAGCGTTCGAGCGAGATCAGTCCGTCCTGCACGGCGCGGTACACGGCTTCACCGCGCGATCCCACCGCCAGCTTCGGATAGATGTTCTTGATGTGGTGCGCCACGGTGTTCGCGCTGATGCCGAGTTGCTGGGCCGTCTCGCGGTAGCTGTAGCCGCGTGCCAGGCGTTCCAGCACATCGCGCTCGCGCTGCGTCAGCAGCGGCTCCGGCGTGGCCGCGGCAACCGGCTCCTGGCGGCGCACGCGCAGCAGCAGGTAGCGCGCCACCGCCGGCGAGATCGGCGACGCGCCATCACGCGTCTGCGCCAGTGCGTCGAGCAGGTCCTCGCTGCTGACGTCCTTGAGCACGTAGGCGTCGATTCCCGCCTCGACCGCGTCGACCACGTTCGCCTCGTCGCTGAACACGGTGAACGCGACGATGCGGGGTGGCTTCGGCAATGCGCGCAGCTGCGGCACCAGACCAATGCCGCGACCATCGGGCAGGCCAAGATCGAGCAGGACCAGATCGGCCGGACGCTGCAGCTGCTGACGCGCGTCGCGCAAGCTGTGCGCGATCCAGGCCAGCGCGAACTCGGCACTGCCCTCGATGATGCCGCGCAAGTGCAGGCTGAGCGCGGCATCGTCCTCGACGATCGCGACGAGCGCGGGTGCCGGGGCAATCATGGTCATCTCGCGTCGACTCCGGATCAGGCCGTAGTGGGTGATGTTGCCACGCGCGCCTGCCCTCACGTCGGGCAGGCGCGACCATTGGCGCGGCCTGTCCCCAATTCATGGGATGTCCCCCGGTGCCGCACGGCGCAAGGTCGCGTCGAACCCGGGAGCAAACCGCGATGTGGCGAATCCGAGGATGGCTCGTGCTGATGTCGATCGTGCCGCATTGCGCTGCGGCAACGCTGCAGCATGACGCCACCCTGGCCCCCGGCGTCAGTGGCGAACCCGAGGGCAATGACTTGTTCGGCAGCAGCGTCGCGCTCGCCGGCGACGTGCTCGTCGTGGGCGCCTTCAGTGACGAGATCGCGCTGCTGCCCGGCCAGAGTGACGCGGGCAACGTCGGATCGGTCTACGTGTTCCGGCGCGTCGGCCCCGTCTGGCAGTTCGAACAGCGGCTGGTCGCACCCGACGCCGAAGCCGGCGGCTGGTTCGGCTTCGATGTCGCGACCGATGCGGGCCGACTGCTGGTCGGCGCCCCGATGCACGACACGCCCGCACCCGGCACCGGCGGCCTGATCGGCGACCAGGGCGCGGCTTATGTCTACCGCCATGACGGTGGCGGCTGGGTACTGGAGCAAAAGCTGGTGCCGCAGGTTGCGCTTGGTGCCTTTGCCCATTTCGGTCATGCAGTGGCACTGCAGGACGATACGGCCATCATTGGCATTCCCGATTGGGGCGGCGGCGGTGCCGATGCGTTCGTACGCGACGCCAATGCCCAATGGACGCACCAGGCCCGGCTGCTCGCGACCACGCCCTACAGCGGACCGAATGCATTCGGCCGCACCGTCGCGCTGGATGGTGTCACGGTCGTGATCGGCGCGCCGACCGAAGACAACGGCGGCATCTCGAACAGCGACAGCGGCGCCGCCTATGTGTTCACGCGCTCGGGGCAGACCTGGAGTCAGCAGGCGCGACTGCTGCCGGTTCCGAGCGCCTCCGGCCAGGCTTTTGGCGAGGCCGTCGCAGTGCTCGGTGACCGGGCCCTGGTCGCGGCGCGCGACGAGACGGTGAACGGCCTGGGCTCGGCCGGTGCCGCCTACGACTTCCGGCGCAACGCCGGTTCTTGGGGCGCCGCGTCCCGACTGACGGCCGCCGCGCCTGGCCTGTCCTTCCGCTTCGGCAACAGCCTGGCCCTCGTCGGTCAGCGTGCGGTCATCGGCAGCTATTGGCAGTCGGGAGACGGCGGCAGCCAACAGGGCGCGGCGCAGGTCTTCGACGATGGCGGCAGCGGCTTCGCCTTCACGCAGATGCTGATTGCACCGCCCACGACACGCGGTGCGTTCAACCAGTTCGCCAGCGATGTCGCCGCGAGTGGCGCGCGCGTGGCGATCGGCGAGCCCGGGTTCGATGGCAGCAGCTTCAACGCCGGACGTGCGCACGTGTACCTCGACGACGCCGCCGCGGTATTCCACGACGGCTTCGAATAACGTCGCGCATCGCTATCATCGGGGTTTTCCCGCACCGATCTGAACATGTCGTCGCCTCGATATCCCGCGCCCGGCGCCGCCACGCCGACTGATCGATCGGACCCGCGCACGGTCGGCCTGTCGGCCTCAGCCGTCGAGCGATTGCAGCAGGGCGCGGACGCGATCCGCGATGGTGCGATCGATGCCGCACGCACAGCGCTCGACGCCGTACTGGCCGAAGCACGCGATCATCCCGAAGCACTGCGATTGCTGGCCGTGGTGCAGTTGCGCCAGCAGCGTCCGACCGATGCCATCGCGAGCCTGCGCCGTGCGCTGGCGGCCTGGCCCGACGACGGCCTGCTGCGCAGCGACCTCGGCAATGCGCAGGCCGCGGCCGGCGACATCGACGCTGCGATCGCGAGTTGGCGGCGTGCCACCGAACTCGCACCCGATCAGGCCATGCCCTGGTTCAATCTCGGTCGCCAACTGCAATTGCGCGGCGACAGCATGGCGGCGGGCAAGGCGCTCGAGCGCGCGGTCGATATCGCACCCGACCTGCTGCCGGCAAGGATCCTGCACGGTGATGCACTGGTGCATCTCGGCCGGTTCGACGACGCGATCGCGCACTACCGTGCCGCGCTGGCCCTGCATCCGGCGTGCGGCGATGCCTGGCGCGGCCTGGCCAACATCAAGACACGCGCGCTCGACGAGAATGATCGTGCGCACATGCACACGCTGCTGCAGGTCGCGACGACCGGCGACAGCGATCGCATCGCGATCGGTTTTGCGCTCGGCAAGGCCGAGGAGGACGCCGGACATCACGCCGAAGCGCTGGCGGCATTGACCGCCGCGAATGCGCTGCAGCGGCAACGCGCGCCCTGGCGCGAGGCGCCGCTGCGCGACTACGTCGACCAGATGCTCGTGGCGACCGCACAATTGCCGAAACCGCCCAACCCGGACTTCGGCCGCGAGGCGATCTTCATCGTCGGCCTGCCACGTTCGGGCTCGACCTTGCTGGAACAAATGCTGTCGGCACACCCGCAGATCGAAGGCGCGAGCGAACTGCCCGATCTCGGCGAGGTGCTGATGGCCGAGTCGCAACGTCGCGGCCTGCCCTGGCCGCACTGGATCGGCAAGGCGACCGCGCAGGACTGGCTGCGGCTCGGCCGCGATTATCTGAAGCGCACGGCGCATTGGCGCAACCGCAAGCCGCGCCATACCGACAAGCTGCCGGAAAACTGGAAGTTCGTCGGCGTGCTGCGCGCGATGCTGCCCGGCGCGCACATCATCGACATGCGCCGCGATCCGCTCGAGACCGCCTGGTCCTGCTACAAGCAGCAGTTCTACCAGTTGCCGCATTTCGGCTGCGATTTCGCCGACATCGCGGCCTACCTGCAGCATTGCGAACGCGCGCTGGATGCTTGGCGTCCACGCGACCCTCGGCACATCCACGTGCAGCACTATGAAGCGCTGGTCGCGCAACCGGAAGCCGAGTTGCGACGCCTGTGCGCCGCACTCGGGCTCGACTTCGTGCCGGCCTGCCTCGACTACACGGCCTCGTCGCGCAGCGTGCGCACCGCGAGCGCCGCGCAGGTACGCGAACCCCTGCGCGCCGACACCGCGCGTGCCCCGCGTTACGGCGCCCTGCTCGATCCGCTACGCGCCGAACTGGCGCGGCGCACGCGCGCCTGAAACGACAAAGCCCCGGTTTCCCGGGGCTTTGCGCGGTCGCATCAGACACGATCCACTACATCGTGATCGACCAGCTGTTGATGTAGCCGGTGTCGCCGGCGCCATTGTCGTTCACGCGCAGTTTCCAGGTGCCGTTCAACAGCTCGGACGACAGATTCAGCGTCATCGTCTTGTTGATGTTGTCGGTGCCCGAACCGGTGCGGTTGTGGATGTTGTACAGCGTGCCGTCCGGCGCCACGAGGTCCACCTTCAGGTCGCCCTGGTAGGTGTGCACGATCGCGACCGTCACCGACGCCGTGCTCGGGGCATTGCCGCTGCGGCCACTGACCGTGATCGGCGAGTCCACCGTGGTGTTGTCGCCAATCGCGTAGTCGGTCGTGTTGCTGTAGGTCTGCGTTTGCGGCGGTGGCGTGCCGGTGCTGTAGCTGCCCGTCAGGCTCAGGCCCGAGAACGCGGTGTAGCCCTTGACCAGCACGTAGTAGGTGCCGGTCTGCGCCGTCGCGATCGCGCAGGTCTCGGCGTTGGTACCGCTCTCCGACTTGCAGGTGTAGCTGGTCGTCGTCGGTGCGCTACCGAACTTGACGTACAGGTCGGCATCGCCGCTGCCGCCCGTGGTCACGAACTTCAGGCTGGTGGCACCTGCCGGCACGTTCATCACGTAGTTGACGCTGCCACCCGCCGCCGCCGACAGGTTGTTGACCGGCACGCCATTGCTCAGGATCAGCGCCGTGCCCGAGGACACCGTGACTGCACTCGACTTCGTGTGCGTGGCACCGGCGTTGTCGGTGACGGTGAGCGCGACCGTGTAGGTGCCGGCCGCGGCATAGGTGCGGCTCGGATTGGTCGCGGTGCTGCTGCCGCCGTCGCCGAACGTCCAGCTGCGCGAGACGATGCTGCCGTCGGCATCGGTCGAGCTGTCGGTGAAGGTCGCGGTCAAGCCCGAGGTCGTGAACGCGAAGTTCGCGACCGGCGCCTGGTTCGTCGGCGTGCCGCCACCGGTGGTCTTGCCGAGTTCGCCGAGGAAGGCGAGCCCGAGCTTGGCGAACTTGACGCTGTTGGCGGCCGAGCTGCCCATGTTCGCCAGCGTGTCGTTCGGGCCATGGATGTTCGGGTTGTAGCCGCTGCTGCTGCCTCCTTCGAACATCATCGCGGCCGGATAGCCGGCACTGGTCCACGAGGCATGATCGGAGCAGCCGTAGCCGCAGGTGTAGGTGCTGCGCGTGAGGCCGGTCGGCGCCAGGTAGGTGTCGAACAGGTTGGTCAGGAAGGTCTTCATCTCCGCGTTCGAATAGTCGGTGATGAGTTGCATGTCGGCGACCGAACCGGACTTGTAGTTGGTCATGTCGAACTGGAGCATGCCGACCACGTTCTTGCCGGCGGTCTTGAACGACTGCGCGATCGCATTCGAACCGCGCAGGCCGACTTCCTCGGCCGCATACGCCATGAACTTGACCGTGCGTTTCGGCTTCCAGCCGCTGGCCAGTGCAATGCGGATGACCTCCGTCAGCGTCGCCACGCCCGAGGCATCATCGTCCGCACCCGGCGCGACCTGGGTCGTGCTGCCGCCACCGCCGGTATTGATCGAGTCGAGATGGGCCCCCAGCACGAGGATCTCGCCGGGCAGTTCGTTGCCGTTGATCGTCAGGATGACCGAGGGCTGGGTCGAACAGGTGCTGCAGGTGCTGAGTTCGGTGCTGACGTCGGTCCGCGATCCCGCCAGCGTCTGCCAGCGCGAGCGGATCCACTCGGCCGAAGTCCGGCCGGTGCTGCTTGTGTAGTAGCGATTGGTGTTGCCGGCCAGCGTCGTGATCGTGCTGCGGATGTTGGCTTCACTGGCTTGCGGCAACCAGGGATTGACGGTCACGCCGTTGTCGATGGTGTAGCTGACCATCTTGGCGCGGGCGGCCTGCGCCGACGCATCGCCCTGCACGAAAGCTTCGGCATCGGCGCGCGTCTCGAATGCGAAGAAGCCACCGCAACGATTGCGCTGTTCGTGGATGGCGCGGCTGATCGCGTCGATCTGGTAGGCCTTCACTTCGGCCAGCACCAGCTGCATACCGCTGCTGTCGCGCAGGCCGATGCCCTTGCCGTTGCCGACGATCGATTGCAGATGGGATTTGTAGATGTCGGCGGACGTGACGATGTAGACCGGTGCGCCGGGATCGGTGTCGCGGTCGATGGCAGGCGCAGCGATGCCGGCATGGGCATCGCGCATCGCGCCGACCGCCAGAATCAGGGCGCAAGCCAGCGCCCGCAGGTGCAGCAGGTTCATGGTGTTCTCCTTGGAGACTGCCAAAAAAAACCCCGGCCGAAGCCGGGGTTCTCTCGAGTATCGGACTCAGCTCATCGCCGGTCGCTTACATCGTGATCGACCAGCTGTTGATGTAGCCCACGTCACCCGACGCGGCATCCTGCACGCGCAGCTTCCAGGTACCGTTCAACAGTTCCGACGACAGGTTCAGCGTCACCGTCTTGATGATGTTGTCGGTGCCCGAGCCGGTGCGGTTGTGGATGTTGTACAGCGAACCGTCCGGTGCCACGAGGTCCACCTTCAGGTCGCCCTGGTAGGTGTGGACGATGTTCACCGACACCGAGGCCGTACTCGGCGCATTGCCGCTACGACCGCTGACCGTGATCGGCGAATCGACCGTGGCATTGTCGTTGATCGTGTAGTCCGCAGTGTTGCTGTAGGTCTGCGTCGAGCCGCCACCACCGCCGGCGGTGTAGCTGCCGGTGATCGACATGCCCGAGAACGCCGTGTAGCCCTTGACCAGCACGTAGTAGGTGCCGGCCTGCGCCGTGGCGATGCTGCAGGTCTCGGCATTGGTGCCGCCTTCCGACTTGCAGGTGTAGCTCGTCGTGGTCGGCGCGCTGCCGAACTTGACGTACAGATCGGCATCACCGGTACCGCCCGCGGTCACGAACTTCAGACCCGTTGCGCCGGCCGGAACCACCATCGTGTAGTTCGTCGAGGATCCAGCAGCACCGGCCTGGCCGGTCAGGGCCACGCCATTGGTCAGCGTGCCACCACCGGACGGCGGCGGCGTCGTGGCGCAGGACACGCCCACCGAGGTGAACGCAGCGGTCACGTCAGCCTTGACGAAGCCGAGATCGGTCGCGGCCGTTTCGGCACCGCAGGCGCCCTGGTTGAAGGTGCTGCTGGCCGTCCAGTACAGGTCGTTGGCACGTGCGAAGACCTGGAAGGCCTTCTTCGTGGTCCAGCCGGTCTTGGTCGCGAGCAGGTAGAACGCCTTGTTGTACACGCCGGACGAGTAATGCACGTCCATCGAACTGGTGAAGTTCGCGGCATTGTCGATCGAACGACCATCCTGCGGCGGGTTGTTCATGTAACGCAGCGCGCCGGTGGCCTTGAAGATGTCCTTGCCGACCTGCCAGTCGTTGGTGCCCTTCATGAAGAATTCGGCGGCCTCACCGGCCATGTCCGAATAGGCTTCGTTCATGCCACCCGACTGACCCGAATAGGTCAGGTTCGAGTTCTGCTCGGTGAAGCCATGCGAGACCTCATGCGAGGAGACGTCCAGCGACACCAGCGGATAGAAGGTGCTGGCGCCATCGCCGAAGGTCATCGCGGTGCCGTTCCAGAACGCGTTCTCGTAGTTGCTGCTGTAGTGCACCTTCATCTGCAACTGGAAGGTCAACGGCGCACGGCCGAGATACGACTGGTACATGTTGTAGATGACGCCGCCGAAATAATGGGCGTCGTTCAGCGGCGAGTACGCGCCGTTGATGGCCTTCACGGTGTTGCGCGGGCAGGTGTAGGCAAATGCCGTCGTGCCGGTCGTGCCGCCGTTGAGGTTGATCGTCTTGACGTTGGTGTTGTTCATCGTGCAGGACGTGCCGCTCTGGGTCACGTCATTGAAGCCGTAGGTGGTGCCGTATTCGTACTGGCCGGTCTTGGCATTGCCGCCGGGGCCCGTGCCCACGAGCGCATGTGCCAGGCCATCCCACATCTGCAGGGTCTTGCCGCTGTTCGCATCGAGGATGGTGAACATGCGGGTCGGTGCGCCGCCGCCGGCCTTGTCGGCCAGGACTTCGACCAGGAACGCCATGTGCGCGGCACCGGCGTCGTCGACGAACACGACCTTCTGCGAATTCTGACGCTCGATGATCGCACCGCCGAGACGCTTGCCGAGCGAGGCACGCTTGCCGAGTTCAAGGGCGCTGGCTTCGTCGAAGCGCGACTTCGCGCCGAGCGCGAGTTCTTGATCGAGGCCGACGACCATGCGGCCGAACAGGTTCTTGATGCCGGCCTTGTCTTCGCTGACGACGACGTGTTCGCCGAACACCGGGATTCCACGATGAAGCTGTTGGTAGCGGTAGTGCTTGGTACCGTCGGCATCGACGGACTCTTCAAGCAACCTCAGTTTCGACGATGCATCCAGACCCAGCATTTCCGCGTGACGTTCCGGCGCTTCGGCAATGAAGCCGATGTCCGCAGCGACCTTCGCGTACTGCAGGTTGATCGCCTTGACGTCTTGCTGGTGCAGGTCAGGGCGCTCGGCGGACATCGCCGAGCCGGCCGCGATGGCCAGCGCAAGCGCCGAGAAAGAGGTGAAACCACGAACCACAGGCTTATGCGTGAAATTGCCCACTGTACGATTCCCCTTTAAGGAATGGATTTCATTATTTTGAAGATCTCCCCGATGTCTTCAGAGGAATCGCCGCGACGCAGACCGCACTTCACTGTGCCGGCTCTGCGCCGGTGGCAGTCGAGTGCTGAAAGCGCGCGATGGAAAACCCCCTGACCATCGCCCCGCCTGTCCCGGAACCGGGAAGGCCGGGCGACTATACGCAGGATGAATCGAAGGTCACGCTGCTTTGCAACAAATCGCGTAGTTCGCCGAATTTGCGACGTAGTTCACATTGACAAAACTGCGGACTTCAGGCTCGCGACTGGAAATACGGCACTTCCGAGACCGCCGACCAGGCCCGGACCTGCTCGCGGTAAGCGACGAAGCTGTCGTGCACGCGTTTCGCGAAGGCGTCCTTCGCGGCCAGCTCGGCGAGCACCGCGTCGGCCTGTTCGCGCAATGCCGCCAGCACGCTGTCGGGCAATCGCCGAAACTCGACCTTGTGGATCTCGACGAGCTGCTTGAACGCATCCTGGTTGCGTGCGGTGTACTCGGCGAGCATGTCGTCATTGATGGCACGACAGCACGCGTCGAGGATCGCTTTCAGATCATCCGGCAATGACTCGTAGGCCGTCTTGTTGACCATGCATTCGAGCGTCGGGCCCGGCTCCTGCCAGCCCGGGTAGTAGCAATACTTCGCGGCGCGATAGAGGCCGAACGCAAGGTCGTTGTAGGGACCGACCCATTCCGCCGCGTCGATCGCGCCTTGCTGCAGCGAGGTGAAGATTTCGCCGCCGGGAATGTTCACCGGCACCACGCCCAGCCGCGCCATCACCTCGCCGCCGAGACCGGGAATGCGCATCTTCAATCCCTTGAGGTCGTCGACCGAGGTGATCTCGCGGTTGAACCATCCGGCCATCTGCACGCCGGTGTTGCCGCAGGGAAACGGCACCAGGTCGAACTTCGCGTAGAGCTCGCGCCACAGCTCCAGACCGCCACCGTGATAAAGCCAGCCGTTCATTTCCTGCGCGTTCAAGCCGAACG